>JAZSHZ010000020.1:0-2341 GCA_045533555.1 Eubacteriales bacterium
CGATCCGACTTGATCTCTTTGGAAATCAACAACAGTTCCTTCGAATGCTGCATCGAGATTTTCAATATTTCCGATCTTGTCGCCGTCGTTTACGTAGCTGTAGATATTCTCGCCTTCTGCGTTGACCGTGTAAACTCCGACAAATCCGCGGAACTCAAATACGTCACCCACATTGTAGATTACATTGTTGTTCTGTGCATATACAACATAGTCCATGCGACCATCTGCAAGCTCTACCTTGACCGCTTTTACACTGTCGAGCTTGCCCGGAGTTCCATCGACTGCTGTTACAGGAACATTTTCAATCGACTTGATATAACGCTCGCCGTTATACGGCTCGATGACCGTTGTGAAGAGCGTGTTGAGGTCGCGTCCCTTGCGTCTTATGAGCATATATTCAAGGTGATTCATAACCGAGAGGTTATCCGGTGTTCGCGGAGGCATACCGTTTGCAAGTGTTACCTCGTCTGCCATCCAGTCGTTTACCGCAGTCATACGCAAGCGTGTATCCATTCTTCCGTTGCGCGAATGTTTTCTGAAGTCAGTTATCTTATAATCTATCCAGAACTCACCTGTGCCCGGGTTGTCCGCACGCTTGACATCAAAGAGCCACGTATATCCAAGCGGATATTTGAGCGGTACGTAGCTATTTCCTACATTTGTCCATGGGTCCTCACCAAACGGGACATTTGCTCCTGCATACGATCCGCCGGACTGAACATCAAACACCAGATTATCCGAAGTTATCGGGTCATCGTGGCTATTTGCATGGAATGAATAGAGATGGTCTTCACCGCCTCTGACTTTGAAGAAGTCGATGCCGTAGGAAACATCACTGTCATAGTCAATCATAACAACGCTTCTTCTATATTCGTCCGTTACAGCATATGCGCTTGACGCATCTATATCCATAACCTTGACACGGGTATCCTTTGCGTCATAGTGAAGCGGCTTATGTGAATATGTGTTCTTCATCTGATCCTGCTCGTTGACAACAACCGCATTGTGTGCAAGAGTTGTGTTCTGCCACTGGAAGCGGTTCGGATTGTGTCCCGTTGCTTCCGGATAGCCAAGATCAGTTGTCATACCGATACCGTATGCTTCGATACCGAGATGGAGCTTGTCGTTGTGGTTATGTGAGAGCGAGCCGCCGAAATACATCCAGAAATCGCGCTGCGTATCACGGATAATGTCTGCTCCAACTGTTTCGTGGAGTGTTCCTGCACGGAGGATGCCCATTCCGTAGCCGGTGAGCATTGCGCTCTTGTCGTAATTCCACTCCCCGTGCTTCCTGATTATCTCATCCACCTCATCAGAGAAGCTTTCGGGATTCTTCGTCCAGATATCGTAGTGCAGATCGCGGAGCTCTCCGTCTTTGAGGAAGTACATATGCTGAGCAAGCTCTTTTGCGACCTCGGGATTTGCGCTTCTTGTATACTTGAAGCTGTCCAGAATGACAGAGTCGTTATCCGGGAGCTTATTATATACGGCCGCACCGCCACCGTCACCGATACCGGGTGTTCCTCGACGCACAAGATGCATATACGGATATGACTGAATCATTCCGATATATTTCGGATGCTCGTAAAGGCTCATTCCGTCATATTCGGGATATCTTGCAAGAGTATTTGCAAGACCGGTGAGCTGCGTCACCCAAATTCTGTTATAACCGAATGCGGATTCATTACCCTGACCGTCACGGGAAACCGTGCTTATAAGCTTCTGATTTATTCCGCCACCTGTGTTGTAGGTCTTGTTGTCGGTTGTTCCGTAGCTGAAGCTCCAGTCAATCATTTCATCCGTATCGGGGTGTGTATCGAGTACCACAGCCGCAACAGCCAATGCATTGTGGTGCATACCGAAGTTACCGTTACTCTGTGCCGTTTTGATGGAAGTGAATATTTCTCTGAGAATGTTATTCTCTATATTGGTTCTTATCTTTTCAGGTGTTGTCTTGTCGTTTTTATCCGCGTTGTTCAGCAAAGTTGCTTTTTCCGCGAGGAAAGCAACAACCTGCGGGTCATCATATGCAGGGAAGAATGCATCATATGCGATTGCAAAATCCTGTTGAATATACGTTTCCCAGATAGAACCGAGAATCTGACCGGTTGGTGTGTTACCGTCGGAGTTTGCATAATTCGGGTAATACGGAGTGCATTCAAAATCGGGATATACATCTGCAATTCTGTCCACTATAACCGCACCGATCCGACCGTATTTGATATCTCCCGTATAGAGATATGCACGTCCGAGAGTATCAAGAGCCTTTGTTATGATTCCCGAATCGCCGAGGCCGCCCTCATACCAGATACCGTAGTGATGGTAGTAAGCAATATATGTA
>JAZSHZ010000035.1:0-10466 GCA_045533555.1 Eubacteriales bacterium
CGGCTCCCTCTCCGAGGGAGCTGTCGGCATCGCCGACTGAGGGAGTTTTATCTACATTGTCGGTGGAGGACGTTGAATTATCCTTATCCTCCGGCTTTGTTGCAGGGATGGTAGGTGTGGTTGTTCCCGGTGTGGACGGTGCGCCGGAGCTTCCGCCGCCACCGCCGGCTGTGGTTGAACCGAAGACTTCAACAGTGAAGTGGACGGTTGTCTTCATCGTTCCGTCGTCCGCGGTAATCGCGACGTGGTTCTTTCCAAGCTGCGATTTATCGGGCTTCCATACGATAACATTCTTCTCGGTATCGATCACCATTCCTCGCGGAAGTGATGTTCCGATAAGAGTTATATCCTTACCGACGGGGCTTTCGACATTTATCTTGATTGAGACCGTGCTTCCTGCCGTTGCAGACGCATCGGCAATCGGAGCGAAAACAGGAGCGGATGTTTCCATGCTTGAAAGCGGGATTCTGAGGCTCTGTCCTTCTTTAATGTTATAAACATATCCGAGAGACATATCAGACGAATCAACGAATCTTCTTATCGGCGATACCATTCCGATATCAAGGACAACATCTCCGTTTTCCGCAAGAAACGCACCGTCGATTCTGTATGCGCCGTTCTGGATACCGTCATTTTCAATATAGACATACTTTCCTGAAAGCGCTGCCGTATCAACAGTCATGCCTGCATCGGGTGTGAACGTGATGTTATTTTCCATCGAAAGCTCGCGTGTGAAGGAGGAAATCGTTCCCGTGTATGCAGAAAGTGTTTCTTTCTCCTCTGCATCGACAAAATCGAGAACCTCGCCGTCGTTGAGGTATTTATAGACTATGTTTTCCTTTCCGTCGATGTTTTCAAGCGATATAACACCTGCAAAACCGCGGAAATTGAACTTACCATCAACAACATAGTCAATCTCAGTATTTGTCGAATAAATGATATAGTCGCATCTGCCGTTCTTGAGAGTTACCTTAACCGCGCTGAACGCATCGTTAAGACCCGGTTTTACACCCGGTGCTCTCTCCATTGTGACCTTTTCAATCTTCTCGACATATTTCTTTCCGTTTTCATACGGTTCGAGGACGGTCGTGAAGGTTGTGTTGAGGTCTTTGCCCTTTCTTCTTACAAGGAGATAATCAAGCTCGCCGAGTCTCTTATTGTTTGATGTCTGCGGCGGGAGTGCCGAAGCGAATGTTACTTCGTTCATCGGCTCATCCGAAAGCATCGTGAGGCAAAGCTTGACATCGCGCTTCTGAGTCATTTTCTGGTTCCAGTCCTTGACATTGAACTCAACCGAGAAGTTCTTGTCTATGGAGTTATATTTGCGGACATCATAGAGCCATGTGTAGCCGTGCGGATATTTTCCGTTGCTTACTCCGTTCGGGTCGGGACCGTATTTGACATCCGGACCTGCATATACACCATACTTGTTGCCCTTGGCCTCCGTATACATCGGCTGCTCATAGAGCTCACCGAGACCGTATACTGCCGAAAGCTCATCAGACTGGCTGTGGAAGCTATAGAGATGATCGTTACCGCCGTTTATATGGAAGAAGTCAACGCCATAGGAAATTTCATCATCAACCTTTACCATAACAACGGAGCGGCGATATTCATCAGTCTGCTTATAAACGTTATCCACCGCAACATCCATGATCTTTACGTTATCGGAATCATCAAAATGATACGGTGTTCCGACAGTTCCGTTTGAAGTCTGCTCCATCTCATCAACAACAACCGTGTTGTGTGAAATTGCCGCATCTACCCATTCCATTCTGTTCGGCTGGCTTCCCGTCTGTTCCGGGTATCCGAGATCGGGAGCGATGTTGAGGCCGTATGCCGACATAAGCAGGTTGAGTGTATCGTAATGTCCGTGGCCTGTGTTTGCACCGAAATAGATCGAGAAATCGCGGATTGTGTTTGTTTCGGTCTGCGCACTCACGGACTTGTTATGCGAACCTGCGCGGAGAGATGCAAATCCGAAGCCCGTAAGCATATTGCTTTCAAGTGCCAATTCGCCATCTTCTTCGATGATCTTCTCAATCTGCTTCATTACCCATTCGGGATCATCATCCAAAACGGTTCCGTGCAAGCCGTTTACCGAATCGCCGTTCTTTTTATACATACCCTGAGCAAGGAGGCGGCTGCCTGTATACTTGAATCCCTGAATAGAATCCTTGAGTTCAAGAACAACGCCGGAGCTTGCCGTAGCACCCGAGTCACCAATCTGCGCACCATAGTAACCGCCGAGTGTTAAATTGAGATGTGCGGGGAACATGCTGAGGAACTTCGGATTCTCAAAGAGATTGATGGGTGATGCACCCTCATAGTCCTCAAGCATTTCAGC
The DNA here is from genome assembly GCA_045533555.1 of Eubacteriales bacterium. Lineage (GTDB taxonomy): Bacteria > Bacillota > Clostridia > Oscillospirales > JAAYXM01 > SIG480. Next base: position 2,348 of record JAZSHZ010000035.1, read on the forward strand.
AAGGTAGAGAAGGTTTGTTATCCAGAGTCTGTTGTATCCCGGTGCGTTTTCATTACCGATACCGTCGCGGTCAACCTCTTCAATGAGGTTTTTCATAACATATCCGCCGGCAATCGGCTTCTGCTGAATTGCACCTGTGTTGTAGCCGGTTCCGTCCTTTGTTATCCATTCGAGCATTTCGCTGCTTTCAGGCTCTCTGTTGAGCGCAACAGCTGCTGCCGCAAGAGCGGACTGATGCATACCGAAGTTACCCCAGAGCTTACCTGTCAGAACATCGCTGTATATCGTGAGAAGGATATTATCCTCAGCATTCTTTCGGACTGCGCCCGGGCTGTCCTTGAGGTTTACCGAAATCGGATTTCCGTTTTCATCGAGCTTCCAGTTTCCGTAGATATCCTTTTCGTATTTTGCGCCCTTTCTCGAAAGGTAATTGACAACATACGGGTCATTGTAAATCGGGAGGAATGCATCATATGCGGTTGCAAATATTTTTGCCATACCGTTTGCCCAGACCGCGTCAACAATGCTTCCGCGGTAGGCATCGCCACGCCATGTGTGCCAACGGTACCAATCGAAATCGGGGTATGCATCTGCAACTCTGTCGAGAAGGATTGCGCCGGCTCTTCCGTATTTTGCCTCACCTGTGTATACAAATGCGTGTGCCAGGTCATCGATCGCATTCATGACAAGACCGCTGTTTGCAACACCGCCGTTGCCATACCATGCTGCTTCGTGAATATAGTATGCTATATAAGTGTGCTGAACGGGATACTTTGCACCGCCGTATGTATAATATGCAAGTCCGTTGTCGCCCTCACTGTAGGACGAGTCAAAACCGATGGCATTCGGGTCTGATGTGTAGGACTGAAGATAACCGAAACCGTCATCGACACCCCAGCGCGGATCACCCAAATCATTGATATAGAGGTCATTATGGAGATATCCGCCCTTTACACCGTAGCCATAGTAATCGAACCATTCCTTCGTTGCGCGTGCAGCTATCCACTTGTTATACTGCGCGGACCATTCGCTCTCATTTGCGTATGTTATCGGATTCTGTTTCGGCAATTCGGGGAATCCCGGGTTGTGTGAACACTCTCTTCCTGCCTTGACATCTTCGCAAACAAACATTTCATGGTGCTTCTGCAACGCAATATCAATCGAGAACGCACCGCTGTCCGTGAGACCGAGTTTATAGAACGAAGCAAAATCGTTCGACGGGAAATTACGCTTACAATCAGGGCAAGTAATCTTCCACGGAGCCGTGAGAGGACTCATCGCCCATGCATAGGAACCGTATTCAAGACCGATGTTGCATCCGCAATAACGGCAGAAGAATTTCTTCGGGTCATATTTATGTCCGACATGATAATATCTCGGAAGACCTTCAAAAACGACATTGTCATAGAGCCAGTCAAGCTTTTCTATCCACTTGTCCGCCTCGCGTTTGACCTTCTTGACTTCATCCGAAACCCAGCCGTATTTCTTCGCGTTTTTAATTGCATTCTCGCGCTCTGCAAGAGTATATATCTGCGGATTTACGGTTGCATCCCAACCAACGGTGATCTCAATCGGAGCAATTTCATAGATATCCGCATCGGTTTTCCATTCTCCGCTTACCTTCGCGGAAATGACAGCCGTTCCCGCTGCTTTGCCGGATACTCTTCCGCTTGCGTCCAAATCGATAAACTCGGAACCGCTCTCTACCGTCCATGTTACATACTCAGACGGAACAGCAACATTCTTTCCGCTGTTCATCGCCGCAACCGCTCTGACTGTCGTCTCTCCGTAGACATAGATATTTTCATTGTCCGCTTCAAGCGAAATGCCGAGAGTCGGATTTATTCCGGATGTATCCTCAACAAATATATCCATAGTACCTTCCTTGGTGAGACCGTCACGCGTTACCTTCGCAGAAATTGTTACCCTGCCTTCCGAAACGCCTGTTACCACACCGTTCTGATCAACTGTTGCGATATTTGCATTGCTTGATTTCCATACGATATTATCGATCGAATCAGGCTCATAGTTGATTTCTTCGCCACTGCCGTCATAAAGCTTGACAGTGATATTCAACGATTCGCCGATATTAATCCCGGAAGCATCTGCCGCAAGGCCTGCAGAACGCATCGAGCTTCCGTTTTCAAATGAGATATAGAGCGGATACCAGCAATCGCCGCTGCCATATCCACCTGCCGCGCTGTCATAAGCAATACCTTTGACCGGCTTGAATACGACATAATATTCACCTGCTGCCTTGACTTCGTTTGTTCCGAATGTCTTCAGCTGGTCAGGTCCCGCATTGGACTGCGGCACAAAATGATCCGCCGTTCCGAAATAATATTCGTTGTCTTTAACAAGCTTCGAAACGAGATTTCCGTCTGCCGCATCCTCAACAGGAATGAGATACAGCTCCATACAAGATGCTCGGTTTCTGCAATAGCCCACTGAATCAACGGTATATTTTCCCGCTGAGGAGAAATGCGCCTTGAAAGCTATATAGGATGTTCCGTTGTTGATTCCCGAGCCTTCCCAAAGGAACTGCGCATATTTTCCGTCCGTCGTGAAGGAATACATATTGCTTGCGACGACGCTTCCCTTGATTTCATGGAATATCCAGTTTCGCGTTGCCGTATAGGTCAGCGCATTGTTGACTGCCGTCGCATAATCTCCGGGGTATGCACCTATGCGGAAATCAATCGCAAAGTTTGCGGGATATTCTCCCATATCGGAAATGACGAGCTCAACGGTATCGCTGTCATAGACATTTCCGCGGGCAGCTATCTTTGCCTTTATCTTTGCTTTTCCCGCACCTGTTACGTTCGCTTTCGTGTTATTATCCGAAAGTGTGATAACTCCTTCATCCTGCTCGACGATCTCATAGCTGATAATCTCGCCGCCGCTTATGACCTTGCGGTCTGACTGCTCGAGGCGGACATCAAATTCGAGCTCTTCGCCGATATTGTATTTATCCTTTGCATAAATATATGCATTCTTTATCGTCATGGAGTCATCTACCGTGATTACGTTCTCTTCCGTTATGATCGTACCGTCAAGAATCGAATATGTTATGACGGTTGCTTTTCCTTCCTTCTTTGCGGTAAATGTCTTTCCGTCCTTTGAGACATCGAGGATATCTTCGCTTCCCTCCGCAAGTCTGTATTCAACATAGGCATTTTTTACGTCAACGGCTTCACCTGCATAATTCTTACCTTCATATTCTACAACAGTTGCGCTTTCTCCGACGCCGACTGTCGTATAGTCAAAGGTCGTCTCCGTTGATTTCAGTGCGGGACCGCCCATAAGGTCAACGCTATAGAGAAGGATTGCCGTTTCAGAGCCTACTTTGCTCTTTGTCATATAGACAATCATAAGATACTCTGCATAACCTTCGGAATAGTCAAGCTCATTTGATGCAATAAACTGTCCGCAGGACGGATAGGTCTTTACAACCTTATCTTTGCTATAGGTGTCCGCCTCGCCGACATAGTTTTCCGCTGTCGTGTATGAGGCGATATTTGCGGTGATCGTATCAAAGTCCATAGTCTCCTCATAGGGAAGCATATAGAGCTTTGCAAGACCGCCGTTTGCATATGAGTATGCGCCGAGGTCAACATTATATTTTCCCGGAGCCGGAACTTTGATCTTGAATGCAGTCCAGCCTCCCTCGTGTGTACCGAGGTCGATACCGAGAGCGTTTGTCGAGAAATAGCCGTTTGCGCTGGTCGGGCGCGTGTTGCGCGCTGCAACCATTGCCCAGGGGCGTCCCTTATCTCCATAGGTTGTTGCGATGCTCTTCAAGAAGTCTTCCTTCTTCAACGGCTCGGTTGAGCCTGCCGCACCTGCAACAGTTACCTGATAGTTTCCTTCGCCGTATGCTCCGAGATAGAAGGCATATGAAGCGTTTGCGCCCGAATATGAGTCGTCGCGGATAACCGTAACTTCAACATCCTTTGTAACCGTCTCGTCACGGAGTGTTCCGGTTACCTCAAGCGTTGCCGTGCCCTCGCCTGCGGCATAGATATTGTCATCCTTGCCGAGCAAGAGAACGCCGTCGCCGTCGTCCTTGATCTCAAAGCTTACCTTGCCGTCGTTTCCGTCGATTTCCTTACCCTTTGCAAACCACGTTACGTCGGGAGTTTCAAGCTTTTCGCCATAGTATACATCGCCGAAATCCGCCTCGATTGCATCGAGAACGGGAAGCGGCGGAACCTCATATTCAAACGTGATTTTCTCAACCGTTGCCGCGCCCTTTGCCTTTGCGCGGAAGATAAGAGCATATTCCTTGTCTTCTTCGAGTTCAAAGACACCGTTATCCGAAATTTCTACTGCGCTGAGACCCACTGCCGGATCAGCCCAGAAGTTTCCTTTTGCAACCATATTGTCTTCGGAAATTCCGAGGCTCGTAAATGACATGGCTCCGTTCTTTCGTCCGTAGTAATAGTCGCCTGCAATATACGTCGTTGCCGTGCCGTAGGTTGCAGAGCTTTCAAGCGTCGCCTTTAAATCGCCCTCATACGGAAGAACATAAACCTCGACATCCGAGCATGCGTTTCTGTATTTATATGCTGTAAGCGCCGTAACCTGTGCTCTTGTCTTTCCCGGGGATTTAAACTTGAACGCTATCCATTCATCTGTTCCGTTTGAACCAACGCCTAAATATGTACTAAGCTGAATCTGGTCGCAGGAGGTCTGCTCCGCAGTCATTCTGCCCGTACCGTTACCGAAGGTTGAGCCGACATAAGCCCAGTTGTTTGACGGAACTTCATCCGATGCCGGATATGCCGCATATGCCGGGTTCGGATATGTGCGGTATGCAGCACCTTCCGCACCGTTTGCGCCCGATGTCAGCTCAATCTTTTCAAGCCAGGTATTATCGGAGGTAACGTCCGTTCTGCCGCCTTTTGTAAAGCTGTAGGTCATCTCAAGCGTATCGCCCTGAAGACCGTCCTCAGTCTGTGCAATAAGCTCAAAGCTGTTGATATATGTGTAGAAACGACCTGTACTGTCCTGAGAGATAAGGAGGTAGTATGTACCTGCCTCAAGCTCGATTGCTTCGCCCGTAAGCGCCGTCGGAGTTGTTGCGATAGCACTGCCCTGTTCAAGCGAGCCTGTAACCGCAAGCTTAAATTCTTCAGGTATTGTATATGCAAAATCCTTCTTCAGCATAGTTGTCGCTACCTGCACAGAATTTACGGTATCATTTTCAAAATCAAACTTATATCCGCTACCGCTATAGTTGGTATAGCTCTTTCCGTTTATGGCATCATCAATGAGATATGCGTAATAAACAGGTTGGTTATAACATGAAAATGCATTCAACTTAGGCATATATGTTCCCGACACCGGAACCTCAAGCTTGAACACAACGCCGTTCCATCCGACAGGATTATATGACGTGCTCGCCGCATAGCCCCAGAAGCCGTTTTCCGTAAGCTGCTGGAGATAATCGGGTCCTGCGGCATTGGTATAATAGCCGCCACTGTCTTCAAGATATGTCCAGTCGTCACCCGGCTCTGTCGCATCGTTGCCGTCACCCGGTGCGATATTCTTTCTCTTTACCTTAAGAACACCATTTGTTTCCGTGATTGCCGAAACATCTTCGCCTGCGCCCGCAAGTGAGAAGTCATATTTGAGGTCACTTATCGCAGTCGGCTGAACAACAAGCTCGAAGCTGTTTATATATGTGTAGAATCTTGATGTGCTGTCTTGCGAAACAAGAAGGTAATATGTTCCTGCCTTGAGCTCAAGAGCTTCGCCCGTGAGAGCTTCGGGAGTCGTCGGAACATTCACCTTGTTCTGCGGAGCACCCTTTACCGCAAGAGTATACTCTGCAGGAAGGTCATACGTATATTCCGCCTGCAATGCATTGATTGCATATGTGACGGTATTTGCCATATTGTTTTCAAAATCCCATGTATACCAATTTCCTGCTTTATTCTGATACTGCTTGCCGTTTATCGAGGAATCAATAAGGTATGCATAGTATTCATTGTTGTTGCTGTGCGGAAGTACGTTAAGTTTCGGGACATATGTTCCGTCCGCAGGAACCTCAAGCTTAAATACAAGACCATTCCAGCCGAGCGGATTATATGTGACACTTGCCGCATAACCCCAGAAGCCGTTCTCCGTGAGCTGCTGGAGATAGTCGGGGCCGCCTGCATTTGTGTAGTAGCCGTAATCCTCAAGATATGCCCAGTCATCGCCGCTCTCCGATGCGCTGTTGCCGATTCCGGATGTTACGTTCATTCTCTTTATACCTGACAAAACTGCATTTGTCTCAGTAATTGCCGAGATATCTTCGCCTGCGCCCGCAAGCGTGAAGTCATATTTAAGACTCTTTGCCACGGATGCCTCTCCTGCCAAAGCCACGCTCGGAAGAAGCCCGACGAGCATAGCCACCGCAAGAATAAGCGCTAACGCTTTTTTCATAAAAATTCCTCCCTGTGAGTTACTTCTTGATTGCGTTATAAATATCCTCAAAATCGATCAATTTCGCCTGAACCTGACCGATAATAAAGGTTGTCGCCTTATGCACTTCCTGAGTCTCCCATGTGTCTGCGTGCTCCATTGCACCGGAACATTCGGGGACGAAGAAGAGTCGCTTTCCGCTTCCTATCATATTGGAAATACCAAGCTCACGGGTGAGGACACACATATTCGATGCATAGCCCGTGTAGATGAGATTCTTTATGCCGTCGTTATCAAGCTTTTCGTTGAACTTATCAAAAGGCCAATCGGTGTGGTAGAGAAGCTCTGCCTTGCCTTCATCAACAAGAGCCTGGAGTCCTGCACTGATTTTCGTATTGTATTTCATTCTCGCGGGATCGTTTGTAAGGATGATAACCTTATGTCCGCTTTCAGCCGCCGCCTGCATAAGCGGGAGAGTTGTCTTTTCGGTTATTGCGCCGAAATATTCGTTGAGATAATCGTCTGCCCAATCGCACCACGGATCCATAACGATGAATGCCGTATCCTTGTTTGAAAGCTCAAAATCATAGTAATACCAATCATCAGCCGTCTTTATCTTTGTTTCGGAAAGATAGTCATAGCCGCCCTCATCATTGATATACCAATGCGAATAGGACTTTGTGCGAAGGGTATATGTCATCGTTCCGTCCTCTGCGACAGTTGTCGCAGGGTCGAGCGCCTCGCCGTCATCATCTGCCCAAAGGTCAAATGCCGCCATCGTTTCTTCCTCCTCGTCTCCTGCCGTTGCCGCGCAGGCAGCAAGAGCAAATACCATGATACCCGCAAGCAGTAATGCGATAATACGCTTTTTCATGTTTTTTCCTCCTTTATAGTCCCGTTAAGCCTCTCCCGACCGGGAGAGGCTTTTCCGATTAAAACTTACTTGCTGTAGACGACCTTATATGCGCCGTCCTCTTCATAGACGAGATATCCTCGCGCAGTTGTTGCGCCGCCGCTTCTCGGCTTCGCGGTAAACTGTCCGTGTGTTGCTTTTCTCTGGCTCGTTGCCTTGCCGTCACAGCTGTCTACCGTGTGATTGCCGTTGCCGAAGATGATTCCGACTTCGACGATGTTCTTTCCGCATGCATCATATTCGATCATATATGCGTTATCGGATTTTACATCACTGTCGAGAACGACCATCGGCTCTGCAGAGCCTGCTTTGCCTTCTATCGTCGCATCATCCCAGACATAATAGGTGTATGTCTTTCCGTATGCAACTGCTTTTTCGTTTCTGTACCAGACAACATTTTCATCGGATGTGAATGTTGCTTCTTCGCCGTATTTATAGCTCTTTCCGTTTACGGTGTAGCTTGTTTCCGCATCCTTGAAGCCTGCAACTACTCGCGTTACATCTGCCGTGAGGATTGTTTCTGCAGTGAACTCGGTATTCTTATCGAGAAGCCACTTATCGAATACATAGCCCGTTATGCTCGGATTTGCGGGAAGCGCTACCTTGTCGCTTGCATCTGCAACCGCCTCGGAGAGATATTCGCCGTTGCCGTTGAAGAACTCGACGAGCTTGCCAGTAACTTCATTTGTATAGATTGCGGTGAGGTATGTATGTGTCGTTGCGACAAAGGAATATTCCGCATCTGCCGATACCCACTCGCCGTTATCTGCAGTTCCGCGTACCCAATGGCGGAAG
>JAZSHZ010000307.1:0-5619 GCA_045533555.1 Eubacteriales bacterium
GTCGGGTTCTTCGACAGTCTGAAGCCTGCAAGATAAATCTTGCAGGCTTTCTTTTAAAGTTCGCTTCTCATAAATCCTATTGGATGATTACATAATGGACAAAGTTCAAATGCATTTTCCGAAGTATATTCAAAACCGCAGTTTTCGCATTTCCAATTAGTTGTCACATTACGTTTATATAATGTTCCATTTTTAAGATGCTGCGACATCTTTTTAAAGATTTTTTCATGTTCTGCCTCGACTTTTCCAATCAAATCATAAGTGTTTGCAATTTCAGGAAAGCCTTCTTCCCTTGCAATTTCTGCAAATTTGGGGTATATTATATTTGCTTCATCATTTTCCCCAGACGCCGCAGCATCGAGGTTTACGGTGAGCGTTCCAAGTATATATGGATATCCGCCGTCAATATCAATATTTTTAAAACCGAATTCCGGATTATCCGATATATAATTCATAAACATTTTTGCGTGAGCAAGCTCATTGTTCTCTATCTCCGTCACTGTTCGGTAGAGCGCCTCGTGGCCGTCTTTACGAAGTTTATCTGCATAGAAATGATATCTGTTTCTTGCTTGCGCCTCTCCTGCAAATGACCGCGCAAGATTAATGAGCGTTTCTGTCCCCGAAAGATTCATAATCAACTTTCCTTTCCTTAGTTTTAAATGTATTATTAACATAAGACCGGATAATTATACAAATGAGGTGCTTTTCATGGACATAACCCAAACAATTTTCAATATAAGCGGAATGCATTGCGCATCTTGTGCAAGAGCCATCGAAGTTAATATAGGTAAGCTATCATCAGTACAGTCTGTTTCAGTCAATCTCGCAGGCGAATCCGCCGCAATAACATATGATTCAGACAAACTTACTGCAAAACAAATCATTTCAGCTATAAACAAGCTTGGATTCAAGGCATCACTTCCTTCTGAAAGCAATAACACCGAAAAAGAAAAAATCATAAAAAAAGAAAAAACGAAGCTAATAATCGCTTTGATTTTCTCATCACTTATATTTGTGATATCAATGGGGCCGATGCTCGGCATTATAAAGCTCCCAAAATTTATTGCCGCGTCAAAAAATCTAGCCTTGATCCAATCCGTACTCGTTATTCCCGTTATAGTATGCGGATTCAGATTTTATACATCAGGCTTCAAATCTTTGTTGCGCGGCTCGCCAAATATGGATACCCTCATCGCTACAAGCACTCTTGCAGCGCTCATCTACAGCATATATTCAACAATACTGATATTTATCGGGAATGAACACGCACTTCACGGTTTATATTTTGAATCCGCCTCCATGATAATTACACTTGTTATGCTCGGGAAATTTCTCGAAAAGAAAGCCACACAAAAAACATCAGATTCCGTCAAGAAGCTCATCTCCCTCACACCTGATACTGCAACGGTTTTACGCGATGGCAATGAAGTCAAAATCAATATCACAGATGTTACAATCGGAGATATTGCACTCGTTCGCCCCGGAGAAAGAATTCCTGTTGACGGCATTGTTATTGAAGGTAAAACAGAAACTGATGAATCAATGCTTACAGGGGAAAGTATGCCTGTATCCAAATCAATCGGCGACGAGGTAATTGGCGGATGCATAAACAGAGCAGGTTTTATTAAAATTAAAACAAACAGAGTCGGAATGGACACAACTCTCGCGCAAATAATCAAAACCGTTTCGGAAGCTCAGGCATCCAAAGCGCCAATCGCACGTCTCGCAGATATTGTTTCGGGTTATTTCGTTCCTGCCGTTATAATAATCGCGATTATTTCAGCTTCACTATGGTTCATTTCAGGAAAGCCTTTTGAATTTTCACTATCGATATTTATTTCCGTGCTTGTCATTTCCTGCCCGTGTGCGCTTGGTCTGGCAACGCCCGTCGCAATAATGGTCGGAACCGGCAAAGCTGCCGAAAACGGAATTCTTTTCCGCAACGGCGCCGCGCTTGAGCATGCATCAAAAATCGATACCGTTGTTCTTGATAAGACCGGAACAATCACAAACGGGAAACCCGTCGTTACGGACATTATTGCCGATATTGACAAAAACGAACTTCTTGCACTTGCTGCCTCCTGCGAAGCATCTTCCGAACATCCTTTGAGTGAAGCAATTGTTTCCTATGCAAAAGAGCAAAACCTTAGTATATATACTGCCGAAAACTTCCAGTACACTGTGGGTTCAGGTATTTCCGCAACCGTTAATCAAAAAAAGGTTGCTGTCGGAAATGAAACATTCATTGATCCTGATGAAAGATTCAAAAAAATCGCAGACACATTCTCCCAATCAGGCAAAACTTCAGTATTTGTCTCTGTTGATAATAAGATTAACGGAGTTGTCGTGATCGCAGACTCAGTTAAAGAAACTGCCGCAAAATGCATCGCAAATTTAAAAAGGCAAGGCATTGAGGTGTATATGCTTACCGGGGACAACCGCAAGACGGCCATTTCCATTGCAAATAAAGTAGGAATAGATAATGTTATAAGCGAAGTTAAACCAAACGAGAAAAGTAATGTTATTAAGAATTTAAAGCAAGAAGGAAAAACAGTTTGCATGGTTGGCGATGGTGTAAACGATGCGCCCGCATTGGCTAGCGCAGATGTCGCGATAACTGTTTCATCCGGTACTGATATCGCCGCCGAAAGCTCAGATATAGTTTTAATGAAGAACAATCTTCTGGATATCTCAAATACGATCAAGCTATCTGCCGCTGTCACCAAAAACATCAAACAAAATCTATTTTGGGCATTTGCTTATAACACCATCGGAATACCAATCGCCGCAGGACTTCTTTATGCTTTCGGAGGCCCTCTCCTCAACCCGATGATTGCCGCTGCCGCAATGTCCCTTAGTTCAGTTACCGTCGTTACAAATGCGCTCAGACTTGGAAGAATAGAATTCTAAAAAATGATATGGTATCCGCAGGATGCCATATCATTTTTATATATTCATCTTTTTGAAAAGTAACGGGCATAATCCCAACGAAACAAAAACAACACAAAAATACTCAAATGCATCAGCAACAGGATTCCAATTATCTGAAGCACCAAATAACAAAGGTACACTCTCTTTCACTGCGTATGCTGCACCAATAGCTATCACAACACGCAAAATCCGCTTTGTGACAGGTCCTTCACAAGACAGTGAAACAAACTTCTCTTCAAATGCAGTCGCACAAAAAAGCCCTGTCAACATTCCGAAAAACTTAAAAAAGTCAGCGAACATCAAATTTTCTTTAATATAAAAAATAATTGCAAACGGAAGAAAAACAAGCGCAGATATAAAAAACAACAATCGTTTATTCTTAACACGATTATATATACCATCGCATACAAATGCTGCTGCAACGCCGAAAACAATGCCGCATATTACATCCAACGGATAATGTGCACCGAGATATAATCTCGAAAATCCAACCAACAGTACAAGCAGAGCAAGCGCTATGCTTAAAAGTATACCTTTACCGTTTTTTATAAAAAGAGTAGACCATGTAGAAATATTTTGCGTATGCCCGCTCGGAAAAGAAAATCCCGTTGCGGTTTCCGGTCTTACACATATAATCTCCCCTGTCGAAAACGGTCTTGGTATCATAAACAGATTTTTCACCAGCCCATTCATTCCCAGAGAAACAGAAATTGCAAAAAAGAGTCTTCGGGCATAATCTTTATTGAACACGAAATATATAACAGCCAAAACAACTACTATAACCAATCCTTCACCAAAAGATGTTATAATGCCGAAAAGCATATCAAGAAGAGGCGTTCTCTTCTCCTGAAGCATTTTCAAAAACTCAAGCTCAAACGAAAACAAACAATCACCACCTAAACTGACAAACAGAAATATTCCGTTATCTCTTCCGCAGACTCTTTCATTCCATTATCAATCCACCAACGAAGAGTTTCCGTAAAAACCGATGATATATGATTTATCCAAAAACTTTCGGGGAGAATATCATTTTTTCTTTCTTTAAACATATCAATCTGACTCACGACTATATTCTGCAAATTGGAATTGAAATATCGCAAAAACAACTCGTTATTTCTGCATGACAACAATCTCAAAATATTGTTGTCATTCTTTTGTATATGTCGGAAAAGATGCAGAAACGGAGCTTCTTTCGAATCGCAACAAAATATATGTCTGTGATCAGATTCATTATCTTTTAAGGAATCGAATATATGACAAAACAAATCTTCACAAAGTGCTTTCAAAAGGAAATCTTTCGTTTCAAAATGCGAATAAAAAGTTGCTCTTCCAATATCGGCTCTCCCGATTATTTCGCTGACGGTTATTTCTCCGTAACTCTTTTCCGCGAGCAAATCAATAAATGAAGCAAAAATTGCCTCCCGCGTTTTCCTTTGTCTCCTATCCATCTTTCTCTCCATACATTTTCTTTAAAATGTTCAGTATCTTACACAGCAACAGATTTGCTTATTGTTTTTTATAAACCTCACAAATATAATTATATCGAACAATATGTTCAATTATATCTCAAAACACTTTTTAAGTCAATCGGAGGTTATTATGAAAACTGAAATTAAAATACTGATCGCATTTATTTTGAATCTCGCCTTCTCTGTTTTTGAATTTATCGGTGGAGTATTAACAGGAAGTATTGCAATTATTTCCGATGCGATCCACGATACCGGAGATGCTCTAACTCTCGGCGTATCATATTTTCTTGAAAAGAAAAGCAAAAGCAAGGCCGATGACATCTTCACATACGGTTACACTCGTTATTCGATTCTCGGAAGTCTATTTATATCGATAATGCTTATTTTTGGCTCTGCCTTTATTATATATAATTCAATAAAACGAATCATAAATCCATCAACCATAAATTATGACGGAATGATCATCATTTCAATCATTGGAATTTCTGTAAACTTCGCTGCGGCTTATATCACCCACGGTGGAAAAACCTTAAATCAGAGAGCTGTCAATCTCCATATGTTTGAGGATGTTCTCGGATGGATTGTTGTTCTGATAGGTGCAATCGCAATGCGTTTCTCGGATATATCAATTATCGACCCGATCATGTCCTTTAGTGTTGCAATATTTGTTATCCTCAATGCGATAAAAACATTAAAGGAATCATTGAATATTTTTCTCGACAAAACTCCCGATGGTATTTCCATAAGTAACATTAAATCAGAGCTTTTATCGATTAAAGGTATTATCGATGTGTATCATATTCATGTATGGAGCGTTGACGGAGAAAACAATTGCGCCACAATGCATATTATAACAAACGAAGAACCAAGCATAATAAAAAGAAACGCAAAAGAAAAGCTCAATAGTCTCGGCATAATTCATACAACTTTCGAACTAGAAAGCAACGGAGAAAACAGCACACAAAAATGTTGTTTAATTGAGAATTCCACGCACACTCAACATAGATGCAACAATAAATCACACTGTCATTCCACTTAATTTCTGTGCCATAGTTCATGAATTGAAAACGACAAGGTACAAAATGGCTGATAAATGAATACACCCGCAAAAGCACCTGTAATTGGCTTTAAGACAGTATTGAATCTTTTGCCGCAGAAAAACACAGTATAAAAAAGCACCATTGCCTTGGTGGACAGCTCCAAATTGTGCGGACAGCAC
>JAZSHZ010000271.1:0-2879 GCA_045533555.1 Eubacteriales bacterium
AGCTCCGCAAGGTTTGTGATGACGACCTTTTGCATAAACTCCGAAACTGTGTTTACAAGGCCGTTTGCCATGAACATTCCTTCGTTGTCCTTCAAAAACGAATCGATGAATGCTTTATCTATCGGATAGCGCTTGATGATATGGAAGCCGTATGCCGAGGGGACGACCTCCGAAACTCCGCCGATCTTGAGCGCAGTGGATGCATAGACGAACTCGGAGATCATCTGCGAGCCATCGGGCGTGTAGCCGTAGCTATCAAAAACATATCCGTCCGCATTCGTTTTCATTCCCGGATCTTCACCATATTCTGCGAGAAGCTTTTCAAAATCCTCTCCGCGCGAGATTTTCTGAAGAATTTTCTTTGCAAAAGCTTCCTTTTCCTTATAATCTGCGCTTCCCTGCTCTGCCTGAATGAGAATATGCTTGACTCTTATGTAATTCTGTGAAAGCACCTCTGCTATCGCATTCTTATCCGCGCCATATTTGCCGTCTTCTCCGAAAAGCTCCGTCAGCTTATTATAATAAATCTGACTTTCGAGAAGGTAATCATAGAACGCATCGTTTATACCCGCAGCCTTGAAACTTTCTCTCTGCCCCGCGATATCAGCCGCTTTCTTCTCCGCCTCCGTTATCACAATTCCGTTTTCCCTTGAGAAAAGGCGCACCGCTTCAAATTCATTTATAAGCGAAAACGTCTGTTGCTTCAGCATATCTGCACCGTTCATTCCATAGCCGACGTTTTCGTCGAGATAATCTGAGAGGGCGATGCCTGAGCTCTGCATCATCATCACGTTCACATATGCAACCGCGCTGTGGAAAATTTCCGCCGAAACGGTTGTCTTCCGCTTGAGATCAAGCTTCTTTCTCTGCGTTTTATCTGCCATACGCGAGACTATCGCCGCGACCTCTGCACGTGTTATCGTGCTGTCGGGGTTGAAGGTTCCGAATTCGTCACTTCCCGTGAGCACGCCTGCGCGATAAAGCTTATATATCGAGCCCGCCTTATAATCATCCGCAACATCGGGAAGGCTTCCCGTCGGAACATCGTTTATCGCGGTAAGTTCTTCCGCAGAAAGCGCATTTGCGAGGATAAATGCAAAATTCGCGCGGGAGATTTTTGCGTTATAATCCTTATATGTATCCATGATTATCTTCTTTTCAAGCGCATAATCGGCATATACCTTATACCACGGCGAGCCTTGCTCAAATTTACCGTCGCCGCCGGATGCGATGTTGTGGATTCTCGCGGCAAGCGCAACAGTCTCCGCGACGGAAATATTGCCGTTCGGATTAAAGGTTGCCTCGGAGCTTCCATTCATAAGCCCCAGCTCATATGCCGATGCGACGACGGCTTTGAACCAATCACCCGATGATATGTCCGAGAATATTCCGTCTCTATAGGTATTCACTTTGTCAAACGTTGCGGCGAGGCTCTGCGGAACAGCCGCAACCACGAGCGCAAGCGCAAGTAGAATGGATACAATTCTTTTCTTCATTTTTTGCATATCTCCTTTTATTTTGCGAGCTCTGCAAGCTCGGTATATACACGCATCTTAAAGCTTTCGGGTATGCAGTGCGGTGCAAAAGGCACCATAAAGAGTTCTTTATCACCGTTTGCATGGTCAAAGGCTGAATAGACATATTCGGGGAAGCATATTTTATCCGCGAG
This sequence comes from Eubacteriales bacterium, assembly GCA_045533555.1. GTDB lineage: Bacteria > Bacillota > Clostridia > Oscillospirales > JAAYXM01 > SIG480. The sequence continues at coordinate 1,670 of JAZSHZ010000271.1, forward strand.
TGCAACACAGAAAATCGAAGGAATTTTAAGCTCGGATGCCATATTGTTGATATCAAAATATGAAAGTGTTTCCATAGCCGCATCGGTATTCTCCGGATATGTCCTCAAAAAGCTGTGGGTTGAATTGAAGACCCCTGTTCCGTCATTGACCCTATTGGGAATACAGCAATAGCTCGTGACCGCCGTATAGCATTTTCTGACCTTGCCGCTCAGAGCTGATGCAGTTATCGAGAGCGCTCCTCCCTGACTTCCGCCGAGTGTTACGATCCTCTTTTCGTCAACCTCGGACATATTCGCGACAACATCGACCGCTCTTATGGCATCAAGGTATATGTTCTTCATATAGAACTCGTTTTTATCAAGAATACCACGCGTCATTATTCCGCCGAGAGTATCACCGGAGTTATAATTTGCCTTGTCAACGGTTGTTCCGCCCTGAGAACGGACATCAATGGCAAAGCAAGCGGCGCCCGTTGCGACTATATCCGCAAATATTTCCTTCTTATCTCCGCCGCCGTGGTAGACAATGACACAAGGGTGTTTTTCCTTTCCGTCATTGGGGACAGAGAAATATGCATCAACAATCGTTTCATCGTGCGTATTATATTTAATCTCATATGTGGTAAAGGTTTTGTCATATGGCAAATCGAGCTTCTTTCTCGAAATCTCAATCGGCTTTTCGCGAAGCTTTTGCACCTCTCGCTTCCAAAAATCCGAAAAATCATCGTTCTTCGTCTGCGGAAAAATCTTTTGCTTCAGCTTTTCTTCGAACTGCATTTCATATTTCACATTTCTTCCTCCTTATATGTCTTAAAATATATTATAGCAGATTTTTCGGAAAAAGAAAACACCGCATCGGAAAAACCGATGCGGTGAATTTATTTACAAGTTATATCTTACTTGTGGTCAACAGAGTACATGTGCTTGATGAGCTCAAGAACCTTGTTGGAGTAACCGATTTCGTTGACGTACCAGGATACAACCTTAACGAAGGTATCGGTAAGAGCAATACCTGCACCCTTATCGAAGATAGAAGTACGGGTGTCGCCGAGGAAGTCAGAAGAAACAACAGCCTCTTCGGTGTAACCGAGAATACCCTTGAGTTCGCCCTCAGATGCAGCCTTCATAGCAGCACAGATCTCGTCGTACTTAGCGGGCTTAGCGAGGTTAACGGTAAGGTCAACAACGGAAACGTCAAGAGTGGGAACAC
>JAZSHZ010000239.1:0-24162 GCA_045533555.1 Eubacteriales bacterium
TCTTTCGCAACCATTCCGTATCTGCACTGAGGAGGAATATCTGATGTGAGAATACTTTCTCCGAGAGAGATTATCTCCGAAATACGGCGGGTCTGATAATCGGAAAGCCTTATGATGCGTTTTTGGAAATCCGATAAAAGAGATGAAGTAGATTCAAAACAAACAACGTTTAAAACTGCATCCCGAGAGGTTACGATGGAACGGAATGAATTGGGCGGATAAAAAATAAGGCATCCCGGAGAAAGGGAGAAAAACTCTCCGTCGACAAGAATGTTGATAACTCCTTTTTCTACATACACAAACTCGTGAAAAGGAAAACTTTCAATAATATTCACATCATTCGACAAGTCATTCTTTGAACGGAACGCAGAAATGACCGAGGTGACTTCAAAAAGCTTTGGAAGTCGGGTGATTTCATAGTCGGGCACACATCCACCGCCTTTGACAAGATAGTATAAAAAAGTGGCTTTTTCATCTAAATACTTCTCGTGTTTATACAATTATAATATTGATACTAACATATTTTTCGTGAAAAGTAAAGGAGAGAATGGTTATGGGAAAAATCAGGCTTGGACTTATCGGCTGCGGCGGTATGATGAAGAACCACGCAAAGGGGATAGAGGTTCTTGACTGTGTGGAGATAACGGCGGTATGTGATGTTGATATCGAAAAAGCAAAGGACGTTGCATCGGTGCTCAACAGCCCCTATGTTACCGATGACTATAAAACTATGGTTGACTGCGTGGATGCAGTTCTTGTTGTGCTTCCGCATCATCTTCATTTTTCCTGCGGAATGTTTTTTGCAAGAGAGAAAAAGCACATACTTATGGAAAAACCGCTCTGCAATACCGAGGAAGAATGTTTGAGACTCATTGAAACCTGCGAGGAAAACAACGTGAAGCTTATGTGTGCATACCCCGTAAGATACTGGCAGGGAATAAGAAAGCTCAAGGAGTTTGTGGATAGCGGCAATTACGGAAGAATTATGCAGATGTCCATATGGACAGAACAGCTCACGATTGTTGATGACCAGAGCTGGCTCGGCACAGGCTGCCTCGGAGGCGGTCAGCTTTTCAGTCACGGCTGCCATTATATTGATATTCTTCTCTGGTTCTGCGGCCGTCCCGTTACCGGAAGCCATCTCGGAACAAATGTGGGAACGCCGTGGATGCTCCGTGAGGGGACAAGTGTTGTGACAATGAAGTTTGAAAATGGTGCTCTCGGCTATCACGGCGCAACCTGGGGCTCTCGCGGTACAAAGATGGGTTGCAGCTTCCAGCTTATTATGGAAAAGGGACTTCTCGAATATGACCACTTTGAAGGTGAAATCCGACTTTATGATGAACTTCGTGAGCATATTCCCGGTGAGCCGATAGAGAACGGAAATAAATATAAAGTAATCTGGAGACGTGAGAGCGAAGTAAACAAAGAGACCCAACACGAGGTCGCTCACTTTGCAGATTGTGTGGCAAACGATAAGAAACCTGTTACCGACGGAAGAAGCGCACTTCAGAGCCTTCGTGTTATCTGGAAGATGTATGATGCCGAAAAATTCGGAGTTATGGCAGACCTTCGTGGGCTTGGGATAGAGGAATAAGTGAGGAAAGCTCTGCGAATGACGCGCTCTCGACGGTGCTTCACGAATGCCGCCACGCATACCAGAAAATGCTCGTCAAGGCTTATGAGGATGCGGACAAGCCATATAAAAATCTTGCAATCTTCAAAGATGCGAAGAAGTTCAAGGAAGGATTTGAGAACTACACGCAGCTGGAATATTATTCAAATCCCGTCGAAGTCGACGCGAGAGAATACAGCGTGCTTCGCGCCGCGGAGTATTATTCGGAGATAAGACGCAAGCTGTTCCGCGATTAAGCGCATATTAAAGGCGTATATTATCGGGCAAAAAAGAAACCTTGTGATTGACAACGCAATTGCGCGGTGCTAATATAAAACCAAACTTCCGAAAAGGTGATGAGATATGAAAAGACCCGATATATCAAAAATGACTTTGAGGCAGAAGATAGCGCAGACCTGCGTTGTGCGCCAATCCGATCTTCTCATGAAGCCGGAAACTCAATATTCCGAGCTTCAGCCGGAGGGTTTTGCCGTTCGCAATATGAAAGAAAATCAATACGGCGCCGTCTGGTCCCACGGCAACGTCGATGTAAACCAGATGGGACCCGATCTCTATGCTTCCTTTGAATTCACGCCCGAGAAATATCTCGAATGGATAAAGACACTTGATGAGGTTTCGGAGATTCCGTTCATCTGCGCCAATGACCCCGGCGTCAATGTCCGCGGTCTGAGTCCCGCAATGACGGGGCTTATGGTCGGTGCGGCAGGAGATGAGGAGCTTGCATATGAGCTCGGAAGAATGACGGGGCTTGAGCAGAATTGCTATGGCTCAAATTGGATATGGGCGCCGATGGTCGATCTTCTCAACCGCTTTTCAAGCGGAATAATCCGTCCGTTTTCGAATAAGCGCGATGATCTTGCAAGGCTTGCGGCGGCATATATCAAGGGTATGCAATCCGAAAGAGTCGCGGCGACTGCGAAGCATTTCCCGGGTGAGGATCCTTATGACACTCGCGACGGACATGTTATTCCGACCTATCTCCGCTCGTCCCTTGAGGAATGGGAAGAAAATCAGGGTAAGGTATTTCAGCATCTCATAGATAGCGGCGTTCAGGCAATTATGATGGCGACGCGCGCCTTCCCTGCCGTTGACGACACGAAAATCGGCGGAAAATACCTCACAGCCGCCCTTTCGCATAAGATTGTCACAGGGCTTCTCAAGGAGAAGATGGGCTTTGAAGGCATTGTCATAACCGACGATGTCACAATGTCGGGATACACGAGCTTTTTCCCACACGAGCAGCTCTATGTTGAATTTTTGAAGGCAGGAAACGATATGCTTCTCGGCGTAGGAGTCGATGCCGTCGATCTTATCGAGCAAGGAGTCCTTCGCGGAGATCTTTCCGAGGAGAGAATAGATGATGCCTGCCGCAGAATCTTCGATCTCAAGGAAAAACTTGGTCTTTTTGATGATGATTTCAGGCGCGGAGTGCATAATCTTGAGGATTTAAAACCGCTCACAGCAGATGTAAAGCGCCGCATTTCGGAAAAGGGAGTAACGCTTCTTCAGGATGAAAATAAGCTTATTCCGATTTCGCGAGATAAGATAAAGAATGTCAGAATAATTTGCTACACGATGCGCGAATATGTCACTGAAAAGCTTAAGCCGCTTTGCGAAGCATTTGAAAAGCGCGGAGCTAAGGCGACGGTGCAGAGAAGGCTCACCTCGTGGGATGAGCTGCGCGAGATTGACCGCGAAAATGACCTCATCGTCTATGTCGGCTATATCAGCTTCCATGCGCCGAAAGGGGCACCGAGCTTCTATGATGATGAGCTCTGGGCGCTTCGCTATGCATTTACGGCAGGTGCCGAAAAATCTGTTGGTATCTCGCTCGGATATCCGCATATCCATTATGACTTTATGGTTGAGTGCGGAACCTTTGCAAATCTCTATGGACTTGCGCCCGAAGCGCAGGAGGCATTCGTTGCGGGGTTATACGGAGAGATTCCGTTTGTCGGCGAATCCCCCGTTGATCTCTCTCACGAATATTGATATGAAAAACCGCACCGCTCCGTTCACGGAAAAGGTGCGGTTTTTGATTTATGGCACTTGCCCGAAGCGATGCTTGGTGATATAATAAAAGCATAAAAATAAAAGGCGGTAATTGAGATTAAACTTATAATAGCGGAAAAGCCGAGCCTTGCGAGAAACATCGCATCAAGCATCGGCGCGACAAAAAAAGGCGACGGTTTTCTCTTCGGAGAGGAATATATCGTGACATGGGTCTTCGGCCATCTTTTCTCACTTGCGGATATTGAGCACTATAGCCCGAATCCCGATGGCGGCAACCGATGGACGATGAAGAACATACCCTGCTTTCCCGAAAAATTCAAATTTGAGCTTCGGCGCGAGGCGGCGACGAAGCAGGTCGATGCGGGAGTCAGAAAACAGTTTGAGACGATAAAAAACCTCTGCGGAAGGGAAGATGTCGAAGCCGTCATAAATGCAGGAGACGCGGACCGCGAGGGTGAGATAATCGTCCGCATTTGCGTCTCCGAAGCGAAGATGGCGGGAAAACCCTTCATGCGCCTCTGGCTTCCCGACCAGACTCCGGAGACGATACGGGCGGCGCTTTCCGATATGAAGGATGAATCGGAATATGAAAATCTCGCAAACGAAGGATATGCGAGAACTTTTATAGATTGGCTCTATGGCGTCAACCTCACAAGATATGCGACGCTTCGCAACGGAAGGCTTCTTCGCGTCGGGCGTGTCATCGTGCCGATAGTCAAGGCAATATATGACCGCGATATGGCGATAAGGAACTTCAAGCCCGATATATATTATGCGATAGTCAGCCGTGAGGAGACGAAAGGCGAGGAGATCGAGCTTCAGAGCCGCGAGCAGTTTGATAAAAACGACCTGCGGCGAGCGCAGGCGCTTTGCGATAAATATAATGCGGCAGAGGCAATCGTCACATCGAAAAAGAAAAAGAAGGATACGATGAAGCCGGGAAAGCTGTTTTCGCTCACGAAGCTGCAGAATGTTCTCGGAAAGAAATACAAGATGTCGATGGAGGAGAGCCTCAAAATCGTCCAGGATCTTTATGAAAGAGGCTATCTCACCTACCCGCGAACGAACTCGGAATATCTTGCAACGGCGGAGAAGGACAAGATAAAGACGATACTTTCGGCAGTTGCGAAAATCGGTTACCCCGTCAAATTCAAGGACGGCAAGACGATTTTTGACGATTCGAAGATAGAATCGCATTCGGCGCTCACTCCGACCTATAAGATACCGAAAAAGACGGATCTGACACCTGATGAATATACAGTGTATTCGACGGTCATGCGCCGCTTTGTCGCGGTCTTCTGCGCGGAGGAATGCATCGTCGAGCGAACCGAGATCAAAATCGATGTCGGAGGGTATGAGGAGTTTGTTCTTAAAGGCGCGGTCATCGTCGAGCCGGGCTGGACGAAATATGACGATTATTCGAAAAAGGATAAGATCCTTCCGTTGCTTGAAAAGGGAGACCGCGTGAACATAGATTTCAAGCCGACGGAGAAAGAGACTCAGCCCCCGCGCCACTACACGATAGAGACGCTCAACAACTACCTCAAAAACCCCTTCCGCGAGGAGAAGAAAAAGGCCTCGGAGGAGGAAGGTGACGATGAGGAGGAATACAGAGCAATCTTTGAAGGGCTCGAGCTCGGAACGGAAGCGACGAGGACGGGCATCATAGATAATGCCAAGAAGAGCGGATATATAGAGCTGAAAAAGGATACATATAAGATTTTGCCCGCAGGCGAAAATCTGATCGAGTCGCTCGTGCGGATGAATATAAGCATGGATAAATATAAGACCGCGGAGGTCGGCCGCGCGCTCAAAAAGGTTTTCCGCGGTGAGTTTTCGATAGACGACAGTATAGGAATTGCGAAAAAGGAGATCGAAGAGGTCTTCAAAAAGCGCGAAGCTCCGCCCGAGCTTGACACGGACGACGGCTTCTTCGGAGATATCGTCGGCAAATGCCCGCTTTGCGGAGCGGATGTCGCAAGGACTTCGTTTGGCTACGGCTGCTCGGCATATAAGGAGAGCGGGTGCAGGTTTTCTGTCAGAAACGTCATATGCTCGCGCGTAATCTCCGTCTCAAATATAAAGAAACTGCTCGAAACGGGAAAAACATATAAAATCGAAGGCTTCATATCGCCCAGAAGCGGAAAGAGCTTCTCGGCATATCTGACCCTCAGGGATGGAAGAGCCGAATTCGATTTTTCGGATTAAAAAAATACCGCAGAATTTCTGCGGTATTTTTGTTTTTCCTGCTGTGGGATTTTAAAAGTCTAATTGAGCGAGATATAAGGCTCGGCGTTGTTGGAAGCGATTATTTCATCGATCTTATCAAACGGAACTCTTTCGGGGAAAGCAAGCAACGCCTGCTTCATAAGCTTTTCATCCTGCTCCGCAAGCGCTTGCGCGAGAATGTGATTCTGAAGGATTCTCGATATGAGCGTTGCCTTGATGAATTCGGGAAGCTCAGGAACAGGGCGGATTATTTCATCTTCGGTTATTCCGCAGGTGAGCTGAATGAACGCATCATCGGGAACAGACGGAACAGCACCGCAATTCTGCACGAGAACAGAGTGCTTTTTGCCGTCACCCGACAGAGCGGAAGCGATTATATCTGCGATGTATATCGGGAATTCTGCGGCACAGCGCCTTGTTACCCTGAGAATTTCGTCATTTGAAAGCTTCGGGTCGAGGCAGTTTTCAAAATCTTCATAGCTCGGGCGTTTCATAAGCTTTCCCATTCCCGTAAACGGGAGGTTCGAAAAACGTGCACAGCCGCCGACAGGGCCGTGGAGATAGCCGGTTTCTTTAAGAATTGCGACATTGTTTACGAAGCCTTCGCGCCATTCGGGGAAGGAATCGTGGAAAGCTCCTTTGACTTTATCCGGTGAATAGCTCTTGAGAAGCTCCTCGCGCACTTTGTCATAGACACTTTCGTTTTTATAGATAACGTCATATAGCCAGAGCTCGTGGTTTGTGCCGATATCCATCGGGAAAAGCCCGGCTTCTTCATAGTTCATGAATGCCGAAAGAACTTTGCGCGTGAAGCTCGTTGCATTGCAAAGACCGATAAGCTTTTTGAGCCCGAACTTCATGCCTGTCGCCATAAGCGGGATATCGGGCGGATTTGTTATCGCAAGAAGCCATGCATTCGGGCAGATTTCCTTTATTTTCTCAGCGATACCCATTATATAAGCGCCGTGCTGAATGCCCATTGCCTTATATTTGCCGTAAGCTTCAAGTCCGTATGATGCGCAGTAGAGAACAAGCTCCGCACCGTCAAGCGCATTTTCAAGCGTGCCGGCGTTATATACCTTTCCGTTTCCCGAATTGAAGCGATCCGATATCGTTATGGTATTATCTATTTTTCTCGCAGTTCTTCCGAAGAGGGCAAATTCAAACTCTGTGGTTTTGTCGCGGTTGAGAAGCTCAAATATAACGGCAGATGTGATTTTTCCGCCGCCGCCTATAATTGCTATTTTTCTGCTCATAATAAACATCCCCTTCTGTTGAATATCAATGGCTCTTACTAAGAGTATATCACAATGCGGATTTCTTTTCAATAATTGCCCATCGGTAAAAAACCAACCGTGAGTAAACTTTTTTCACTCTCCCAACAAAGCCGATATTTCTTGGACTGTTGAATCATACGATGCATAAGTGACTTCGCTTCACTCTGAGTGAGAACATCGGTAGAGAAATATTTCTTGAAGACCTTTGGGTTCTTCCCGGGAATCACTTGTTCGATTGTTTCTATAATGACCTTACTATAGTCACGAAGGTCAACATCTGCATGGTTTATATCCGCTAAGCGACATTTACGTCTTGGTGTAGCCATACACGTCATCCTTTCTAATTTATTGTTGTATTTAGTTTAACGCAAAAAATTCACGTCCATCTAATTATTTGTTAGTTGTTTTGTGCCCGAAAGGGGGATGTTGGGAAGAGGTGAAAATGGTAAAAATAGTGTTGGTAAATGTTTTTATACTAAAAGAGTAAACAAGCGCATCACGGAAGACGCTTGTTTACTCTTAATTATTTTATTGTTCGTTTGTGATTATAAAATATGTTTTTATATGACGTATTAAGTTTGATTCAATATGGTCTTATGATGTTTATCATAATGCAATTGAGCTTCCAGCGGTATCCTGATTTTGTTGAGATTTTTATTCTTATCGGTTCATCATATTTTTGTATGATCGGAATAATCTCACATTGATATGTGCCTTTGGGAACAATATCTCCGCCGATTGTTCGGCTGTTTTCGCAAGATGCAATTGTAATGCTATCCTCATTGCCATCCCCCGATATTATAAGAAGCTCGTATTGACCTCGCGGTGCTTCGATTATAAACTCCGAATCATTCTCACCCTCGGCAAAGTCGCGGCGGAGCAAATCGGGAGCAGGAGAGGATGAAATCTTTATTCCGTCTTTTGCTGTAAAGCCAAATCCTCGCTCATTTGTAAATTCATCAGCACTTATGCGGAAAAAATCAAGTGTGTTCATATGATGCCCCTGATTTACATAGCACTGTATCGGGAAAAAGTCAGCATATTTCTTTTCAGCTTCATTCGTAAAATCAAATTTATAAACAGTGCGGTTTGCCATTCTCACGTTGCCGAGATATGAATCGCGGGTGAAGCTATCAAGTTTTCTTTGGTAAACGGTCTCTGAATTTTCACCTATTGAAATCCTTCGCCTTGTATGTGTGGCATGAGTAATAATTCCGACATCTTCCTTTTCATCGTTGGAGATGATTATATCGGGAGTATTTGAGATTATATAACTTTTGCCGATTTCGGTTTCAAAGGTTATTATGTTGTCCTTTACCGTTGCGGAAGCTTTGTTACCATTGCAGAAAACAGAAAACTCATTTGTAAGATATGGAGAGGTGATTTTTACTCTTCCGCCCTTTTTACTATGGACAATAATATATCCGAGCTTTCCGTTTTGTAGCGATGCGCTTACCTCAAAAGCCCCTTTTGCGAGAAGCTTATCAAAGCTCACATCACGCCATTCATCGTAATCCGTAAAGCGCTCTCTGTATTCCGAAATCGAATCACCGTTTCTTATTGCTCTTCCGAAATCGCGTTTGCCGTCGGGAAGTGCAGGTAAGACGCGGATAATTCCGTTGTGGGACTGCAGAAGCATTTCGTTGACCGCTGCAAGCATCTCGCCTGTAAACTCCATCATGCAGGGGTAATATAATGGTTGGCGCCCAATGAGGCAGAAATTCGTAAATCTTTCTGTATCTTCCGCACTGAGTCCGTTTGTTCGGAGCATATGGTCAATGCCTCGCTCATAGAGAATACGGAGTGCCATCTGACCTTTGCCCATTCTTGCGGCAGATGCGGCAATCCAACTTCCACCGAAAATGCCGATTTCGCAATTTTCTTCAAGAAAATCGAGCGTGTTGAGAATGAGTTCTTTCGTTTTCTCATCACTGTCAATATCAAACTCACCGATGGGGAAAACGGGCATAAGAAGGCTCGGGTGACGAAGCCAGAGATTATCGGGCGCATCGTGGGAATCCTTGAAATGCATTCCGTATTTATCGGGAGCCGTCACCGCATATTCGGGAAGCTTCGGAAGAACTGTTTTGATTCTTTCGAGAAGCTCTGAGTTATCACCGAGAATATTTGCGGCTTTCAGTGTGAATCTGAAAAGATACCTCGTGCAGGCAACAGTTATCACGGTGTTGTGTGCAAGAGGTCCCTGCTCGGGAGAAATATCAGGATAAACATTATATGTATCTGTTTCTTTGTCGTATTCAAAAATGCCGAGGGCGAACCCCGAAAGCTTTATGAAGAGCGGATATGCCTCTCGCTTCAGGTATTCTTCATCAAGACTGTATTCATATAAAAACCAAAGATACTGCGCACACCACATCCAACAACTGTAATAGAAGGTATATGGATAATCGGATGCCGCACCCGGGAGATTATGAACTCTTTTTGCAAAATCCTCCGCAAGCTTCTGATATGAGAGAAGACCATCGGAGAATACCTTTGCAAGATCGAGTCTGTTGCTTGAAAAAACTCCTGCAAATGCCGCCTGGATATTGACATCCCAATACCACATACTGCCCCATATGTTTGGATGCCTTATTGCCCAGAGACCGTTGAGTCCGCAGGCGTGATGTTTCATAACTCCGTCCTTGCCGCTGCAACAATCGAGTGCATATTGGTTTATGATATATATTTTTTCAAGAAATTTATCGGGAATGGATATGGAGGAACGAGCAAAGAAACCTTCCCAATATTTGCGATGTTCTTTTTTGAGTTTTTCCTTGTTGCCTGAAAATTCACAGATCTTTGAAATTGCGGATGTTCTCAGGTCTGAATATTTCCATTGTGTGAAAATTCCCGTGAGGACGGTGAAATTCTCTTTCGCGTTTTTAATCTTTAATTTTGCACTGTTTCCATAGATTTCGGAGATCTTAAATTCCGCATCAACAAGGCGCAATGCTCCCGAAAAAGAGAAGCTTTTCTCATCGGAAAGAGGATATGTTACAGTGTAAATTATCGTTTCAGCGTCAGTTTGTTCATAGCTAACTCTATGCTCACCGAATGTACTTCCGTTGCTCGTTGTGGCTCTGTAATCGGGAAACGAAACAGTTACTTCATCAATAAGACCTGCTTCGCTCTGTGAAATTTCATTGATTATGCAATCCTCGCGCGAAATAATCGTATCTATTTTTATATTGCATTCACCTTTTGAAAGCGTAAACTCTCCCTGTGCTTCCTCGACGCAAAGTGAAAGTTTGTTCTTGCAATTTGTAAGCTTCTCCGAAAAAGAAAAAATGAGCTCACCGGTTTGAGGATAAGTGTTTGAAAGCTCGGCAATGCCGAATTTCTTTTCTCTGAAAGAAAGCTCGCGGTCAGTGCGATAAAGGCAATGCGGCTCACCATCCGGTGGCGTGTTTGCACGGGCGCGGTTGAGATAATTTCGGTGAATCTCCCCGGGATTATTACATTCGGGAAGCTTTGCAAGAATATCGGAGGGCAAAACCTCATCGGAAATGTTGTAATATACCTCATAATGATTCATCGGCATATATAGCTTTCCTTTTTCATAAAAGAGCATACATCCGAAAACGCCGTTGCCGAAAGGCAGTGCGTTATCCCAATGGTTTTCAACATTGTCAAAGGTTACATAGTGTTTCATATCATATATCCTCCGCATTTCTTATTCTTTTCCTAAAGAATTGTTGAGATGCTCTTTTATAAGCTCACGGGAACGGAAACTTTCCCAGGCTTTGTTGGAGTATAAGCCGGGCATTTCCCGTTCACGTTCACGGGTACGTTCGATCATAATATTCCGAAGTTTGAGTGGTGGGTAAAAGAAGTTTTTCATGCATTCTCTTGTAAAATGTGCACTGCTCGAAAAACCGCATTCACTTGCAATCTCAGCAATACTTTTTTTGGTATACCGCATAAGTTCAATAGCATTGATAAGACGTGTGGACATAAGCATTTCATGATAAGACACTCCACTGACTTTTCTGAATGTCTTTGTAAAAACACAACGTGACATCGCAGCACGGTGTGCCGCATCGTCAATTGAAAGCTTTTCGGTGAAGTGTTTTGCAATATAATCAGTTTCTTTGTAAATGAGTTCTGACTGTAAAATCAAATCTGTAAGTTCAGGTTCGTTGAATTTATGTTCGGAGTTTTTTGCACAAATATCAAAAAATGAGAAAGATTCTTGAGTATTTTTGTGAGAAACATATCGGACCGCTTTTCATATTCATGATATAGCTCACTGATAAGTGTATCTGCCGATTCCTTGTCTTTCCCGGTAAACTGAAGAGATGTCGGAATGAATGCTTTTTTATATATAGCTTCTTTATTTGTCAAAGGATAAAGCGGAAAACGTTTTTTGTTGAAAAGTTTTGGTAAAAATGAAATTGAAACTATAAATGCATTTTGCATATCAAATTCACGTGTATCAAGGCCATGAACCGTGTATGGCATAACCAGTGTGACATCACCCGGTTTACAAAGTTTTTCTTTTCCGTTTACTGTGTGGATTGCTGCAGACTTACCGAGCTCTGCGGGATTTTTACAAATTCTTACTTCCATTTTTATTTCTCCTTTATAATTGGTTTAAGTAAATTTTACAATCAAATCACAGTAATAACAAGGTGATATTTCGCTTATTTTTGCAAATTACTGTTTTTTAGACTTATTTGTTCGTTGTATGCGTGATATAGTAGAAAAATCAAAGGAAGAAGTTGCGGGAATGAATACGACGCATTTAACGGATGAGCCCGCTTTTTTGATAAATATGGCGAAACGAGCTGATGTTAAGTTTGTAGCTGACTTGCATTATCATAATACGTATGAAATGTATTATCTTGCTTCCTGTACGCGGCGGCAATTTGTTGAACATACGATATATGATATGAAAAAAGGCGATCTTATCCTCATTCCCGAAGCTGAAATTCAGAAGGCAGCGGAATACATATACGAAAACTTCAACAAGCCGATATTGTTGAAAGAGGTTGCCGATTATGTGCATATGAGCGAGAATTATTTTTCGAAAAGATTTAAAATTGTTACCGGAATAAACTTTAGTGATTACTTAATAAGCACACGGCTAAGAGCGGCAGATGAGCTTTTGCTGAATACAAAAAAATCCATATTGAAAATTGCGGAAAGCTGTGGCTTCTCGGATGCAAATTATTTTGGCGATGTTTTTAAGAAAAGGAAGGGCGTTTCTCTGAGTAAATACAGAAAACTGAAAACCAGAGTATAGAGCAGGAAGAAAGGTTAATTGAATTCCTTTGCATGCAGTTTGCGTAAATTATATTGGCGATATGAAACAGAATATCCGTACTCTCAAAATATGAAACGGCACTGTCGGGTATAAACGTAAGTATTATATATCGGAAACGGTGAGAACAGAAAAAACACAGGCGCTCGATTCTTCCCCTCAAAAAAGAAGCGAGCTTGTACCTTTATGGCAAAAAAACAGTAATTTGGTCAAATTTGATTGAATTGTCTCTTGTTTTCACTGTAGCATTATTCTAAAATCAAATTACCCGATTTATTTAGGAGATGATACCATGTGTGAAAATGCAATCAGTATGATTATTTGCGGAGATACCGTCCCTACCGAACCCAATTACGGGGAGTTTATCCGCGGCGAAAGAGAAAGCCTCATAAGTGATGCGGTGTGGAATAAGATGAAGGATGCGGATTTTCGTTTCTATAATCTTGAAGTTCCGCTCTGCGATGAAAGAAGACCAATTGTAAAATGCGGCCCCAACCTCATCGCTCCGGGTGGTTGCATAAACGGCATAAAAACGTTTTTTCCGTCACTTATCGGGCTTGCAAACAACCATACACTTGATCAGGATGTGACAGGACTCCGAAACACCTTCAATATCCTTCGTGATAACGGAATCCCCTTTATCGGTGCGGGAGAAAACCTTTCGGAGGCGGAAAAGCCTTTTATATTCGAGAAAAACGGAATCAAAGTCGGAATATATAACTGTGCTGAACACGAATTCACAATAGCGGAAGAAAATTATCCCGGTGCAAACCCCTTTGATGTGTTTGAAAGCCCGAAGCATATACGGAAGCTAAAGGACGAATGTGATTATGTCGTTGTCATCTACCACGGCTGCAAGGAGCATTACAGATACCCTTCGCCGATGGTAAGAAAGGCCTGCCGCCATATGGTCGATTCGGGTGCAGACCTCGTTATAGGTCAGCACAGTCACGCAGTGGGCTGTGAGGAAAAATACAACGGCGGTCTCATTGTTTACGGTCAGGGCAATTTTGTTTTTGACCATCTTGATAATGAATACTGGAAAACAGGTCTTGTTATAAAGGCAACCTTCGGCAAAGAAATGTCTGTTGAATACATTCCCCTTTGCAGAGAAAACAAGGGTGTTGGTCTCGGTGACACTTCGGTTCTTGACGGTTTTTTCAAAAGAAGCGAGGAGATAAAGAAACCGGGCTTTGTTGAAGCAAAATATAAGGAATATGCGCTTTCCATGATGGATGAATATTTCGTTATGCTCTCAATGGATAACGGCAAGCCGTTTTCTGCAACCGCAGAGCGTGCCGGTGAAAAGGAGCTTCATAAAAATTATCATCAGAGCGTTCTTGCCGCAATGGAAAATCTGTTCCGCTGTGAGGCTCATAATGAGCTTATCCGAACGGCATTGCACGAGCTTTCGGGTTCAGGAAAGTATTATGAATAGCAAAGGAGAGCGTGTTATGGATAAGCTTTTTTCATATGCATCCCCCGAATCCGTCGGAATAGCATCCGAAAATATTCTGGGTTTTATTGACGAACTTGAAAATAACGGATTATATATGCACAGCATCATGATTATCCGCCGCGGCAAAATCATTGCGGAAGGATATTGGAAGCCTTTCCACCGTGATTTCCGCCACCGTATGTATTCCGTGAGCAAGAGCTTTGTGTCTGCGGCAATAGGTCTCCTTGTCGATTCGGGAAAGATAAAGCTTTCCGATAAGGTGTGCTCCTTCTTCCCCGAATATCCCGAAGAGACCTTGCATAAATACACAAGGGAAACAACGGTTTATGACCTTCTTATTATGGCAAGCCCATTTGAGCTTACGTATTCCCTTTGGGGAAATGAGCGAAACACCCGCTATTGGGTTGAATCCTTCTTCACCGCAACGCCCAAAAAGCCTGCGGGAACTGTTTTCTGCTATGATACAACCGCAACCTTTATTCTCGATGTAATTGTTGAGCGTATAACAGGTATGCCGTTTATGGATTTTCTCTATAAGGAGATGCTTCATAAGGTTGATTTTTCGGAAAATGTGAAGTGCATTGAATCTCCCGACGGATATTCCTGGGGCGGCTCCGGAGTTTTATGCACCACTCTTGACCTTGCAAAATTTGCCTATATCTTTCTGAAAAAAGGAAGAATCAACGGAGAACAGCTCATCTCCCGTGAATATGTTGAGGATGCAATAGCAAAGCATATCGACACGGATGTTTTCGGCCACGGCGGCAATATCTATTCAACTCACGGCTACGGATACCAGATATGGCGCAATGGCGAAAACGGCTTTGCCTTCAACGGTATGGGCAATCAGCACGCTTTCTGCTATCCCGATAAGGATTTGCTTGTGGTTTGCACCGCCGATAATCAGGGAAAGCAGCCCGATACGGCAAGAGTTCTTTTTGACGGAGTGAAAAATCTCATACTTCATAACTGCGGGGATTTGCCGCTTTCCGAAAATGAGTTTTCCCGCGGAAAGCTGAAGGAAAGACTTGAAGGTCTCGGACTTATGATGCCGAAGGGCGAGAAAACAAGTACGTTTAAAGATAAGATAAACGGAATAAAATGGAGACTCGATGAAAATCCTCTCAACTGGGATTGGATGCGCTTTGAGCTTTCCGAGGAGGAAGGAACTCTTATCTATTGTAAAAACGGAAAGGAAATGAGCTTAAGCTTCGGATTTGGGCATTACATTCAGGGTGAGCTTCCCGAAACTGAATATTCGGGAGAGAAAATCGGAACACCACGGGGCACGGGGTATAAATACCTCGGTGCGGGAGTATGGAAAGCGGAAAACAATCTGCTTTTGCGCTTCAATATAACAGATGACTACATAGGCAATATGACCTTTTCCTTTGTGTGGAACGGCGACAGGGTAGGGTTTCGTGCGTCGAAGACTGCGGAAGGCTTTCTCGATGATTATGTGGGGCTTGTCGGCGGAGAAGCCGAATAATCGCCTCATTTGAAATTTGTTGTTTTGCATTGTTGACAAAGCTGCTTTTTGTGTGCTATACTGGCATTACAGAGTACTTTTTATGAGAAATCAGGACAGTGCAAAACAACTTTTCCCAAGCAGTTTTTTTGAGGGAATTATTTTTTTTGAAAGTCAGAAAAACGTTTTTCTCATACAAAAATGTAAAATTACATAACTTTTGGAGGTGGTAACGATGGGTAAAAAAGAATGGAGCATTGTGGACGGATACCGTCCGCCGAGAGAAAAAGGTGATGCGGATAACTACCGCGGTCACGAATGTGTTCTTATCCTCAACCGCACAGAGCAGGATGCTCATTGCAATATAGATATATTTTTTGAAGACCGTCCGCCGGTAAAGGGAATAAAATTCACAGCTCCGGCAGAGAGGATAAGCACCTTCTATACCGATGATGAAAGTCTTTTCAAAGAGGCAAACCTCGGCATCTGCGTTCAGTATTCAATGCATATAACCAGTGACGTTGATGTTGTTGTGCAGTATGGAAGAATGGATGTAAATCAGGACAATCTGGCATATATGGTAACATTGGGTTACGGTGAATAAGGTAAATATTTCACTTTCCCAAAGCTTCTTGACATATAACTCTCATATAAAATATAATTACATTATACAAGATATGTGAAAGTATGTCGGGAGGAAGCTTTTATGGCTAATATAACAGATGTGGCAAAGGAAGCCGGAGTATCCATTTCAACGGTATCAAATGTTATCAACGGAACCAAATATGTGGGTGATGAGCTGACAGAGAGAGTCAACCGTGCAATCGAAAAGCTCGGCTATAAATCCAACGAGCTTGCGGCGAGTATGAAGCGAAGGCTTACGAACAATATCGGAGTTGTTCTTCCGAATATCGGAATGGTATTCTTTCCCGATGTTTTAAAAGGCATTGAAGCTGCGGCAAAGGAACACGGATATAAAATTTTCTATTTCAGCACCGATTATGATTTTGAAAAGGAAAAGGAATACCTTAACCTTTTAAAGGCAAGCTGGGTGGACGGAATAATAATCGACTCCTGTTGCCCCATAGAGGAAATACATAAATATCAGGAAGCCCTCGCAGAGAATATCCACGGCAGAAAGGTTCCCGTTGTCACACTTGAAACACCCTTTGACCATAAAAATCTCGGAGTTATAACCCTTAATGAAGTCAAGTTCACGGAAGAGGCAATAGAATATCTTATAAGTCTCGGTCACCGGGACATCGGAATACTTCTCGGCCCGAAAAACATCCCGATGTATTCAAACAACATCGCAGGTATAGAGAATGTTTTTGAAAAACACGGCCTGAACCTTGACCGCAGTGCAATTATGACAGGTGATTATTTTGCCGAAAGCGGATATATCGAGGTGAAAAAAGCTCTTGAAAAAGGAGCGCGCTGGAGTGCGATATTCTCGGCGAACGACCAGATGGCAATCGGTGCAATGAAGGCGATAAAGGAAGCGGGGTTAAGAATCCCCGAGGATATATCGGTAATCGGTGTTGACGGGATATACGTAACAACCCTTATAGATCCGCCGCTTACAACCGTAGAGCTTCCGAGATTCGATATGGGTTACCGTGCAGGTGAGCTTCTTATGGAAATGATAAGTGAAAAATCACACGATGGCAGGCACATCGAAATGGAAGGAAAAATGATAATACGGAAATCCACGGATAAATCAGCAAGGGAGGATTGGGTTCTCACCGGCTGGTAAGCTTTCCGTAAAATACAGGAGGAAAAAATTATGAGACCGCAAATCAGTAAGGAAACCTATGCGCAGAGAGTGAGAACAATGCAGGAGCTTGCAAGAAAAAACGGCTATGATGTCATAATCATCGCAGCCGATGAAGCAGAGCCTGCAAATGTCCGCTATTTTACAGGCTATGTACCTGTTTTTGAAACAACTGCAATTATGATTCCTGCAGAGGGTGAGGCAACTCTCCTCATAGGCCCCGAAAGTGAGGCACTCACAAAGAAGACTGCAAAAATTGGAAAGTATGAAAAGCTTTTAGAATTCCGTGAGACCTCCGACCCCGAATATCCCGATATAAAATATTCAACCTTTGCAGAGCTTATTGCCGCACTTAAAAATATCAGAAAAATCGGTATAATCGGTGCAAACGTTATGACAGTGCAGGTATACCTCGGGATACTCGAGGGTGCAAACGGTGCGGAAATCTGCCTTTGCGATGATCTTCTCCGTTCAATGCGTATGATAAAAACTCCGGAAGAGATTGATGTTATGCGCTATACTGCACAGATTGCAGAACGCGGATTTAAGAATGCAATCGGAAACATCGCTCCGGGAATGACCGAATATCAGGTAATATCCGAATTTGTACACGCCATTATGAAGGAAGGTGCAGAATGCACAGGCTTCCCCTTCTGGTGCGTTTCGGGAAGCAACTCCAATCAGGCAATCGGCCGTTCTTCATATAAAACAATCGAGAGAAACGAAATTATCCAGATTACAATGGGTGCTTCCTACGACGGCTATGTCGCAAGCTTTGGAAGACCGATTTCCTTCGGAAAGCCTTCCGATGACAAGGCTTATGAGCTTCTCAAGGTAGGTCTTGAAGCAAACAAGCTTACACATAAATACCTTGCACCGGGAATCCGTGCTTGTGAAATAGTGGATAAGGTTCACGGCTTTGTCAGAGATTCGGGATACGGCGAATACATCGTTTACGGCCCGGGACACGGCACAGGTATGATGGAATGTGAATACCCCTTTATTGAAAGTACCTCGGATTATATCATTCAGCCGGGAATGACCTTTGCGGTAGATACCTTCCTCGGCGGTCCTGATTTTGGTATGCGCTATGAGGATGCAGCTGCCGTAACGGAAACAGGCGAAGAACAGCTCTCCCGTGCACAACAGGAAATTATTATTCTCTAAAAAAACGTTTTACTGTGAAAAAATGGCAAAGTTGGTGATTTTATGACTAATATAGAAACTGTTCTCGGTACGGTCACAAGCGATAGCCTCGGAGTGATTGCACCACATGAACATTTCTTTATAGATACAACCTTTGAGGCACAGACACCGAATACCGATGAGGAAAAGGAGCTTTTCTATCAGGATGTTTCAATAAAAAATATTGATGTTCTCCGAAGAAACCCCTTCCTTGTCCGTGACAATGTGTTGGTTGATGACCTTGAAACCATAGTGAGCGAGGTCAACCGCTTCAAAAAAGCGGGAGGCAACACAATCGTTGACCTCACAAATATCGGCATAAAGCGTGACCTCAAAAGAATACAGGAGGTAAGCCGCCGCACGGGAGTAAATGTTATTGCAGGCTGCGGTCTCTATACGGGACTTACAATTCCGAAGCCTTATTCGGAAATGAGTGCTGAGGAGCTTGCAAAATGGATGATAAAGGAGATCCGCGAGGGTGATGAAGAAACGGGAATCAAGCCCGGTGTTATCGGCGAAATCGGAACAAGCGAAACCGTCGAGACGCTTGAGGCAACGTCACTCCGCGCCGCAGCGTGGGCAAACCGTGAAACAAAGCTTTCCATATATATCCACACATATCCGTGGAGCCGTGCATCGCTTGATGCCATAAAGATTCTTACGGATGAAGGTGTCAGACCTGAGCAGATATGTATATGCCACCTTGATGTTGAGTTCGATGAGGAATACCTTGAGGCGGTATTTGATACCGGAGCATATGCAATGTTTGATAACTTCGGCAAGGAATATTATTTCACCGCAAAGGATGCGGTTTTCTCCGGCGGTCCTTTTGAAACTGACCTTGACCGCGTGCGTATGATTATAAAAATGATAAAGAAAGGTCATACCGACCGTCTTATGCTCGCAACGGATGTATGCTTAAAGTCACTTCTTCATGCATATGGCGGCTGGAGTTTTGACCATATCTTCACAAACATTGTGCCTATGATGGAAAACGAGGGCATTTCAAAAGAAGATATTGACACAATAATCAATAAAAACCCCCTTGAATTTATTTGTTCGAGATAGAGAAAGGTGAACTGAAATGGAAAATCAATTTGTTAAATCCTTTGAGATAGCAGGAGACGAAGAAGTCGGCGATATAGTTTCAAAAGACCGCAAGAAGGCACGCGGAAAGCTTAAAGTCGGTGTTCTTCCTCTTTCCTGGTTTGAATGGTGGCCGATGTATCCCGAAAGCGGACTCCGTGAAAGCATTCTCGCTGACAGCGACAGATTTGTAGAGCGTATGCAGGAAAAATTCGGTGATAAGTATGACCTTGTTATCCCGAAGGAGCATATCGACACACTCAATAAGGCATACGATGTGGGCGAATACTTCAAAAGCGAAGGTATTGATGCAATCATCATTGATGAAGCTACATATATTACAGACTTCATTCCCATTCAGGCGATTGATGCACTGCCCGATATCCCCGTTATCCTTTTTGTAACTCAGGCAAGTGACAATCTCTGGGATACAATGTGCAACACAGATGTTATCCGCTATGAGGGACTTGTGGGAAACACTCAGCTTGCAGGCGCTTTCAAGAAAATGGGCAGAAAGTACCGTGCAGTTGTGGGAAGCCTTGAGGATGAAGAGGCGTTTGCGGAAATCGGACGTCACCTCAAAGCTCTTCAGCTCATATCTGACCTTAAATGTATGGATATCGGCTTTGTAGGTCATACCTTCCGCGGAATGTATGATATTGAGGTTGACAAAACAAAGATAAAGGGCGTTTTTGGACCCAATGTTCTCTATCTTGATGTAACGCATCTTATAGACATATGGAAGGCTCTTTCGGAAGATGAGATTTCTATATACGTTGAGCAGATAAAGCGTGAGCTTCCCTATAAGTTTGAGGGAATTGATGAAGAGGATGTGAGAAAATCCGTTTCTCTCGGCCTTGCTGTAAGAAAGCTTATAGAAAAATTCGGAATCGACGGACTCACGCTTCTCGGTCAGCATCACGTTGAGGTTGCAACACGAGCATCTGCCGACCTTTCCTTCTACTGTGCCGAAAACGACGGCTGTATGACAAGTCACGAGGGCGACCTTGCAAACCTTGTTATGAAGTATATTTTAAACCATATAAGCGGTGACCTTCCCGTATTCCTCGAATGGTCTGCCTTTGATATTGCAACGGATACTCTGCTTCTCACGCACCACGGTGTTGTTGACCCGAAGGTTCACGCGGCAGATCAGGCAAAATGCAGAGTCACTCCGTCACCCGAGAAGTGGGATTTCACGGGTCACGGTATGAGCGTTGAATATATGTCAAAGCCCGGAAAGGTAACTCTTGCCTGCCTTATTGATGCAAAGGACGGCTGGAAGCTTCTTCTCTCCGGCGGCGAATGTCTTGAGCTTCCGCAGGCACCGAGCTTTGCACCTCAGTTCAGATTCAAGCACGAAAGCTTACCTGTAAAGAGCTATTTGAAGAAGATTATCGAAGAAGGCGTTGCCCACCACGTCTGCCTCGTATACGGCGACTACCGCGAGGACTTGAGACTCTGGGCAAGCTATTCTGGACTTAATGTAGTTGAAATATAAAAAGGAGAATGAGAAATGAAGAATTTAAAGGATAAAGTATGGCTTTTGGGTGAAACTCCGGGTTCGCACCACAATGTTACGGATTACAATCTTCCGGGCGTAAACAAAATGACTCCTATGGAGGGGCTTGAATTTCTCGGCATCAAAAATCTCTGCCGCATGAAGATGCGCGTAGATAAGGGACTTACCTATATGGAAGATCCGTATATCGTCGGTGATGCAATGGATAAATGCTGTCTGTCTCTTCTCGGTTCCGGAGAATGGAGACCCGATGGCGGAAAGATTGACGATATGGATGAAATCCTCGCAGTTGCAAAGAAGGATAAGAGAATCGTTGCGGCAATAAACGATGACTTTATGTGTGGAGACCGTCCCCTTATCTACACTCCCGAGATTCTCCGTCAGCAGAGAGAAACTCTTCACAACGCACTTGACCGTCCGCTTGAGCTCTGGTCGGTATACTATGACCGCGACCTTGAAAAGGATGTTTTTGCACAGTCAAGAGAATTTGACGTTACCACCTACTGGACATGGTACAGTGAAAATCTCCGTGACCTTGAAAAGAGTCTTCAGTGGGCACGCTCACTCACAAAAGACGGAAGGGTTATTCTCGGTGTTTATACCTATGACTACGGCAACGGTTGCCCCATCTCCGATGACCTTATGAAGTTCCAGCTTGATTTCTCCTATGAGAAGATGCTCTCTGGCGAAATCGAAGGAATTATGCTCAACGGAAGCTGCAATATGGATCTCGGCCTTTCCGCAACGGACATAACAAAAAAGTGGCTTGATGATATGACAGAATAAGAATGTCACTTTCAATGTCATAGGAGGAAATTTCTTATGAATAAAACGATTATGCACATCAACTACGGTGAGCTTCGCGGAAATGTGTTCGGAGAAAAAACAATTGACGATATCTGCCGAATGGCGGCGGAAATCGGCTATGACGGAATAGAATTCCGAGGAAAACAGCCGGTTGAGCTTGAAAGCCTTTCTTTCCGTGAATATGCAGAGGCAATAGCGAAAGCAAAAAAGGAATACGGACTTTCGGAAATTCTTTTCGGAATAGGTGTAAACGATTCCGCAAGCCGTGATAAAGAGCTTCGTAAAAAAGCGATTCTTGACACGGCTGAAAAAGCAAGAATTGCAAATGAACTCTGCGGCACAACTCTCTGCAATACTTTCGGCTCACATATCGGTGCAAAAATTCCCACAGCACCTGTTACATCCTATGAATTTGCAGGCAGTGCGGCAGCAACCGAGGAGGACTGGGAGCTTACCGTTGATTCCTTTGGAAGAATAGGACGTGAGCTTGAAAAAATCGGTGTGAGGTTTGCCTATGAAACACATATGTTCTATCTCCACGACCTTCCGATAATGGCAAAAAAGCTTGTTGACCTCATCGGAAGTCCTGCAATAGGAATCAATATGGACTACGGCAACACCGTATATTTTCCCGAATATCCGGGAATTGAGGAGACCATTGATTTATACGGTGATAAGCTTTTCTATACCCATCTTAAAAACTCAATCGCAATTCCGGGGAAAAGGTTGCGTATGCCGACTGCACTCTCCGATGGTGAGATAAATCACCGTATTTACCTCAAAAAGCTCAAATCGGTTGGCTTCAAAGGCCCGATAGGCATTGAAGCTCCGAGAGGCGGAGACCGTGTATATTATGCCGAGCAGGATTTTTCATACTTTAAATCCGTTATGGATTCTATCTGATTTTTAAATAAGAAATTTCGGGCGGAATGCCTGTTATATATAAAACTAAAATTCAGGAGGAAAAGAAAATGAAAAGATTATTAAGCATAATCCTCGCACTGACACTTATCTTTGCAATGCTCCCCACGGTTTTTGCGGAAAATACGGAAGCGGAAACTGTAATATACAGCCCGACATATGTATTTAAAAGCAGTGTTCTCTATAATTCGGATAATACTGCCGCAACAAGCTCTGTTCTTTTTAAGAATATGGCAGGTTATCACGTAAACTGCGAGACCGGCAGCTGGAAATTTGTTTCGGCGGTAAATCTTCACTCTGATTCCCAGTTTGCGGGAAGCTATGCTACGTGGATGGCAACAAAGCCTGTTAGTGACAATGCCCTCGTCCTTTCGCTCGATGTGGACAAAAGTGGCGTTTATTCTCTTGCCTTCAACGGCTTCAATACAGTCGGCACAAGCTTTGATATGCCTGCGGCGGATACTTCAAGCGGAATAGTCTATTATTATATCGCTCATAAGGATGTCGTAAACCGGAATGGTTGGGGTGTTACGGGTACAGCTTTTATTCCTGAGCTTGAAGCCTCGGCATCAAAGACCGATGCGTATGCAGATGTAAAGCTTATTGCATCCTATGACCGCAGAGCAGACTCCACAAGCGGACATATAAATCACACAATGTCGGAAATAGCACTCAAAGAGGGAGAAAACTATCTCTTTGCAGTTATAAAGAATCCGTCTCCCGAATCTGTTCACAGCTCAAAGGTATATGCATATTTAAGAAGCCTTAAGCTTACCTGCGAGGCAACTCTCGATGTAACCTCGGAAGGTCTTAAGGAAACATACAAGGTCGGAGATACATTTACTCTCACAGCAAAGGCAACGGACGGAAGCGGTAATGTTGATGAAGTGGCAACGGCAGCAGTTGCATATTCAAGCTCAAACAAAAACGTTGCAACGGTTGATGCAGACGGAAATGTAGCCGTTGTGGGCGAAGGATATGCGGAAATTACGGCAGAAGCAACAGTAGGAGGGAAAAAGGTAACCAACAAGATAACGGTTTCTATACCTGTTGTATGGAGTCCTTACTACAGTTTCACAAGAGCCGCCTTTGACAATAAGCAGTTTACAGATGAGTTAGGGGTAGCAAGCTGGAGCATAAAGTGTGTTACAGACTCATCCATGCTCAACCGAAATGTTTCAACAGGCGAATGGATTTACAGAGGCGGAACAAAGACCTATAATAACCCACCCTCAACAAGCTCATATGTGGGTTACTTTAACCACGCAACGGCAGATATTTTAGACACAAGTCTTTCTATCTACTGCGGCGCTGCGGAATCGGGACTTAACGCAACCGTTCTTGAAATAACCGTTGATAAGGACGGCTATTATACCCCCACCTTCGATTACTATAAATACAGCAGAAACGGTGTGCTCAGCGTTTACCTTGTATCAAAGGATGAATTTGATGCAAGAAGCGGCTGGGATATAACAAACTACAGCTATGCAATAAATCAGATAATCAAGCCGGTGATTGA
>JAZSHZ010000088.1:0-2026 GCA_045533555.1 Eubacteriales bacterium
TTTATTCGTTAATAAGGCGTTGGAAATCTTCACGTTCGCGCAGAACATTAAAAATTTTATCTTCTAACGCGTGTTTTTTCCAACTATCCAGTATTGACCTTTCGATACGCTCATCCGTGTAGTCGTCTTCATAATGATCAAGCAACAAACAAGTAAATTTACCCTTTCGTTTTTCCTTTACTTTATCATATTCGACTGCGTATTCCTTTGCTTGCTTCAAAAGATGAATTGCTTCCTCAAAATTACCATTTGTTACTGATATTTCAGCTTGCCTTTCTTTAATCAAATACATGCTAATATTAAAACCATTGAAATTATAATCATCAATGATAATCTTTAATATTTTTTCTTCCGCCTCAAGTGCTTTGTTTGCATATCGTTTGTCGCAGTTATCATACACCCACATTTCGAATAATGCGTTGCACAATGCCCCAAGGCCCTTTCTAAGAATTCTCTGACGAAGATCAGCAAGTTCATCCCCTTTAAGACATACCGCAAGCAAAGATTCGCGGCTTGTTTCGGGAGCTTCCGGATACATAAGAGCATATTTTTTCGCTTCATCAATTCTGTTTAAGCTTTTATTGGCATGCACGAGTCCGGATATTGCCTGATTTCGAAGATAGGTATCATCGCAATTCTCAAGGATCATTAAGCAGTGATGGATAGAGCTTTCAAGTAATTCCTTTTCTTTTTCTGTACCACAATATTTCACGCTATAACCAACATACCATTCATTACTTGCCAACCAATGTAAATAGCGAAAATCTCCCGGATATTCAGCAACCGCCTGTCGTGCAATCTCCATATCAGCTTCATGATCTTCTTTTTTCCAGAATTCGTGAAATTCAGCATCAAAATATGCTTTTCTCTCGTCCGTGATTTCTGGTGTTAGACCGAGTAATTCATCGGCAGAAACATGAAAAAGTCTTGTCAATGGTGCAATCAGAGATATATCCGGACTGCTTAAACCGCACTCCCATTTGGAAACCGCTTGATAGGAAACGCAAAGATAGTCTGCAAGTTTTTCTTGCGTCAAATCATTCTTTTTTCGAAGTTGTTTAATTTTCTCTCCAATCGTCATAGTATTACCTCACAATTATTTATTAAATCCGGATTCTGCATCTATTATAACATTAAGGAAAGCATAATACAATAACTTATTCTTTGAACAGTATGCAACCTGTAGTTGAGTTGTTAAAGAAAAGGACGATTTGGCGTACCTGCTTTATCGCAGGTACGCCAATCGTTCCTATTTATATGTATTTATTTATCGTATAAAACCTATCCTTTTGCGAGAGGATCATAACTCTGCCGCCTATGCTTTGAGCCTTTTTGTTGATCGATGAAACGTGCTTCGAGATGGTTGCAAATTTCGAATGAATATCTCCGAGGCAAGCCTCGCCTATCTCTTCGTAATATACCCCTTCACCCGCGCGTAAAACGAGCAGAGCGAGCACAGATCTTTCTGCCGGTGTCAATTTGAGATCATATCCAAGGAAAGTAACTCCGCGCGGAGTCGCCTTCAAAACTCCGTTATATTCAAAGCACTCTGCTGAATCGGAAAAAGACAAAAGCAGATCGAGCAATTCCGCCGATTCGTGATCTCTGAAATGAACAGAATCACCGATCCGGAATTTTGATATCGATATCAAGGGAACTTCTGCGCATAAAGACGCGGAAAAGCCGGGAGGTACTTCTCCGACAAGAAGAATGGCTGATACGTCATTAGCATACGAGCGCAACGCAAATTCATTCAAAGGGACGGCTTCAAGCATAACTCCCCGATCACGAAAATAATTATGCACGATCCTTCGTCTTTCAACATCATTGCAATACAGGAGTATCATTCGCCATTACCCTTATACGGAATATCTGATGCAGCTTTAGGCTCGCAAACGCGTATACCCGTTGGCAAGATCTTCTCTCCGTAAGAAAACCTTTTCGGGGCTGCAAATCTGTTTTCACCGATTTCCCCCTCGAAAACGGGAAGTCGGAGGCCAAGCGGGCTTAGGAAGACAAGCAAGTT
>JAZSHZ010000060.1:0-16372 GCA_045533555.1 Eubacteriales bacterium
AGTCAGCGCGCGTGATGTTAGCTGCGGGTGAGAATGTGTTCTCACTTGTTCCCTTTATGATTCCTTCATCCGCAAGTGCATTGATAGCGTCTTTCGCCCATGTGTGAGCACCGAGGTCGACGAATCGGACGTTTTCGGCTCCCTCTCCGAGGGAGCTGTCGGCATCGCCGACTGAGGGAGTTTTATCCCCATTGTCTGTGGAGGACGTTGAATCATCCTTATCCTCCGGCTTTGTTGCGGGGATGGTAGGTGTGGTTGTTCCCGGTGTGGACGGTGCGCTTGATGCGCCGCCACCGCCGCCTGTAGTTGAACCATAGACCGTTACATTGAAGTGTATTGTCGAAGTTCTTCCGGCATTATCTGTTGCTGTAATCGCAAAATGGTTGATGCCAACCTGAGAGCTCGTCGGCTTCCAAGATATCATTGCGGTTTCCGCATCGAATGAAGCACCGCGCGGAAGAATATCTGCACTGTAAGTTATTGTTGTATTTTCAATATCGCTTGTTGCATTAAGCTTAACGGATATTTCACTTCCTGCACTTGTTGTCAGATTATTGGGAATCTTATCAAATTCCGGTGCGTGGTCATCCGCATATGTGAGCGGAATTCTCGCAGTCTGCCCCGGAGCGATATTGCAGAAATAACCTGCATTCGGATTGAATGCATCCTTATGCGCTGTTACAAGAGTTACATTACCTATATCAAGAACGAGGTCACCGTCGCGAAGCGAAGCAGATTCTATCTTATATGCTCCGTTCTTAGCTGTTGCATCATTCTGAACGATAACAAATTTTCCTGCAAGACCTGAAACCATCTCTTCGCTGAGATCCTGCTGCGGCTTGACGATAATTTCGTTTTCAAACGAAGGCTTCTGTGTGAAGTTTGCGACAACACCTTCAATTGCGGACATCTCGCCCGTGCTTTCGCCGAGGATATCTCCGTCGTGGAGGTACTTATATGTGTTCTCACCGTTCTGAACCGTCCATACGCCGACAAAACCTCTGAATGAAAGCGATGTTTCATCATCAAGTTTTATTTCATATGTAACTTTATTGTTAGTTGCATAAAGAATGTAGTCAATTCTTCCTGAGACGTGTTCTACCCTGATTGCCTTGGCAACATCGTTCTTCATTTCAGTTCCCGATACCGCTTTTATTTCAAGCTCATTTGTGGATTTGATGAATCGCTCGTTGCGATACGGCTCAAAGACCGTCGTAAACATCGTGTCGAGCTTTTCGTTCTTATCCTTTGCCGTATGCTTGACGAATACGTATCTCAGGAACGGGATATTTTTGTTGTCTGCCTTGTTCGGCGGATATCCGTTTACGGTTGCAACGGAAACATCGCGTCCGTCACGGTTGCCCGAATCAAGCATTGTCATTCTGAGGCGAAGACCTGAAGAATCCTTTATCGCCTTATTGAAATCCTTTATCACAAAATCGATTTCGAACTTCTCATCGGGCGAATTATCGCGATCGACCTTATCAACCCATGTGTATCCGCGCGGGAATACCGTCTGATATGTCCACTGCTGCGGTGAATTCGGGTCCGGACCGCGGTCATTGAATATCTTCTTCTCACCCGTTGTCGGGTCTGTATACTCAACATTCATTCCGACATATGTTCCCGAATAATTTCCGTTTTCATCAACCTGCGGAATCATTTCGAGTCCGTTTGTTTCTGCAATTTCATCCGATGATGCATGGAACGAATAGAGATGATCGTTACCGCCGAGGATTCTGAAGAAATCAACGGTATATGAATTCATATCGTCAACCTTTATCATCATGATGCTTCTGCGATATATATCGGTTACATCCTTATATACCTGCGGTGCATCAACATCGACAAGCTGAACGATTTCCCCACCGTCAAAATGCTTTGTTTTGCTTCGTGTGAGATTTTCGCCTCCCGATTTTTCGTTGACAGAAACCGTGTTATGCGCAAGAGTTGTCGAAACCCACTGAAGTCGGTTCGGCTGCATACCCGTTTCCTCCGGATATCCGTTATCCGGCATGAAGTTGAGTCCGAACGCGGTCATACCGAGATTCATCGTGTCTGGATGTCCGTGTCCGTTTGACGAACCGAAATACATCCAGACGTTGCGGCGCGTATCCTGCGCTGTGGGGGTCGTAACGTTCGTGTAGTCACCGCCGTCACGGAGCATAGCGAATCCGAAGCCGGTCATCATATCCGAATCAAGCTTAAGAACGCCGATTGTATCGATAACTTCCTGAACTTCCTTTGCAAGTCTATCCGGGTTTGGTGTCTCGATATCATAGTGCATACCCGTTGACTTATTTCCGTTGAGCATATAGAGAATTTGTGCAAATATCGGATCGCGGAGATTCTTCCAGCCGCGAAGAGCAACAGTCTCAGTGATCCATTGTGTTTTACTTGCCGTGCTGTTCGTGTCGCCGATATTGGGCGTATAGTATGTCGAGATAAGCGGGATATTCGCATAGAACATTCTGACAAACTTCGGCATATTATAGAAGTTTGCAATCGGATATCTGTCATAATTCTCAAGAACATCTGCGACACTTATAAGAGATGTATGCCATGCCGTATTATAACCTGAGTTTTCATTTCCCTGACCATCGTGGTCTACGACATCGACAAGTCTTTCCGTGATACCGCCGCCGAGTGAGTTTGCTGAAGAATTCCAACCTGGAGCCATAAGATAATCAAGCCACTTCGAGGTATCGGGCATTGTGTCGAGGATAACCGCGCACAGTGCATTCGGCACCTGCGGATATCCGAAGTTACCCGCAACGAGAGCGCGACCCTTGACCGCTGCTTTCTCGCCCGTCAGAGCTTCAAGACTTGCACGGAGAACACCGTCTTCAACATTCGTTCTTATCTGAGACGGAGTATTCTTTGCATGGCGGAATTTGAGCTTCTCTTCTCTGTTCTTTATATAATTAAGAACAGCAGGATCTTCATAAAGCTCAAATACAAGATCATATGCCTTGGAGAATCTTGTCGGGTTGCCGCATTCCCAGACATGATTGAGAAGCTTGCCCTGACATGTATCCGAGCTTCTCCATGCATCATAGTTATAGAGCGTCATATCATAATCCGGATAGAAATCAGCTATACGGTCCGTAAGAATCGCAAGAGCTCTTCCGTATTTGATCTCACCGGTGTAGTAGTATGCATTGAGAAGAGTCTGCATTCCCTGCGAAACAATGCCGCCGCGTGTATCATCCGTCATACCTTTTCTCCAAAGTCCATGGAAGAAATATTCGGCAATATATGTATGTCTCTCAGGAGTCCAATCTTCTTTCTTTCCTTCAAGATGATACGGAGTTCCGTCCTCTTTAAGCGGAATATAGCCGTAGCCATCATCAACGCCCCACGTTTCGACCCTTTCACCTTCGCGGAACAGCGCCGTTTCGGAGGTTGCAACATCTTTATGAAGCTGGTTATAGAGATATCCCTTCGGATCTCCCCAACCATAGAAATCATACCACTCGGGTGTTCTTTCCTTTTCGTTTGCGGCGTACGGGATATTCTCACAATTGCAAACCGCATCGGCAGAGCCATGCTTTACAAGTGCATGGTGTGCATCAAGCGCCTTTTGATAATCGAATTCACCGTATTCATTCAATCCAAGCTTATGGAAGCCTCCGAAATCATTTGACGGGAATAATCTCTTGCACTTCGGGCATTCAATCTTCCACGGTCGGGTAAGCGCATTGTGTTTCCACGGATATGCTCCGAATTCAGCAAGATTATCGTTGCCGCAATACTTGCAGGTATACTTCATCGGATCCGCTTCAACGCCGATCGCGCGAATTCTCGGAAGACCTTCGGAATGAATGAGATCATAGATGGCATCAAGATTATCAACATAGAAATCTGCGCCTGTCATAGCAGATTTTGCCGCTGATTCTGCCCAGTTGAATTTCTTTATATTTTCACGAACCGCATCAATTTTATCTTCTGTATAGTAGGTCGCTTTGCTCTTTCCAACAACAACGGTGAGCGGGGCTTCAACCGTTCTGATCCTGCCGTCAAGCTTTACTGTTACACGGAATGTTGCAATGCTTCCTGTGTTTTCATCCGCAAAGACGGGATTTATGTTAAGTCCCGCATCAACGGTCGCATATTCGGGATTCAGTGATTCTGCCGTGATTTCCGCATCAGTTGTGTCAAGAACTCTGCCAGTGTTGCTTATTACGCTGACATAAAGCGGAACAGTGTCTCCTTCAATGCCCGTGTAGCGGATATACTGACTTCCGCCTGCGCTGATTTCAATACCGGTCATTCCTTCAGGAAGGACGGTGACATCAAAAAATCCTGTCTTGGTCTTACCATTGAAGGTTGTTTCAACCTTTATTCTTGCTTCACCCTCTGCAATTGCCGTGAGAAGTCCGTTTTCATCGACAGTTGCTACAGAAGGAGTCTCCGATGTGAATACGCTTGTTGCGGATGCATTATTGAGAATTCTTCCGCTTGCAAGTGTCGTTACGGGAATAAGATATGTGCTGTCGCCAAGGAATATCTCCTCTGCCTCAGTTTTTCCGCTTGCAGATGCAATCGGATCCTCTTTAACAGCTATTTTGACGATTTTTTCAACAGTCTTGCCGTTTACCGAAGCGGTTACCGCAAATTCAGCAGTGCCTTCGGATTCTGCTGCGATCGAGAACTCGCGCTCGCCCGATTTGCCGACGGTGTAGCCTTCAAAATCAAGCTTTATTCCACCGCTTGCAGATGCGGAAATAACATTTTCGGTCTCCGACTTTCCTTCGCTTGTCATATCGGTGAAGTTATATACAGAGCCGTCACTCATTCTTGCCGATGCCTTTCCGGAAAGAACTTCGCCAACCGCCATAACCTCCGGTATATCACCGAGATCGATATGCGAAAGCTCCGTTCCTGTTCCGACCGGCATGAACTTTATATAATTGAGAATTGCTCGCGATGTGTAGTTTGCGCCCGATTTCTTGAGGTGAATATATAATGTATGCTTTCCGCCGTTGAGATGCACCGTGTTGAATCTTACAACCGGTCCGACAAGTCTTTCCGCGTGGTCGCCATAGAACGTGTAATCTCCAAGATACTGGTCATCGATATACATCGTATGGAAACCGCCGTTGTTCGTTCTTCCTCCATGGAATTCAACTGCATAGTCGCTATCGAACGGAATATCGATTTCAATGGCGAAGGTTACTTCCTTTCCCCACTTTGTGCTCGGCCATGCAGGCTGACCTATAGCACTTGATTTGTTCGTCGTCGGAACAAAAAGGAAGTTCTTTCCTGCTTCCGCATAAGAGTATTTTGCATAAAGCGTACCGGATGCACTTATATCTGCGAGGATTCTGTAGCCCGGAGTCTGCGAGGGCAACGAATAATCCGTATTTGTAACCGTCTGCGTGAAGTCGACCGTTACCGGTTGCGCTCCCTCATATACCTTTACGGTTACCATTGTCTGAAGATATTCGCCGCTCTCATTTTTCGTTGAAACAACAACGAACGTTTCTCCCTGAGCAACACCCGTGACTTTTCCGTTTTCGTCCACGGTTATGATGTTTTCATCAAGCGATTCATACTTGAAAATATAGTCTGAAACATTGGCATCAAAATCATCATTCATTTTTCCGAAGATATTTATGCCTGTTTCTCCGCCGATGAGAATACTGTTTTTCTCGGGCGATGCAGTTATTTTTCCGAGAACCGGCTTTGCAGATACTGTTATGAGCTTTTCTCCTGAAACAACAGTTCCGTCCTTTGCCGTTACCGTTGCTTTAATCATTGATGTTCCTTCGGATTTCGCAGTTATGTTTCCTTCGGAATCCACGGTTGCGACTTCTTTATCCAAGCTTTCCCATACCGCCTCATATGTATCCGCATACGGAGCTCCGTCTTCACGAGTGAGAACAAAGCTTGCCTTTGTCTCTCTCGTTGCAGGGAGAACATCCTTTTCAAAAGAAACATCGACTTTATTGAGCTTCGGTGTTTCCTTGACTTCAACGGAAATCTCACCTTCAAACGGAACATTATTATATTTTCCGCTTATCTTTATCTTTGAAACGCCAAGTTCAACACCCGTAAGCTTACCTTTGACTATACCGTCATCAATGACAGCATCAGTAAACGTTACACTTGTTCCTTCGACGGTTGATTTTATCTCATCTGTCAAATCCGCCGACGCATCAGCATTATATCCGTTATAATGCATCTCGGAGCCGTCATTGAGCATCGCTGCAATGCGGATATCCGCACTGTCATTCTGATATATTACTTCGGGAACATTATGGTTGAGCTTATCGTATGCAAGGGTTTCAATCTCGACAGGCTCAAGCTTTACCTTATAGAATGTTCCGTAGCTTCCGCCGGTCTGCTCACCAAGTGCAAACATCACCTTGGGTTTACCTGTGAGATAAACCGTGTTGAGTTCAACAGGCGCTCCGGGAACATCCGATGCATCTTTTAAATATGTATCAAACGCACCTGCATATTGACCGCCGACATAAACAAACATTTTTCCTGCCGTGCTATGTCTCGGTGCGGTAAATGTCACTTTATAATATCCGGGAGCGATATAGTTTCTCAACTGTGATGTAAACTGCATTCCCTTTCTGAGGTCGCTTCGTATTTCACCCCAGCCGAGAGTGCTTCCGCCGACCGGTCTCAATGAAACTCTGACACCACTTGTCTTGACCACATTAGTCGCTGCCGCGGTCGTCTCCGAAAGCACGGGAATCCAGTTATCTGCAGTGTATATCCATTCCTGCGGTGAAATATATTTTGATGCCGCATTCGCATCATAGTTGCCTGAAATATTCTTCGTCGAATACTCAAGCTCAATCGTCTTCTTCTCAGGCTTTGCAATAACAGTTATATCAAGCTCTGCAGCTGCACTTGCATTGAGCTCGCCACTGACTGTTGCGGTTATTTTCGCATTACCTTCCGCAATTGCCGTTACGACACCGTCTGCCGAGACCTTTACCACGTTTTCATCAGAGCTTGCATATACAACCGTATATTCGCCCGTATATTCCTCGCCGTCAGTTCTGGTGAGCTCAAGTGCCGTCTGAAGTTCATAACCCACAGGGAAAGACTTCTCCGAAAGGATGAGCTCCGCTGTTCCGAGCATCGGAGGATTCTTCACTTCGATATTTATATCCTCCGAGAACGGAACATCGTTATATTTTCCGCTGACCGTTATTTTTGCATTGCCCGCACTTACGCCCGCAAGCGTTGCCGTTATGATTCCGTCGTCATTCACAACATCCGTAACGGTCGCGTTCGTTCCTTCAACGGAAACCACAAGAGCATCGGAGGTATCTGCCGAGGCATCGGATTTATATCCGTTATAACGGAGCTCCGAGCCATCGTTGAGCGTTGCCGCAATTCGGATTTTTGCGGTGTCGCCCGTGTAGATCACGCCCGGAATATCGTGCTTTACGCTCTCAAAGGAAAGCGTCTCAACGTCGACAGGCTCGAGCCTTACCTTATAGAAGGTTCCATAAGTTCCGCCCGTCTGCTCACCGAGAGCAAACTTTATCTTCGGTCTTCCCGAAAGATATACGGTGTTGAGAGTCACCTCTTCTCCTGCCTTATCGGTTGCGCCCGCTTCATATGTTTCATATGCACCTGCATATTCATCGCCGACATAGACGAACATCTTACCGGAGGTGCTGTGCTTAAGTCCCGTGAACTTTACACTGTAATATCCGGGAACAATTGCAGTCTTCATCTGCGCGGTATACTGCATCCAGATTCTGAGGTCGCTTCGTATTTCACCCCAGCCGAGAGTGCTTCCGCCACTCGGGCGCATCGCGATGCGGACACCCGATGTCTTGACATTGTTTGTCGCCGCAGTCGTCGTCTCATCCTTGACAAGCTCCCAGTTATCTGCGGAATATACCCAGTCGTGCGCAGAAACATACGCCTTGTTGACATAGTTGCCGCTTATTGTGTTACTCGAAAACTCGAACTCAACCGGCTCCTGCTTCAATTCTTTGACAACATCTATATTAACGCTCTTTGTATATCTTGTTCCGTCAATCGTTGCAGTTGCCGTAAGAACCGACTCACCTTCGGAAACTCCCTTGACAGAGCCACCGAAATATCCACCGGTTTTATAAAGAGCATAGCTATCCTTGAAATCGCTTATCTGCGTATATTCAACCGCATCACCCGATACCGTTGCGGAATATACGTTGTTTGCATCAGCCGTAACAGTCTTAGCCGCAAAATCCGCAGTAAAGCCTGTCATTTCCTTATATGTTCCGTCGCTCATTTTTGCGCGGACAGTAAACTTTGCTTCGGAGTCAAGTGGAAGGACTATCTTTCCTCCGTCTGCAGGTTTTCCGAAATCATCAAATGCGATTTCGACATCCACAACCGTCGGAAGCGAGCTTACAGGAGTAAGCGTGAGCTTTGATAAAAGAATATCGGTTCCGTTGTTATACTCATCCCCTGCCGTTGCACCTTCACTCGATGCACCGTTGCAGAAGGTTATTTCGATATCGCTGTTTGACTTGCCCGTATGGTCAACAACAATCGTTCCGAGTGTTTTTTCTTTCAAAACTTCATTGTTGACATATGACGTTACATTTGCATCGTATCCATCAAACGAGCCAACAAACATACCGTCAATATAGACATGTGTCATCGCGGCTGCGCAATAAAGCGCACCCGTCATCTTAACGGTATAAACACCTGCCGGAACCGATTTTGCAACAGTAAACATACCTGTCGGCCATTTCGTCGGTCCGGAAAGAGAATTCTTATCCTCACTCGGCTTCCCCCACAGATATGCCGAGACTCGCAAAATATTCGGATAGCGTTTTGCATCGATATTTGCATTCGCTCCCGTTGATTTTGCGGCGACGACAGAAAATCCCGCGTCACTCTTGGGCACTATTGTGTTGCCCTTGGCAGATGCTTCAAATGTCGCACTGCCGAAGTTCAGCACGATATCTTCCCCTGCCGCGACCGCAATCGCCGGGAGCAGAGAAATCATCAATGCCAGCGCCAGAATAAGCGCCGCTGCCCTCTTGAATAACTTCATACTCATAATCTATTCCTCCTTGAGTATAAAATGATTTAAACAAAATGTAACATATGTTTTTCTAAATATTAGTCACATATTACATTTTTTGTTTATTTTTTATATAGACATATTATATATGAAATGATATAATTTTCAAAGACTGATAAAAGAGGTGAAAATAACAATGGAAGTACTCAATCTCGGTGGGATGTGGGAACGCTTTAATCACACGTCATATCCTTTTTTCGTCAATCGTTTCAAACAGAACAATCAGACCTCAAACGAGCGTAAGAACCATTTCCACGATTATGCGCAGATTTTCTATCTGCTTGACGGAAAATATACCCATACGGTCGGCGATGTTTCCTATGAAGGCTTCCCGGGTTCTTTTATCATTATTCCGCCCGGATACACGCATATTTATGAAATAGAAGACGGAATCACCTGTGACATTGTTATGATCTGCATTATGCCGAGTTTCTTTGATAAACCCGAATCAAAATCCCAGCTTCCCGCTTTTTGCCATCTTTTTCTTCGGAATTTTTCAGCAGAGCTCGGTTTTGAGCCTATGATTCACCACAACTATGAAGGTGAAGACAGAGAAAAAATCGAATCGATAATAACTAAACTTGCTTCATACAACTGGCTCCGTAGTATAAACAATTATAACAATCTCAAAAATATCTTTTTTGAAATGTTTTCATCCTCCCTCTTTCCGACGCCCGAAAGTTCTGCCAAAAAGGTTTCTTTTTTTCTGAAAAACAAATATCTGCCACTCATCAAAACAATCTATCACATGAACATAAACTATAATAAAATCATACACCGTGAAGAGCTTATTTCAATGAGCAATATTTGCCAGACGGAATATTTCAGGCTTATAAAACGCGCTTTCGGATGCACTTTTTCAAATTATATGCAAATGATACGGGTGCGCCGCGCTGTTCAGCTATGCTCCTTTACAACCTACTCCCTTTCCTATATCGCAGATATATGCGGTTTTGGTGACCTTGCATATATGGAGAAACGAATAAAAAAATTCAACCCCAGAGGTGCACTTCCACGCGAAATGAAAAAGAATCGCGGAACTCATATCAAAAACTGGCCCTTCTCCATCAAATCGCGAAGCGAATATGAAAATATCAGCAAGCATTTTTTTGCTTACGGATTATAGAACAAGTCCCCAATTACGTAATTTGTGAAATATCCTTGTTGCTTTCCCGTATAGTACAATATATAGAAGTATACGGGAGGTTATTTTATGGCAATCAGAATATTCATCGATCAGGGTCACAATCCCGGAGGCATAAACGGCGGTGCAGAAGGCTTCGGTCTTCGTGAACAGGACATCACCTACAATGTCGGCATCTATCTTCGCGACATACTTGAACAAGATCCGAGGTTTGATGCGCGAGTCTCACGCATTTCCGAAGATACCGTTCTCGGAACAAGCAATGCAACGAGCCTTGCCGCAAGAGTCGATGCGGCGAATTCGTGGCCCGCAGATTACTTTCTGAGCATACACGTCAACGCAAACACAAATCCGAATATAAACGGCACGGAAATGTATATCTACCGTTCCGGCGGAGACGCTCAGCAACTCGCAGAAAATCTCCTTTCCTCAATCACAATGCGGCTTGACACGAAAAGAAACGGTGTTTTTGTTCGCCCGTCACTCTATGTTCTCCGACGCACGCAAATGCCTGCGGTACTCCTCGAGCTCGCATATATAACAAACGAGGACGATGCGGATAAGCTCGAAGACGACCAATATTCATTCGCTTATGCTATTTATCTCGGGCTTCTCAATTATTTCGGATTTGCGGAAATATAAAAATACTGGAAATTTTTATAATGATATGATAAAATAATATGATAGTGTAATATGTGTTGCGGAGGTTTCATTATGGCAACGGTATTTGAAAACATAGGATTTAACATACAGGACGAGGACGGCGCATACCGACTTGCCGATTTTGTCCTCAATTCAGGCAGCATTCTCCCCGTCAAGGACGGTGCGTATGCCGTCTGGAGCGACAAAAGCGGAGCGGAGATATGGGAGCGCGTCGCTCTCGACCACGAGACGAAAAGCGTTTCTCTCCTTAATCTCGACCCGCATTTCAACGGTTCGACTGTCTGGAGACTTGAGCTTGTTCGCGAAATATCCGCGGAGCGCGATGACATTCTCGATTATAAAGCACTTTTCAAAAAGCCTGACTCCGATATGAGCTTCTGCGCAAGACTTATGGGAGCTTATGCCATCAACGGACTTGCTCCCGGCGAGGAATATGACCTGCAGGTTTCAATTATTCCGCATTCGGTAGCTTTTTTCAAAAACGAGGACGAGATGAGAAAGGCATTATCCGACGAAACAACCGCACTCGGCTCGGTCGCCCCTGTCGGTATGTATATGCGCATGCTCCGGGCAGAAGATGACGATATGCAGACAGACATACTTATGACAAGAATTGCGGCGGAAATCAAGGGCGGCGATGTCCGCTTCATGATTGCCGATGACAGGCCCGTCGGAGAATTTTTGCACCTTATTCTGAACACTCATTTCGGCGAGCTTGATCTTGCCGTCAGCCAGAATCAATATGAAACAAAGGAGCTTCCGCTTCTTTGTGAGGGTGGAATGATTTCCGTCGTCAACGGAATTATCTCCGCAAAACTGATAAAAAGAGAAAAGGCAGATACAAATGATTGATATTTCGGTTTCAAAACTGAATAAATACTACGGTGAGCACCATGTTCTCCGCGATCTGACATTCAATATCGAAAGCGGAGAAAGGGTCGGCCTTCTCGGAGATAACGGAAGCGGAAAAACAACGCTTTTCAAGATACTTTCGGGTGAACTTGATTATGATTCGGGCGATATTCTTATTCCAAAAGACAAGACTATTGCCGTTGTTTCGCAGATCCCGGTTTATCCTGCAGGCTACACGGTCAACGAGGTTCTTAACAGCGCATTTTCCCGTCTTGAGGAAATTTCCTCCGAGATGAGGCGGCTTGAAAAGCTTATGGAAATCTATTCCGACCGCGATGTTCTTGCAAAATACGATAAACTCAGCGCAAGATTTCAGCACATGGGCGGATATGACACGGAAACGCAGATAAACAAGATCTGCAACGGTCTCGGAATTCCGCGCGAAATGCGCGAGCGAATCTTTGAGTCTCTTTCCGGCGGCGAAAAGACACGCATAGTTATTGCCTGTGCACTTCTTCAGGATCCGGATATCCTTCTTCTTGACGAGCCGACGAACCATCTCGATATCGACGCGGTCGAATGGCTTGAAGATTATCTTCCAAAATTCCCGGGAACGGTTTTTATCATATCCCACGACAGATATTTCATTGACAAATGTATTACCCGCGTTATTGAGCTTTCCGATGGCGTTGCGGAGTTTTATCCCGGTAACTACAGCTTCTATGTCAAAGAACGCGAAGCGAGATATCTTGAGCAGCTCAAGCGCTACAAAGCCGAGCAGGCAGAGATAAAAAGGCTCGAATTCACAGCTGAGCGTATGCACGGCTGGGGCATGGGAAACAAAAAGCTTCAGGTTCGCGCGTTTGCTATGGAGAAGCGAATCGAGCGTATGCGCCAAACAGAAAAGCCAAAGGAAATCCGCTCTTCCCTGCACGCGCAATTCAACTCGACCGGATTCTGGGGTGATAACGTCCTCAAGCTCAGCGGAATCGAGAAAGCATATGATGACAAGATTATTATAAATGACCTGAACATCACTATTGAGAACGGTGACAGAATTGCTCTTATCGGTGATAACGGGTGCGGTAAGACGACACTTCTCGACATTATATCAAGAACCTCTCCTCCCGACAGAGGAACGGTAAATTATAATCCGTCCGTCAAATCCGCTATACTTCCGCAGGTCATAAAATTTGCGGATGAGAACAGAACAATCCTTGACACGATGCTTTATGACCTCAACGTTTCAACGCAGACAGCAAGAAACAGACTCGCTTCTTTTCTCTTCTTCG
This sequence comes from Eubacteriales bacterium, assembly GCA_045533555.1. Lineage (GTDB taxonomy): Bacteria > Bacillota > Clostridia > Oscillospirales > JAAYXM01 > SIG480. The sequence continues at coordinate 13,010 of JAZSHZ010000060.1, forward strand.
GTGATGATGTTTTCGACAGAGTAAGCACGCTTTCGGGCGGCGAGCGAAGCAGACTCAAGCTTTGCGAGCTTATGGCGGCGGATATAAACTTTCTTATGCTCGACGAGCCGACAAACCATCTCGACATAACATCCCGCGAGTGGATCGAAGAAGCTGTTCACTCTTTTGACGGAGCACTTCTTTTCGTCTCCCATGACCGCTTCTTTATAAGCAAATTCGCAAACAGAATCTGGGAGCTTCGAGACGGAGCGATCTACGACTTCAAAGGAAGCTTTGACGAATATCGCAGAGAAAAGCAACTTGAAGCAGAGCGCACGCCTGCTCCCGTTTCGCAGGCAGAAAAAAAGGAAAAACCGAAACAGGCTCCGAAAACGAACAAAAAACTTAATGACAAGAAGCTGCGCGAGGTTGAACGTGAAATCTCAAAAATCGAAGAGCGAATTGCCGAAATCGAGAGTGAAATTCAGGAGAAGACAAGCGATTTCGAAGCACTTTCCGCTCTTTATGAAGAAAACACCGTGCTCAATTCAGAACTTGAAGAAAAAATGCTTCTTTGGGAAAGCTTATATGAGTAAAAGTGTTTCATTTTTGCTTTATATATGGTATACTATAATTTAGAAATATTTATACGAGAGGTAAAATATGTTAGAAAAACTTGCATTTCTTGAAGAAAAATACAAAGAATTAGAAGAAAAGCTTGCAGATCCGAATCTCTATAACGACCCGCATGCTGCGGCAAAACTTTCAAAGGAGCAGAAGGACCTTACTCCTATTATCGAATGCTACAGAACATACTGTGCAACCGAGCAGGAGATGCGGGATCTTCGCGAGATGCTTGACGGAAAGCTTGAACCCGATTTCCGCGAAATGGCGCAGGAGGAATTCACTGCGGCAAAAGAAAAACTCGCTGAGCTTGAACACGAGCTTAAAATTCTCCTTCTCCCCACAGACCCGAACGATGACAAGAACGTTATCGTCGAAATCCGCGGTGGTGCAGGCGGCGAAGAAGCGGCACTTTTTGCTCATTCACTCTATCGCATGTATTTAATGTATGCCGAGGCAAGGCGTTGGAGCATTGATGTTGTCTCCGTCAACGAGACAGAGCTTGGAGGCATAAAGGAAATAAGCTTTGTTATCGAGGGTGCTGGCGCATACTCGCGACTCAAATTTGAAAGCGGTGTTCACCGCGTGCAGCGTGTTCCCGACACCGAATCTTCCGGTCGTATTCACACATCGACAGTTACCGTTGCAGTTCTTCCGGAAGCTGAAGAAGTCGAAGTCGATCTCAATATGGCGGATGTCGATGTTGATACCTTCCGCGCTTCCGGCGCAGGCGGTCAGCACCTCAACCAGACCGAGTCCGCAATCAGACTTACTCACAGACCGACAGGTATCGTTGTTGAATGTCAGGATGAGCGCAGCCAACACAAGAATAAAGATCGCGCAATCAAGATTCTCCGCACAAAGCTTTATGATATTCAGATGCAGGAGCAGGCATCCCAGATTGCCGCAGAGAGAAAAAGTCAGGTAGGTACCGGAGACCGAAGCGAGCGCATAAGAACATACAACTACCCGCAGGGCAGAGTTACGGACCACAGAATCTCTCTCACGCTTTATAAGCTTGAGCAATTCCTGAACGGTGACCTTGACGAAATGATTGATGCAATCATTACCGCCGATCAGGCAGAAAAGCTCAAAGCTTCCGAAAATAACTGATGTTCCGGAAGGAAAAATATTATGATTACAGAGCTTGTTCGCATAAAAGACCTTGAAGCAAACCGAGAAGGAATCATACGCGCGGGAAATCTCCTGAAGAACGGAGATATTGTCGCCATTCCGACAGAGACTGTCTACGGTCTTGCCGCAAATGCATATGACAGAAATGCGGTTGCGAAGATTTTTGCAGCAAAAGGCCGCCCGCAGGATAATCCATTGATCGTTCACATATCAAAACTTGAAGATCTTGCCGGTCTTGTTTCGGAAATTCCCGAATCGGCATATATCCTTGCAGAAAAATTCTGGCCGGGTCCCCTGACAATGATAATGAAGAAGAACGAGAGCATTCCCGATGAGGTTACTGCAGGGCTTTCAACAGTTGCTGTGAGACTTCCCTCCCATCCGCACGCACGTGCCGTTATTGATGCGGCGGGAGTACCTCTCGCTGCTCCTTCCGCCAATCTTTCCGGCAAACCCAGCCCTACTACCGCGCAACACGTTATGCGGGATCTTTCGGGCAAAATTCCAATGATTATTGACGGAGGCGAATGCGAGGTTGGCCTTGAATCGACGGTTATATCTCTCGCAACTGAAACACCCATGCTTCTCCGCCCCGGTGGAGTTACGCTGAAGCAGCTTCGCGATGCACTTGGCCGGGTTGATGTCAATCCGAAAGTACTCGAAGAGGTTGCCGATGATGAAGCTGTTGCCTCCCCCGGGATGAAATATAAACACTATGCACCATCGGCGCCTGTTATAATCATCAACGGAAACGAAGATGCTTTTTTCCGTTATGTCAAAGAGCAGTCTTTGCAGAAAAACGTCGCAGTCCTCTGTTTTGAAGAAGAAGCTTCGCTCTTTGAAGAGCTTCCTGTCACAACAGTATCCTACGGCAAGCTCTCGGAGCCTTCCGAGCTTGCTCACGGGCTTTTTGCGGCACTACGGAAACTCGATGAAATATCACCTGATATAATCTATGCGCGCGAGCCTGAATGCAATGACGGCATTGAGCTTGCAGTCGTCAACAGACTCAGCCGCGCGGCAGCATTTGAACGGATATCAATTTAAGGCGGTGTCATTATGGTAATTATCGGAATTACGGGCGGAAGCGGCTCCGGCAAAAGCACGGTCGCAAATATCTTTTGCAGCTACGGTGCAGAAACAATTGACGCAGATATCGTATACCATGATCTGCTGAACAATTCCGCAACAATGATGAACGAACTTAAAAAGCGTTTTCCTGAAACTGTCGATTCTCACGGCAGACTCAACAGACGTGCGCTTGCCGAGATCGTTTTCTCCGACAAGGCGGCGCTTGCCGATCTTAATTCCATAGCGCATAAATTTGTTATTGAAGAAACAGAGCGCAGAATTGCGCGTTCTTATGAAAAAAATGTTCCATATCTCTGCATCGATGCAATAGCACTTTTTGAGAGCGGACTCAATTCCGTCTGCGATGTTACCGTCGGTGTTACTGCACCGAGAGCAACAAGAATATCGCGTATCATTTCAAGAGATAATATAGATTCGATGGCGGCCTCGGCAAGGATTAATGCTCAGGCCGATGATGCTTTCTATAAAGAGCACTGTGATTACGTCATTTCAAACGACGGAACGCAGGAGGAATTTGAAGCGAAAGCATACGAA
>JAZSHZ010000146.1:0-15007 GCA_045533555.1 Eubacteriales bacterium
CGCGGTGCAATGTTTGACACAATGACTGTTGCAAAGGTTGCAAAGATGTGCGGATTCGGTCATCTTCCGCTTATTTGCGACGAATGGGGTGCAATTACCGAAGGATATCTCGACAAGAGCAGAATTCCCGAAATGGCATTCCGCGAAAACGAAGAATATGCCGCATATTTCGTCAGAATGCTCACACTTTTTGACGAGCTCAACCTTCCTTATGAGCAGATGATGATATGCTTATCCGGTCAGCACGATCTTAAAGGCGACCTCCTCGGAAACCGCAATTTCTTCTCGAAGAGCTTCTATCCGAAGCCGATTTTCAACGCATATGTTCTCGCAAACAAGCTCGGTGACGAAAAGCTCTATTATTATCCCGAGCTCGAAGATGAATATGTTTCGGTCATGCCTTCAAGACACAAAGCTGACGGTCACATGTCAATCCTGATGTGTTACGGTGATGACGGTTTCGTTCTTCCCCGCCCCACAAAGCAGTTTGAAATCGAGTTGAGCGGAATTGACCGCGAATACAAAATTGTCAAATACGTTATAGACAAGACAAACGCAAACTGCTACACGAAATTTCTTGAACTCGGCGAGCCGCAGGATGCACCCGAAGAAATCAAAAAAATAATCCGCGATGCAGGTACACTTAAGCCTGAAGAAATCGGCTGTGTTTCACCCGAAAACAAGAGTGTTTTTGTTGAGATGGAGAACAATGCGGTTGTTCTTCTCGAACTCTTTCCCGCATAAAATGAGGAGGAAGTTATAATGATTAAAGTATTTTGCGACAAAAAAGAGAAGGATCTGAAGAATTTCTGGGGACACATAGTCTTCCACCCCACGAATGCGATTGAAGATGATTGGGGTAAATTATACCTCGATAAAATCGCCGAAGACGGTGCTGCCAAAACAGTCAGAATCTATTCCATGTTTGAAGAAAGCGTCACTCTTGATGAAAACGGCGAGATGCAGTTTGATTTCTCCAAAAACGACTACAGAATAGACTACCTTCTTTCCAAGGGTTTTGACCTTATGATAGTTTACGCCTTCATTCCGCCCTGGCTTTCCGCCGAGCAGGATGATGCTCTCATCAAACCGCGTTATAAGAACGTATATTTTCATAAATCCTATGCATCCGATTACTCGAAATGGGAAGAAATATGCCGCGTTTACACTCAGCATCTCATTGACCGCTATGGCGAAGACACCGTTGCAAAATGGCCCGTTCACTGCTATAACGAGCCGGACCTTACTGCATTCTTCTACCAGAACGCACCGAGCTACGTTGAACGTGCCGAAGAATACTGCAGGCTTTATGACGGATTTGAAAGAGGCGTTACTTCAGTAAGCAAGAAAATAAAAATCGGCGGTTGCGGTCTTTCGGAGGGACTAACACACTTCGAATTTCTTGAATATTTTCTCCGCCACGTCAAGAAGACCGGCAAAAAATTTGACTTCTTAAGCTACCATTCCTACGGAACATTCTATCATCAGGCAAATGCAGGAATCCGCCCGCTCAATGCATACGATTCCTATAACAACACACTTACGGTCAAGAAAATCGCCGATATGTGCGGTTTTAAGGACATTCCCTTTATCTGTGACGAGTGGGGCGGTGCTACGGACGGATATTACGGTATGGACAAGTGTCCGATGTTCGAGTTCCGTGAGAACGAGCTTTATTCCGCATATTACGCAAAGCTTCTTACATATTTCGATGAGTCAATCATTGACCAGGAGCTTCTTATGATATGTCTTTCCGGCCAGCATAACCTCAAAGAGGATCTTATGGGACATCGCAACTTCTTCTCAAAGAGCTTCTATCCGAAGCCGATTTTCAATGCTCACGTTCTTGCAAACAAGCTCGGAGACGAAAAGCTCTGTCACTACGTTGACCTTCAGGAAGAAAGAGTTTCCATCATGCCGTCGAGACATTCTTCAGACGGTCATATTTCCCTCCTTCTCTGCTATGCCGATCCGACATTCACGGTCACACTTCCCGATATGACCTTTGATCTTAACCTTGAAGGTCTTGACAAGGAATACAAGGTTACCAAATACGTCATAGACAAAACCCACGCGAACTGCTACACTAAGTTCTGTGAGCTCGGCAGACCTCAGGATGCTTCCGAAGAGATCAAGGAGGAAATCCGAAAGGCAGGAGCACTCGTTGCGGAGGATGCAGGAATCGTATCTCCCGAAAACCAGATTCTCAACCTCACAATGGAAAACAACGCAGTTGTTCTTCTCGAGCTTTTCCCTGCTTAAATCTGAACAAACATACAAAACGGCAAAGGTCTGTGACCTTTGCCGTTTAACATTTATTGCAGAATCGAATATACTGTAGCAGAAGGAACTTTCCCAGAAGGAGGATCGTTTTATGACAGAAAAACTCAAAATTGCCGTTGTCGGTGGTGATGGCAGGCAGGTTGGTCTCTGCGGACTTCTTGCCAACGATGGGCATAAAGTTTTTGCCTTTGCGCTTGAGCAAGCTCAGCTCCCCGATTCCGTCATTTCCGAGACCGACATCAAACGACTCAATCAGAAATTTGATTGCGTGGTGCTTCCCATTCCCGTCCGTTCGGATGCAGAGCACCTTAATGCACCGTTTTCTCTCCACGAACATACGCTTGATGAAATTTTTTCACAGTTTCCATCCGGGCAGACCGTCATTGCCGGAAAGATCGATAACACACTTTTTGAAAAAGCCGGCAGGAACGGATTGCGACTTTATGATTATCTTGAAAGAGAAGATTTCAATGTTTTAAACTCCGTTTCAACCGCCGAGGGCGCAATCGAAGTAGCAATGCGGGAGCTTGATTTTGTTCTTCACGGCAAGCGCTGTCTCGTTATCGGCTATGGTCATATCGGAAAGCTTCTTTGCCATTATCTGCACGGTATCGGAGCACAGGTATGCGCATCCGCGAGAAAATTCGGCGATCTCGCCTGGATAAATGCATATGGTTACGAATCAATCGAAACTGCCGCGATATCATCCTCACTTTCTTCTTTTGACATAATCTTCAACACCGTTCCAACTATGATATTGGACGAAAAAGCACTTATCAACATCAGACGCGATGCTTTTATCTGCGATCTCGCTTCAAAGCCCGGCGGAGTCGACTTCAATTTTGCAAAGCAGCTCGGAATCAGGACTGTCCACGTGCTTTCTCTGCCCGGAAAATATGCCCCCGCATCTGCCGCAGAGGCTATGCGCAACACAATCTACAACATACTTGATGAATGGAGGAATTAATTTGGAAAAGCTTAAAATCGGATTTGCCGTCTGCGGTTCATTCTGCACTTTTAAAAAAGTTATCCCCGAAATAAAAAGACTTTGTGAAAACGGATACGAGGTTATTCCGATAATGTCGCCCGCTGCCTGCACAACAGACACGCGATTTGGAAAAGCAGATGATTTCGTATCGGAAATCGAAACAATATGCAATAAAAAAATCATCAGTTCAATCAAAGATGCTGAACCTATCGGGCCGAAAAAGCTTCTCGACGCGCTTATTATCGCACCTTGCACGGGAAACACGATCGCAAAGCTCGCCTGCGGCATATGCGACACCTCCGTCACTATGGCGGCAAAGGCGCATCTCCGCAACGGAAGACCGCTCATAATCGCAGTATCAACAAATGACGGGCTCGGACTCAATCTTAAGAATATCGGAGTTCTTTCTGCCGCCAAAAACCTTTACTTCGTGCCCTACGGTCAGGATGACAGCTACGGAAAGCCGAATTCACTCGTTGCCGATATGACAAAAATATCGGAATCGCTCGAAAGCGCACTCAGAAAGGTGCAAACGCAACCCGTTATAATATAAAGAAAGCCCTGTCTGAAACAGGGCTTTCTTTCAAAGCAATATTGATGCAAACCAGAAATAGATGAGAAGCGAAATCGAGTCGACAATCGTTGTTATGAACGGGCTTGCCATAACCGCAGGATCGAAGCCGATTTTCTTTGACAGAATCGGAAGCGAACATCCCACAAGTTTTGCCGTCACAACCGTAACGGCAAGAGCAAGGCTTACCGCAAGCGCGATCATCATTCCAACGCGGTCCAAAAGAAGAAGCTTTATAAAATTCGCTATCGCAAGAGTTATTCCACACATAACGGAAACACGCATTTCCTTCCACTGAACGCGGAAAATATCCGAAAATTCAATTTCATCGAGCGAAAGGCCGCGTATTACCGCTACGGAAGCCTGCGAGCCCGAGTTACCTCCCGTTCCCATCAGCATCGGGATATACGCCGCAAGTACACCCGTTGCGGCAAGGGCAGATTCGAAATTCGTTATGATGATTCCCGTAAAAGTCGATGAAAGCATAAGAAGCAACAGCCACGGAATTCGCGCTTTCCATAGCTCAAACGCACTCGTCTTGAGATACGGTTTATCAGTCGGCGTCATAGCCGCCATTTTTTCAATATCCTCGGTTGCCTCTTCGCGGATGACATCAATAGCATCATCAACCGTGACTATACCCACGAGTCGGTTTTCCCCATCCACTACCGGCAGTGCAAGGAGTCCGTATTTCGCAAAAATATTCGCAACGTCCTCCCTGTCGTCAACTGTATTGACAGAAAGCACGTTTTCTTCCATAATTTCGCGGATGAAATCGTCATCATCTGCCATGAGAAGCCTTCTGACGGTAACGATTCCTATGAGCTTTCTATCCTTCTCCGTGACATAACAGGAATAAATCGTCTCTTTATCGACACCTGAGCGGCGCAGGTTCTTTATCGCCTCGCTGACCGTAAGGTCGGGATTGAAGTTGACATACTCCGTTGTCATGATACTTCCTGCGCTGTCATCGGGATATTTCAGGATTTCGTTTATCATTTTGCGCATATCGGAATCCGTATGCCTCAAAATGCGCTTGACGACATTCGCGGGCATTTCCTCGATGATATCGACGGCATCGTCGACATAAAGCTCATTCATAACCTCGCGAAGCTCATTATCGGAAAAACCTTTTATAAGGCTCTCCTGCAGATCCGAATCCATCTCGACAAAGCTTTCCGCCGCAAGCTCCTTTGAAAGAAGCCTGAAAAGAAGCGCAAGCTTTTCCCCGGGAAGATTATCAAACAAGGATGCTATATCCGGCGGCGCCATAGTATTCAGCACATCGCGCAGAGTCGGATATTTGCGCTCATCGATGAGCGCCATAATCATTTTTTCAATTGTTGCAGTGGTTTCTCCCATATTCCTTTCCTCCTTGTATTGTTTTTTCAGGAAGCAAAGGCACAAAAACATCGGGAACCGGTATCAGCAAAACAATAACGGACACGAAACGGTCCGCCCGATACTTTGACCCGAAGATGTGCTCCTACTACCGCCTGCGTCCATTATTTTCACCTGCCTTATTTTATCGTTTCTGACATATATTTTATGTCCTGTTTAAAAGAATACACCCGCAAAAAAAGTTTGTCAAATATTTTCGACAAACTTTTTCTTTTTATTTCAACGAATTTATTATTTCGAGCGATGTTTTGATGAGTTCTTCCGCAACACCCGGAACATAGCGCGCCGTCAGCACCTCATATCCGCCCTCTTCATATGCGCTCATAACGGGATAATAGCCTTCATATCCATTCGCGCAGCAAACGGGAATCGTCAGCGCAAAGGGTGATTTTCGCTTTATCTCTTTGCCGACCTCAACGAACGGCTCACCCGGGAATCCCGCAAACACGACATCCCCGACAGCAAGTGCCGTCACGATAAGGTCGTGAGTATCGGGAAGAGATTCCATTATCTCAATGCGGCATGCTTTTGCAATCATCTCGGTCCGGAGCATCCCCTGAACATTCGGAAGAGCTTCTTCGCTGCCAAGCTCGCGGTATCTTTTTGCAAGTGCAAGCGCATCCGGAAGTTCTTCAGGCGTACCTTTATTATGTTTTACAGTTATGATTTTCTTTGCAAAACGGATTTCATCCGCCTTTATTTCTTCCGCAAGCTCATAATTTGATACTACGGACATAGCGATCTTTTTTCCGATATATTTCGTTCTCGTATATCCCCACACATATTCCTCGCGCGGAACACGGAAATTATTTCCGCCGATATTTCCTTCCGTACCGTTTACATACATGCAAAGTGAATCGGGAACGTTGCGTTCATATACCTCGCGGACAAATTTCGGATAATCCGCCGAGAGAAACTCTCCGCCGATCGTGTCCGCGTGCATCTGGAAATTTACGATTCCGATTTCCTTCTTGCCCTCGCGCTTTATTATAAGAAGCTGAGTCTGCACGTCGGGAGTTCCGAGCGGATGATCGATATCGGGGTTCATAACTCCCGGATTCGTCCTGACGCTTCCGTCCTTCATTCTGAATCGGCGGACATAGCTGATATTCTTTGCTTCGCCGCGCGTATAATAAAACTTTGAAGGAGCAATATCTGCGAAAGCGAGACGCGCCGTATCTGCAATTCTTTGTGTCATCCATTTTGTATACTCCCGATTCGGGAAATATCCGTTTGCGACACCCGTCGCTGCTACTGCAGGGCCGAGATGAGTATGCGTGCAGCAGATGAACACGCCGTCAATTCCGATATTCGCCGCTTTTGCAACTTCCGCTCTCAAAATCGACATAAAGGCCATATTCATTCCAATTACGTCAACACTTATGACAACAGCCTTGTTTTGCCCGTCATCAAAAGCGACCGCTGTCGCCATAAGCGGATCAAGAACACCCTTTGCCGTTCTCGGCTCATAATACCCTTCAACCGAAACGCCGAGTGGCGGAGTAATATCACATCGCGCATATCCTGCTTTCATCATATCAACTTCACTACCTTTTATAAACAATTTCACCGTCAACAACCGTCATAACGACATTGAAGTCATTATCCAGCACTGTCAAATGAGCGCGCTTACCGACAGCTATTGAGCCGATCTTATCATACATACCGATTGCTTCCGCGGGATTCTTCGTCACTCCGAGCATTGCCTCCTCAATTGATACGCCAAGCTTTGTAACCACATTCTTAAGCGCCACGTTCAATCTGAGCGATGAGCCCGCAAGATTTCCTGCCGCAATTCTCGCGACACCGTCCTTGACATATGTTTTCATCGGTCCAAGATCATATTCGCCGTCAGGAAGCCCCGCCGCAGAGACAGAGTCCGTTATGAAAACAATTTTATCTTTTCCCTTGCAACGAATTGCAACCTTGATCGCTTCGGGCGCAACATGAATGAAATCACATATAATCTCATTATAGACATCAGAACGCACAAGGCTTGCTCCTACAATTCCCGGCTCGCGATGATGAAGCGGAGACATACAGTTATATGTATGCACCGCAATGCTTGCTCCGGCATCAAACTCTGCATTTGCTTCGGCGCAGGTCGCGGCGGAATGGCCGAGTGCGACCTTTATTCCCTTTGATACGGTATATTCCGTTATTTCAAAATTCTCGTCCGCCTCTGCGGCAATCGCAACAACTCTGAGATTACCTTCTGCCGCATCGCAGAGAACATCAATATCCTGCTTTGACGGCACCGCAAGAAGCTCTTCACAATGCGCTCCGCGAAGCTTCCGGGATAAAAACGGACCTTCGAGATATATGCCCGCTATGTTCGCGCCACTTGTTCCGTTCTTTATTCTTTTGACGATATTCTGCTCGATTTCAACGAGCTTTTCAACCTTCTCCGTTACAGGTGTTGCGCAGAATTCCGCGACACCCGCTTCAGCATAGAAATGCGACAGCTTGTCCAGCTCTTCATATGAAGAAACATTTGCCTCCATTCCCATTCCGCCGTGCGTGTGCATATCAATAAATCCCGGAAATACGACATATTCCGATAAATCAAGCTCTGCTTCTCCGCCTTCTTTGATTTCCTTGAAAACGCCGTTTTCGATTTCCAGCACCTTTCCATCGAAGCGGGTTCCGTCATTATATGCTCTGCCAAGCTTTATACGCATAAAAAAACCTCCGTTGTCAATTATAAAATTATATGGCATTTTACAATAATAAATGCTTGATAATACCTCTTGTTCGTGGTATTATTAAAATGATATATCAAGTATAACACAAATCAATCGAAAGTGACAGCAATCAAATGAAAAACTCTGCAAAAAAATTTATAATCGACTATTTTATTATAGCACTCGGTTCAATACTTTTTGCCGCGTCCTTCAATATGTTTATAGCAAATTCGGAAATACCGATCGCAATGGGCGGAATCACGGGTATTTCCATGGTAATAAACTATTTCTTTCCTAAGCTTTCGATGGGCGTTCTGACATTTCTTGTCAACCTTCCTTTTCTTGCCCTCGGACTTTGGAAAATCGGCGGAAAATTCATGGCAAAAACAGTTTTCGCCTCGGTTGTTCTTTCTCTTGCGATGGATTTCACGGCGCTGCTGCCTCCCCTTACCACAGATCCGATGCTTTGCGCAATATACGGCGGTCTCGGAACGGGTGCTGGCCTCGGGCTTGTTTTTATAAGAAACGGAAGCACTGCGGGAACTGATATCGTCGGGCTTGTCCTTAAGCAGAAATACACGGGAATCCCGCTCGGTAAGCTTGTTCTTGCCGCTGATACCGCAATAGTTCTTCTCGCGGCATTCGCATTCAAGGATACAAACAGCATTCTTTTCGCGATAATCAAAATGTATGCCGCATCAATTGCTACCGACGGCGTTATCTACGGATTCACAACGGATAAACTTGCATATATTATCTCGGAGAAGGCTCATAAAATCAGTAAGCTTGTCATCTCCGAGCTTCACCACGGCGCAACCATTCTCACCGGCGAGGGTGCATACACCAATGAGGCGCGCAAAATGATCATGTGTGCAATCAACCCGAACCAGATCGGTCCGCTTAAAGAGATCGTTCGTGAGACGGACGAAAATGCATTTATGATCGTTACCAACACTCACGAAGTCCTTGGTTTTGGCTTCAAGCCAAATGAAAAAACAAATATATAAAACAAGAGGTGTTTTTTATGGAGCGCAGAGACAAATTCAATTATTATCTTGACATTGCAGAGACTGTTCTCGAGCGAGGCACCTGCCTTCGCCGCAACTATGGCGCGATTATCGTCAGAAACGATTCAATCATTTCGACAGGCTATGTCGGGGCTCCGCGAGGCCGCGCAAACTGCTGTGATCTCGGTTATTGCAGACGCGAGCAGCTCAAAATACCCCGTGGCGAGCGCTATGAGCTTTGCAGAAGCGTCCACGCGGAGGCAAATGCAATCATCGCCGCGCCCCGCTCCGAAATGCTGGGTGCAACACTTTATCTCGTCGGAAAGGATAAGGTTACGGGCGAGCTCATTTCCGATGCGACATCGTGCGCAATGTGCAAGCGTATGATAATCAACGCAGGTATCGAGCGCGTTGTCATCAGAAACACTCGCGATACATATACTATCACGCTCGTTTCAGATTGGATAAAGAATGACGATTCGCTTGATGATTCCATTCTCGGCTATTGATTACCGGAGGTAAATTTATATGAAGAATTTCTTTAAGTTCATCGGTTTTCTCGTTTCCGTCCTCACTGCCGCCGCGGCGATACTCTGCGGAATCGGCTATTTTTTCAAGACGAAACACGAAAAAATCGAAAAGCTTTTCTCAAAAAACAAAGACATTGACGAGGTTGAATAGATCAAATGAAACTCAAAGACAGAGTCCTCGGTATTGTTGAGGGTTTAAAAAACGAGTATCCGCAGGCGGAATGCTCACTCAACTATGATGAACCGTATCAGCTTCTTTTTGCGACGCGCCTTTCCGCGCAATGTACGGACGCACGGGTCAACATCGTTACAAAGGAGCTATATTCGAGATATAAAACACTCCGCGAAATCGCAGAATGCGATATAGAGGAGCTTGAAAGCATCGTTCATCCTTGCGGAGTTTTCCGCATGAAAGCGCGCGATATACGCGCCGCGGCAAATATGCTCATCGAAAAATTCGACGGCCAAGTTCCTGATACAATGGATGAGCTTCTTTCCCTTCCCGGTGTCGGAAGGAAGACCGCAAATCTTATTCTCGGCGATATATACAATAAACCTGCGGTCGTTGCGGACACTCACTGCATAAGAATCTCAAACCTTCTCGGGCTTTGCGATTCAAAAGATCCAAAAAAGGTTGAGGAACGCCTTAAAGCAATCGTTCCTCCCGATGAGCAGAATATGCTTTGCCACAGGTTCGTCTGGCACGGTCGCGCGGTCTGCATCGCCCGCTCACCGAAATGCGAGGCATGCTCAATAAACAAATTCTGCAAACACTATGAAAAATCATCCAAATAAGGGGATAATTTATGAACATCAAGGAACAGCTCAGATTATTTCACGACAACCCTGTTGTCGGCTGGCATGAGCACATTTCTCTTTATGCAGGCTATGATAAACTTGATATGAAAAATGCGCTCGGCACACTCGCGGTTATGGACAAATTCGGAATCGATAAAATCGTTACTTCGATTCCTGTTGTTGACTACCGCCGCGGTGACCCAAAATATGCCATTGCGGCAAACAATCTTACATATGAAGCAACGCAGCTTTCACCCAACAGAATTTTCGGTATGTGTTACGTTCACGGCGGATACCGTGATTTTGCTCTCAAGGAAATCGAGCGTTGCGTCCGCGAACTAGGTTTTGTCGGAGTCAAGCTCTATTACGATTATTTTATGGATGACCCGATCCAGTATCCGATAATCGAAAAATGCATTGAACTTGATATTCCGATCCTGATGCATTCAATGAAGCATATGGACCCGCGAAACGCAATTTATCAGCCTATCACATCAAACGGAGTTCATATGGCAAACGCAGCAAAGAAATATCCCGAGGCTAAATTCATCATGGGACATTTCACGATTTGCGAATGGAAATATTCGCTCAAAGCCATTGCGGATTGCCCGAATGTCTATGCCGATATCAGCGGAAGCTACTATGAGCGCCCGCAGATGGAGGAGGCAGTTTCCCTTCTCGGCGCAGACAGACTTCTCTGGGGAACGGATATGACCTGGTCTGCAGGTATTGCAAAAATTCTCGCCGCGGAAATATCCGACGAGGACAAGAAAACAATTCTTTCGGGAAAAGCTTTTGAGAAATATCTCAAGAGACGTTAAACAAACAAGGAGCAAACATTATGAACATCAAAGAACAGCTTTCCCTCTTCCACGATAATCCGGTTATATCGTGGCATGAGCACATCAATTATGAATCACACGTCGGTAACCCGAACTATGAATTCGCAAAGAACTTCATAAAGACTATCGATACACTCGGTATAGACAAGGTTGTTTCATCTGTCCCCGTTGCAGAGAACAAGCATTGCACACCCGAAGAATTTAGGGCCGCAAACGACCTTATGTATGAAATGACTCAGCTCTATCCCGGAAGAGTCTACGGTCAGGCATTCGTCAATCCCGGCTTCTGTGAAGAAATGAAAGCAGAGCTTGAGCGCTGCGTCCGTGAACTCGGTTTTGTCGGAGTCAAGCTCTATCATCAGTATACAATTGATAACCCCGCAATGTTCCCGCTTGTTGAAAAGTGCATTGAGCTCGATATCCCGATTCTTATGCACGCAGGCAAGACGATGGATCCGGATACCTGCAAACGTCAGCCGCGAATCACAAACGGTGTTCACATGGCAAACATCGCGCGCAGATATCCCGAAGCGACATTCCTTATGGGTCACATCGGAGGCGGCGGTGACTGGCAATTCCAGATCAAGGCTATCGCTGATTGCCCGAACGTCTATGCCGATATCGGCGGAAGCGTCTATGACCGCCCGCTTATCGAAGAATCCGTCCGTTATCTCGGTGCGGACAGACTCCTCTTTGCAACGGACGGCGGATGGTCATCAAGCGTATCAAAAATTCTTGGTGCTGACATTTCAGTCGAAGACAAGAAGACAATTCTTTCGGGACGCGCGTTCTCGAGATTCATTGACAAGGCAGTTTAATCATTATTTTTTTAGATATCAGTACATACGTCGGCCACTGGCCCTTCCGCAATCTTAAATACAACACGCTCAAAGAGCTTGATGTTCTCGCGCAGAAATATGAAATCACGCATATGGTCGTCGCAAACCTCAACGGCTTCTTCTATAAAGATGCAAACACGGCAAATCTCGAACTTCTCGAGGAGCTTCGCGCATATGACGGCAAAACAGTTTTCCTCCCGCTCGCAATCGTCAATCCGACATATCCCGCCTGGGAATCCGATGCGCGCGAGATGATCAAAGCAGGCTTTATGGGCTTCGAGATGGCTCCGATTTACCACGGCTATTCCCTCACTCCCGAAATGCTCTATGATGAATATCTTCCGAAGCACCGCGCAAAGTGGGTCTTCGACCTTGCGGAGGAGCTTGATGTTCCCGTCCGCATCTGCTCGGGATTTGAGAACTTCCGCGGACGCTCAAAGCTCGATAACTACAACAACGTAACAGGCGAGGATTATTTCGCGCTTCTTTCAAAGAACGATAAGGTTCACGTTTTTGCAACCTGCTTCTCTCCGTTTGCGGCAGGAGAGCATTTCGGAAAGCTTATCCGCGAGCGTAAGAACACATACTTTGACACAACGCAGTTTGAGACGCTCAACACGAATGCAGGTCCGGCTATGCAGAACGTTATCTCAAAGGAACAGCTCTGCTTCGGCTCGCTTTCACCCTTCAACTATATGGAAGCAAACCTCATCCGTATGGAATACACTCCCGAATTTGATGCAGACGCGATGAAGATCAATCCTGCGCGCGCTTTCAAATCTCTCAGATAGGAAGAATTTAAAATGTCTATTAAAGCAGTATTACTCGATCTTGACGGCACGGTCCTCAACACAATTGATGACCTTGCAGACAGCGTCAATCATGCGATGACATCACTCGGTTTCCCCGCCCGCACGGTAGACGAAGTACGCACGATTTGCGGAAACGGCCCGCGCGACCTCATCAGAAGATGTCTTCCCGAGATTGCGACGGACAGCGAATTTGAAGAATGCCTCGTGCGCTTCAAAGCTCACTATGAAACAAACAAAACGAACAAGACGGCACCTTATGACGGTATTATCGATGCACTCAAGGACCTCAAAATGAACGGATATAAGGTTGCTCTCGTTTCAAACAAGCACGATGATGCTCTCCGCGAGCTGACAAAATACTATTTCGGAGATATAATCGATTTTTCGACAGGAAGCTCGGATATTATCCCGAAAAAGCCTGCTCCGGATATGGTCAGAATCGCACTCAGGGAGCTTAATGCAACAGAAGCTGAAGCAGTCTTCGTCGGCGATTCCGAGGTTGATGTTCAGACTGCAAAGAATGCATCACTTCCTTGCATTGCCGTTACATGGGGATTCCGCACCAAGGATATTCTTACAAACGCAGGCGCAACGAATTTTATCGACTCTGCATCAGAGCTTCTCGGCGCAGTCAAAGCTTTATAAATTTAAAAAGTGCAGTTTTGAAAACTGCACTTTTTTCTATTCTTTTTCTATATAGCGGTTAAAGACGAATGCAGAAATGACCGCCGTTGCGGGAACTGCCGCAAGAATTCCTATGCTGCCCGCAATCGCCGAGAGTATTTCAACGAGAATCATTTCCATATTGAAGAGATAATAGATATTCTGATGTATCGTTAGAAGAAGAACCGACGCGAGCGCTCCGCCTATATACGCGAGTATAAGTGTATTGGTCATTGTTCCAATAGCATCCCGACCTATATTCATACCCGAACGAAGCATGCGAAAAAACGATTTATTACTCATCGTGTCATTAAGCTCCTTCATCGCAGAAGCTATCGACATCGCAACGTCCATTATCGCGCCGAGCGCACCGACGAGCACTCCGCCCCAGATAACCCCGAGAAGATCTATCGGGGTTTCGAGCTGAGTCAGCATAACATAGTTCTGCTCGACCATTCCTGTCAATCTGAATGCTTTGCTCATTATAAGCGCGGTAATACCCGCAAAAGCAACACCTATTATGTTTCCCGATATGGCGCAAATCGTTTTGAAATTCCAACCGTTTATAATTATAAGACTCGATATTATTGTAAAAGCACTGACGATCACCGTCAGAGCATAGATATTATAGCCTTTGAGTATTCCCGGTATGTAGACAAGGAAAATTGCAAGCACGGTAAAGAGAAGCGCAATAATCGTCGTTATTCCTTTGCGATGACCTATGAAAATTATGAGAAGCAAAAACGCGATGACAAACCAGATTATCTTTCCGATTCTGTTATGCTCTATAAGAACCCAATCAGAATCGCCCCCAAGCTCTCCGCTTTCAAGGTCATAGCTCGGTCTCGCAAGCAGCACCTCATCTCCCGGCTCAACATCTTTAGGTTGATATGCATACATATCATCGATATCCTGCAGAGCTTCCACTGTATCCCCTTTATAAGGTCCGTTTATCATCCTCGCGGTAAATTCAATACGTTTGTTTGAAACCATCGTCTCGCCGTCATCAAGGCTGAATTCAGCTTCCTGAACATTTCCGATCTCAAGAACTTTCGCACGATAATAATCCTCAACACCTTCACTCAATGAGGGCGGACGGCATATAAGATTCCCAACAAAAACGAATGCAATCGATAGCAAAATCGTTATAAGATATATCGCTGTTTGTTTCTTCATCTTCATTCACATTTCCTCCAGCTTCATAATTATATATTATATTCGATTTTTTTAGAATTGTAAACACTTTCAACAATTGACATTTGTAAATTTTGTGATAGAATAAGCCTTAATGAATTTTTACTCTATGGAGGAATTTGCTATGCAAAAACTTAAAAATTTTTTAAAGAAGAAGGATATTGAATTTTCCTTTAAGCGATACTTCATTGATGCGCTCGGAGCTATGGCTCAGGGTCTCTTCGCATCGCTTCTTATCGGAACGATTCTTTCCACGATCGGTCAGCAGTTCGGGATAGGCGTTCTCGAAACGGTCGGCAATTATGCCAAGGGTGCGCAAGGCGCTGCGATGGCTATCGCAATCGGATATGCTCTCAAATGCCCACCGCTCGTTCTCTTCTCACTTACATCCGTCG
>JAZSHZ010000094.1:0-42232 GCA_045533555.1 Eubacteriales bacterium
AAAAACTTAGCCGTTGCAATAAAAGTGAACTTATGATAAAATATATTGAATTAAGAAAAAAGGCAGGATAAAGAAATGCTTAAACCTGAAAACATAAAAAGAATAGTCATCAAAATAGGAACATCGACGCTCACCCACAGAACGGGAAGGCTTGATCTTCGCCATCTGGAGACTCTTGCGCGAGTCCTTTCCGATATAAAGAATATGGGGCTCGATGTCGTGCTTGTCACATCCGGAGCAATCGGTGTCGGTATGTCAAAACTCGGAATGACCGTTCGTCCGAAGGAGCTTCGCTATAAGCAGGCGGCGGCATCCGGAGGTCAGTGCGAGCTTATGCACATATACGGTAAATTCTTTCTCGACTATTCGCAGGTTGTCGGTCAGATTCTTATAACGAAGAGCGATATCGTCGAAGAAAACCGCCGCGAAAAGGTTGAGAATACCTTTGAAGCGCTCTTTGAGCTCGGTGCAATACCTGTTGTAAACGGAAATGATACCACGGGTGTCGATGAAATTCTCTTTGGCGATAACGACACTCTTTCGGCAGAGGTTGCGGCGCTTGTGGGCGCAGACCTTCTTGTCATATTCTCGGATATAGACGGACTTTACGATTCCGACCCGCGCGAAAATGAGGATGCAAAGCTCATCAGGCGAGTAACGGAGATAAATGATGAAATTCGCGCGCTTGCGGGCGGAGCGGGAACGAAGCTCGGAACGGGCGGAATGGTGACGAAGATTCACGCCGCAGAGGTGTGCTTTGAAAACGATGTCCCGATGGTAATAACGAACGGAGCGGAGCTTGAGAGCGTCTATGACATTCTTGCAGGAAGCGTTCCCGGAACTCTCTTTATGAAAGAGGAGAAATGATATGTCTTCATTCATATGCCCCGTGTGTCACACGGGGCTTTTGAAAAACGAAAAAACTTATGTATGTAAAAACGGGCATAGCTTCGATATTGCAAAAAAGGGCTATGTCAATCTCCTTATGTCTCAGGCGGGCGGTCAACACGGTGACGACAAGACGATGATCGCCGCCCGCGCAGATTTTCTCAATCGCGGCTTTTATGACAAACTTTCCGAAAAAATATCGGAGCTTGTTTTTGAAAACACAGGTGACGGAGCGAGAGTTCTCGATGCAGGCTGCGGCGAATGCAAATATACCGCAGATATTCTCGAATATCTCGGGAGCAAGGGAAAAAACGCCGAGGTCATCGGAATTGATATTTCAAAGGAAGCGCTCGGCTATGCAAAAAGAAGGACGAATAAACTGAGCCTCGCGGTTGCATCATGCGCCGATATGCCGATTGCGGATGAAAGTGTCGATGTTCTCATAAACATTTTTGCGCCGTTTTCGGCAAAAGAGTTTAGCAGAGTGTTGAAAAAAGATGGAGTTATACTCCGCGTATACCCTCTTGCGAAGCATCTGTGGGAATTAAAAGAGCTTATCTATGATGTACCGTATGAAAACCCCGAGACGGATATGGAAGAAGAATTCTTCTCCGTCGAGGAGCGGCGTGAGGTAAGATATGAAATGAATTTTGAGACGAACGAGGATATAATGAGTCTCTTCAAAATGACACCCTATTTCTACCGCACGGGCGATGAGGACAAGAAAAAGCTTGAGAGCGCACAAAGCCTTCTCTGCCGCGCGGAATTCGGCATAGTTGTTTACAGGAAGAAATAATCAACCAAGCTCGCGGAAAGATCCCGCGAGCTTGTTTTTATTTTCCCTTGACAAAGCCTATCCCATATACTACAATGAAATTGACAAACAAATAACGAAAAAGAAGAAACGAAGCCATAGATGCAATTGATGAAATAAAACAGGGGGTAGTTATGAAGTATTTTAAACGTATAACTTGTGTGGTCAGTGTTTTGGTTTTTGTTGTTCTTTTTGCTTGTGCGATGAATGATCAATTTGATATAGCACAAAGGATAAAGGTGGCAACATATGATGTTAAAATAGAAAATGATGTCGTGAATCTGAGTAGTGTTTTGGTAGACAACGGAACTACATATGTTCCGTTGAGGGAGCTTTGTTGGGAACTGGGATATTACGCTAATTGGGAGCAGGAAAATTGGGCGGTAAATATATTTCCGTATGAATCAAAAAAGATTAATGTTTCTCCGACAACGAAATTAAAAGATGAAGGTGTGATTCCCGATAAAGAAACGGCATTGACGGTTGGTAAGGCAATATTGGAGAAATATGCAGAAAAAAATTTGGAATATGAAAATGAAGAGGCTATTTATAAATTGGATGCAACGTATTTGGAGAATGAAGAAGCTTGGTTGGTAATTCAAATATTTACTTTTAAAAATCCTTCAAGCGGAGGCGGAGCAGATCCTAACTATTTTCCGCAGATTAAACTTAATAAACACACAGGGGAAGTATTGTATATAAATGTATAATACGGAGCAATTTGCAATGACAGTGGGGGCGTACGTTCTTTGTCAACACTTCAAAGTCGGAAAATATTGCGCGAAACGGGCAGAGCAGAGCCCTGCCCTTACGGCGTGGCGGAAACCGCACTGTAAACGCAGAACGACATCGCCGAATGTCGATACATTCAAATATAACGGCTAAGGGAGGGTGAGTTAAAAGTGCACAAGCGAAAAGTATTAGTGTTTGTATTTCTCGGATTGATTGTTATTGGGCTATTTGTTTTTGGTGAACAAGAATTCATCCAACCTTTTCAATTGTCGATTTATCCAATGCGAATAGCTGGAGATAATTCATTTTGCTGTATTGATGTGAAAGAAAATGGGGAACTCACTGTAAGTGCCGGCGAACAGTACATAAATGATAACTATCAGCTTGTCAACAACATAGACGGTGTTTTTTGGAGGGGGAAATTATCCCAACATAAGATATCAAAAATAAATAAACTTCTTGCAAAATTAGAAACATGTGAAGAACACAACGAAATCGATATACTCATTGAGGGGCGCGCTTCGGATTATTTCAAATTGCTCTTTAATGGGAAAGAATACAAAACTATTGTTTGGTTTGAAAAAACAGACCCCGGTCAAGAATATAGGACGGATAGCAACTACGTAATACAAATGTTAGGATATGAACTGTGTGAAGACATTCCTTTCAATGGACGGGACAGTGAATGGTGGAAGTGGTATTCTCAAAATATGATAATGGCACGCGATAAATTTGAACATGTGTATAAGCCGTTGTTGGGTGAATGGGATGTTTCAGTATGGAAAACCAACATAGGACACGAATTTATTGTGGAGCAATTTTCCGAGAGTGAGCGAGTTGAAAGACCCATTGAGAACATTTGCGTCAAAGATGCGATTTGAAGAAAAGGATGGTTGATTTGAGAATAAGGCAAGAAAGACAAGAGGACGGTTCTGCTGTCTTGACAAACGAATAACCTAAATCAAGCAGTAGGGCGGCAAACACAATAGAACCGTCCCTTTGTGTCAGAGAGGAGTTTCGGCAGAAGATAGTTGGGAAAATCCATCTGAATATGTTCTACGGTGACACGATTAGAATGAGGTGCTTTTTGATGAAAACTAAAATTTTGCTGTTGATATCAAGTGTTTTTTATGGTGCAATTTGGTGTGTGTTCTTTACTGTATTGACTGTCGCCTATAACGAAGGGGTTCTGTCTGTGTTTCAGGATTCATTTGGAAAAGGATTTTCTGTTCTCGCGGTAATTGTACTTATTCTGTCATTGACTTCGATTATATATTTGCGCTTTTTCATAAAGAGTGTAAAGAAGGTTCATATCATTTCGTATGTGCTAACAGTGACAGTTATGATGGCGGGATTTGTATTGGTTATTGTGGGTGATAAGAAATTCGAAGAGTTTTCAACCGAAAAGTGGATTAAATATCCAGAGAGACGTATGACTATGTACTTCGATCTGATTGAAAAAAATGATATTGTAGGATACACATACAGTCAAGTTGAATCTTTATTAGGACAACCAGATTACATTACAAAAGAGGAAATGTATGTTTACGATGATAAACATGGAAATGAGGTGTATTTGAAGTTTGACAATGGAAAAGTAGAATTTGTTAATTATGCGGAATAAGACAAGTGTGAGCCGTTTGGGGATGGACATTTTTGACACTATTTTGAGGGCGGTGGCGAAACCGCCGCCCTTTACCCTCCGAGGGCGGCAAACACAATAGAACCGTCCCTTTGTGTCAAACGGACAGCATTAAAGAATTAAAAAATGCAACATCAGTATCTATTGGTGGAGGATTTGGAACAATTGGAGCAAGCATGGAATCTTCGGGAAACTATGTAACAGTTGCAGGTTCAGTAACCGAGGGCTTAAAGGGAATATTGCCTCCGGAAGTAAACTATGGATACTATGCCACTCTGAATGGTTCAATAACGATTTTCGAATTCTTGAATGAAAAGGAGAAATAAATATGAAAATGTATACCTGCAATTCGACGAAAGCAGCTTTTCTCAAAAGATTGAATGCGAATACAGGAGAATATAAAAAGGATAAGATTTATATAAATATGAATTTCAATGATAAAGAAGAAATTCTGTCTCACATCAGCGAAAACTCATTTCTGTTATATCCTTATTTCAGGAAGTTTTTGTTTTTTCTGCCTCCGAAAGCTTTTTGCTGTAAAATCGAAGAATCAGAAAGTGGCATCAATATAAGCGGAATGCTCAAGTTCACACGGGAAGTTGTTTCACAAATCATTACTAGTATGTTAGTAATTATAATCGCCTTAATTAGCGCATATGTTAAAAGTTGGCACAATTTTGAAATTGAAGAAACCGCATTCATGTGTTTGGGTATTTGTTTGTTCTTCTTTTCTGTTATGGTTGTAGCATTTAACATATATTCTTGTTTATTCAAAAAGGAATATGAAAAGATATATGTTTTTTTATTAAAGTTGGCTGAGTCTTTTGAATAACACAAAAGGACGGTTCTGTTGTGTTGACAAACGAATAACCTAAATCAAGAAAAAGGGCGGTAGCAAGCCTGCCGCCCTACGTTCGTCATTCCGAGCAAGGCGCGCAATCTCTGCCTCGTTTTGTCATCTCGAGCGGAACGAAGTGTAGTCGAGGGATCTCTCCACTACGTCAAAGCTCTCCTTATGGCTCGTTTTTGACTGATCGCAAAAAGCTTCGCCTTATCGGAGGCTTCTCCTCTTTCCCATAAAGCAGGCTTTATGGGAGCCCTTATTTTCGCTTCAGTCGAGATGACAAGGTGGAGAGTCTGCACCATACCTTGTAGGGGACGGCGTCCCCGACGTCCCGCGTTAACCAACCGACCTGCGGGCAAGGTGAAACCCATCGTAGGGGCGATTCACGAATCGCCCGCAGGTAGCAATATTCTTCCCCTACGACCGATGACGGAATTTGCGCGGAGGCGGCGGAACGGAGAGACCTCTTTGAGATTTCTTGACTACGCTCGAAATGACAAAAAGGTGCTGGAAATAACTCGGGAGAGATTGTTTTTTTCGATACACCCCCGAAAAAAATGAGCGCGGAATTTTTCCGCGCTCATTGCTTTTATATTTATTTCTTCTTAAAAATGCCGAGAAGCTTTGCGAGGCCTTTCGGTTCATCCTTTTTCGGATAGAACGTCACTTTATCCTCTTTCGGAAGCTTTTCTCCGCATTTCGGGCAGAAATTCATAAAGTTTTCGTTGAATTCAGTTTTGCACTTTTTGCAGTTTACCATTAAGATGACCTCGTTTCGGAATAATCTAATTTAAAAATATCACAAAATCCGCCGTTTGTCAACAATTATCCCATAGGAGGAACGGGAATGGGACGGGTTTTATCGAAAACTGTGTTGACGTCAAATAGATCCGAAAGCCAATCGCGGTTGTCGTTTATCATATCGTAGTACATTCGGTAGCCATCAAGGTTTCGTCTGCCCTGACGGACGTAGCCGTTGCCGATCTGGAGCCATGCGCGGTTTCCGTCAACGTTGCAGAAATAATCAAAGCCGACGCTCTTGAGGAAGACGAAGCGCTCATTTGCACCGGTATATTTTTTCCAGTTTTCAATGTCCGCACCGAAGGGGTAGATGAGGATGTCCGTGTCGCCGATAATGGTCTCGACTTCGTTTTCCCAGCGCATTGTGTCCGTTTTGAGGTTTTCCATCGCCATTGTGCCCATATTTCTGTGACCCCAGCTGTGGCTTGCGAATTCCCATCCGTTTTCGCGGAGATTCTTTGCAACGGCTTTTGCCGCTTCGACATCATCTGCATATGTAGGATTATCGGAATATGAGGGGCAGGTGCGATAGCCGAGAACACCCTCATAGCCTGTCAGCGCAAGGATTCCCTTTGCACCGTGGTAGCTGAAATCGGGATGCTCCTCAACGAACTTGTCAAGCAGAGGGACAACGTCAAAATCGCCCGTTATGACGCTTCCGTCGTCCTGCTTCATCTCGCAGGTGGGCTTTCCGTCCTCACCGATGACGATTCTTGATGCAAAGCCGTCGCCATCCATATATTCATAATAGCAGACATCGTCGACCGAGAGGACAAACGGGCGCTTTCCCTCGGGAAGCATAATCTTTCCGGGTGTGACCGTGCCGTCGTCATTGACCGTCGCAATGTCGTGAAGCGAGACGAGGACATAGCCGCGCTCGTGCATCTGGCGCATCATCTCGTTGAACTCCGCAACGGTCGTCATAACCTGATTATACCCCGCTTCGGTGTATTCCCCGTCGAATGCCTTTGATGTGTCGGCAATAAGCGAATGGAAAAAGACGTGGGGAATCTCATAGAGGTCCGCCGCTACAAGGCTTTCCTTTGTTTTGGTTATCTCCTCGCGGATGGTGACCGCCTCCTCCGAGGTATAATCGGCAATAAGCGAAAGCGCCTCGTCATAGTCATATTTTTCGGAAAGAAGAGAGGCATAGCGAAGATTTATCTTCTCAAGCGCCGCGGAGACCTCCTCCGATGCCTTTATAAGAGCGGGGTTTACCCCGTCCTTCGGAAGAAGGAGCAGAACCGCGGCGACAGCGACTGCAATAACTGCCGCGATGCCTGCGATTATCCGGATTTTCGTTTTGCTCCGAAGTGCCGAGCCGCCATATATCTTCATATCATTCGATCCCCCATAACGACAAATTTCGACTTTTTCTTTAGTATATCAAGCAAAAATAAATAAGTCAAATTACAATCCGTTAACAAAAAATTAAAATGGAAATAATATGAATATATAGAAAAATTTTTTCCGTTGTGCTACAATGGAAGCGGAGGGGATTTTTATGTCGGATTGTTTTGAATATCTTGACTGGAGAGGGGACCTCAGCTTTGAGGCGGATCCGTTCAACGAGATAGACGGAATGCTTCTCTCCCGAATTTCATATATGCCCTTTGAGCTTATCGGCGAGAGCGGTGCAATAACCGTCGGGAGAGCATGCGAGAAATTCATGTCCATCCCGAATATCGAGGAAAAGCTTCTCGTCAAGGGCGATATGAAGCTTATCGAGCATATGGCAAACAGCCCGAGGTTTGGAAACCTTAAGATAATAGACTATGAAAACCGCCGCGAGGAAAAGAGTGAGACGCAGTTTTCCGCGGTCACCTTTCCGCTGGGGAATTTCAGATATTATGTCGCCTTCCGAGGCACGGATGAGACGATCGTCGGTTGGAAAGAGGATTTCAATATGAGTTTCACGACTCCCGTCCCCGCGCAGGAGATGGCTGTCGAATATTTTGAAAGAGTCGCCTCGCGCCTTCGCGGAAAGTTCATAGTCGGCGGTCATTCAAAGGGCGGAAATCTCGCGGTCTATGCCGCCGCATTCTGCTCTCCGCGCCTTCGTGCAAAGATTCTCAAGGTGCAGAATTTCGATGGGCCGGGGTTTGATTCGAAAGTGTTCCTGACTCCGGGCTACCGCGCGATCCTCCCGAGGATCGAGACGTATATCCCCGAATCCTCGATCATCGGTATGCTCCTTGACCATAAGGAGGAATATAAAATCGTCAAAAGCCGAAATCTCGGCATCTTCCAGCACGACACATATTCCTGGGAGCTTTCGCGCAACCGCTTCGTCTATGTCGATACCGTGAGCGATTCGAGCAAATTCATCGATGATGCGCTTAAGGAATGGCTCACCTCCGTCACCCCCGAGACGAGGGAGCTGCTCGTCGATACGCTTTATGATATCTTCAATGAGATGAATGTCAAAACCGTCAAGGAGCTTGCCGAAAAGCCACTTCTCAATGCGGTATCCGCTCTTCGCGCGATAAGAAATATCGACCCGGAAACGCGCAAGACGGTCAATGTTGCGCTTCGCGCCCTTGCAAAAAGCGCAAAGACGGTATATGACGAAAACAGAGCAAATAAGGAGACAGAAAAAGAGGATAAGGATAATGAAAAAATTGGATTTTAACGAAAAACACGGCTTCATATGTGATATGGACGGCGTTATATACCATGGCAACAGAATTTTGCCGGGTGTTCCCGAATTTATAGATTGGCTTCACCGAGAGAAAAAGGAGTTCCTTTTTCTGACAAACAACAGCGGCTACACAAGGCGCGAGCTTCAGTATAAGCTTTCAAGAATGGGGCTTGAGGTCGGCGAGGAGCATTTCTACACAAGCGCCCTTGCGACGGCGGCATTTCTCAAAGAGCAGGCTCCCGGTTGCTCGGTATATGCAATCGGCGAGGCGGGGCTTCTCAATGCGCTCTATGATGCGGGTATAACGATGAATGACCAAAATCCCGATTACGTCGTCGTCGGTGAAGGTAAGACCTATTCGCTCGACAGTCTAACAAAGGCGACGAATCTCGTTCTTCGCGGTGCGAAGCTCATCGGCGCGAACTCCGATGTTTCGGGCCCGATCGAAGATGGAATAGCTCCCGCCTGCGGAGCGCTCGTCGCTCCGGTCGAGATTGCGACGGGGACTCATGCCTACTTCTGCGGAAAGCCGAATCCGCTTATGATGAGAACGGGTCTCCGCATCCTCGGCTGCCATTCTGCAGATGCCGTCATGATTGGCGACAGAATGGACACCGATGTCATATCGGGTCTTGAGAGCGGCATGTCGACGGTGCTCGTCCTTTCGGGAGTATCGACGGAGGAAACCCTCAGATCCTATGCTTACAGACCGTCGATAGTCCTCGGCGGAGTCGGTGATATCGTCAGAATGGCAGAGGGTAACCGATAAACAAAAACGCCTGTGAAAAAATGTCTTTTCACAGGCGTTTTTCGCATTAAATAATGCTTGTATCGGGCGGCTTTTTGTGCTACAATATAATATGTATGAATATATATAAAATCAATGCGGAGATGTGCGCCATGAAAAGGTTATTTGCGATGCTTTCAATATGCCTGTTTATGCTTTCCGGCTGCGGGGGAGACCTGCCGTCGGATATGTATGCATTGCCCGAAATGCCCGAGACGCACAGTGCTCTTATAGAGACGGTCGAATTCGTCCGCGGCGGAGGCTATGAGTTTTCCGAGCCGCGATCGGGTCTCAACAGACAGCCGATTCAGCTTATGGACCTCGACGGTGACGGAGAGGAGGAAGGCGTCGCTTTTCTGCGCGATGTCGCCGATACATATAAGACCTTCATCTATGTCTTTGAAAAAAATCGCTATGGCTTTGAGCTTTTCGATATAATCGAGGGCTCGGAGAACGAGATATACACGGTCTCCTATTCCGATATTCTCGGTCGTAACGGATATGAGATAATCGTCGAGTGGGGAAAAGCGGCAGATGAAAGCCGCACCGTGACGGTTTATAACCGCGCGGCGGAGAATATGGAAAAGCTCTTTTCGATATCCGCGGTGCAATATTCCGTCAGCGATATAGACGGCAACGGTCAGAATGAGTTTCTTGCCGTTGTGAAAAAAGGGAAAAGAACGAATGCGGAGATATATAGCTTTGGCGGCGGTGAGCCCGAAAAATGCGCGGAGCTTCCGCTACGCAGGGATGCGGGAAAGCTCGTCCGCATAAAGGCGGGCAACGTCGGAGCGCAAATGCCCGGCATCTTCATCGAGCGCGAGCTCGATTCGGGAATACTGACGGAGGTTATATCGTCCGTCAACGGAAAATTCTGCAGCCTCATCTCCGAGGGAAGCACCTGCCGCGCATATGCGCTCTGCTCGGATATCAATTCCGACGGGGTGACGGAGCTTCCGCAGACGGCATCGACTGATGCTTCGGGGACCGGGGGAACATATCTCTGGTATCGCGCGGGAGCGGAAGGGAAGCTTTCTCTTTCCGCATTTACATACCATGATTTCAATTCCAACTGGTATGTCATGATGCCTGCATCATGGAGTTCAACCGTTATGGCGGAGCGAAAGGTCATAAGCTCGAATGAAACCTCCGTAAGCTTCTTCTCGCGCGAGGTGCTCGGGGGAGAGAGTGAGCAATATATCGAGGTTCCGCTTTTCAGGATACTGATACTCAGCGGCTCAAACCGCGAGAGCACCGCGGTGCGCGAGGGAAGGTTCATCATATCCGAGCGCGATGATATCATCTTCGCGGCTGAGATATCGAGCGGAAGCTATCTTTCGACGGAGATAAACGAAGAATTCATCAAGAACATTTTCAAGACGCGCGAAAGCGAATGGGCATCCGATATTCTTTTTGCATAAGGAGATTTTGCCGTGAGTGAGAAGAAAAAGATTCTCGTCGTTGAGGACGAGGCAAGCATAAGAAGCTTTATAGTAATAAACTTAAGCCGCGCGGGCTATGATGTCTGCGAAGCGGAAAGCGGAGAGGAAGCTCTCGAAATACTCGACCGCGAGCCGGGAATCGGCGTTGCGCTTCTCGATCTGATGCTTCCCGGGATAGACGGTTTTGAGGTCTGCCGCAGAATCCGCGCAAAGGGCTCGAAGATCGGCATAATAATGCTGACTGCGAGAACGCAGGAGGTCGACCGGGTAACGGGGCTTATGACGGGTGCGGACGATTATGTCACAAAGCCGTTTTCGCCGACGGAGCTCATCGCGAGAATAGATGCTCTCTATCGAAGGCTCGGCGGAACGATAGCGGAGGATACCTCCAAAATTGTCAGAGGTCCGTTTGAACTCAACACGCGCAACAGGACGCTCGATAAAAACGGTGAGCGAATCCGCCTGACGCAGGTTGAATATACGATAATGCACTATTTTATGACGAACACGGATAAGGCGATATCGAGAGAGGATATGCTCAAGGCAGTCTGGAAGAGCGATAATATCGGCGAGCTCAAGATCGTCGATGTCAATATCCGCCGCCTCCGCATCAAGATCGAGGATAACCCCGCATACCCGACGTATATCCAGACCGTCTGGGGCTACGGGTACAAATGGAATTCATAGAAAAGGAGCGAAAGCCGATGCGCCGTCACCCGATGAGCCTGCGCCACCGCTGGATGGCAAACAACTTAATATATCTGTCGCTCATCGTCGGCATATGCATTGTTCTTTTCTCCGTCTCCGCGATGAATTATTTCTATATGAATGTCAGAACGGGGCTTACAAACAGCGCAAACATCAGCGCGCGCTATTTCAGCGAGGATCTGACCTCGAGCGTCGATTCCTTCTATCGCAATGCAAAGCGTCAGCTCGCATCGGGCGGAAGAAACGAGAATGTCGAATGCCAGATACTTTTTGCAAACGGCAGAGTCGTTCTTTCTTCAATGGGTCTCCCCGCGGGGATGATGCCCGAAAGCCCGGATATATCCGAGGCGGTGCAGAGCGGGATGACGGCAAACTTCGTCGGTCGCGATGCGCTGACGGGAGAGAGAATAATGAGCGTTTCAAGTCCGCTCATATCGGGCGAGAGCGAGGTTATCGGAGTCGTCAGATATGTGACGAGCCTCCGGAAGATAGACAGAAGGCTTTTCATTCAGTTCATCGCATCCCTTGCGATAGGCGCGATACTGATGCTCATCGTCTTCATCTCGAATAAATATTTTCTGCGCTCTGTCATATCTCCGCTTGCGGAGGTCACAGCCATATCGAAGAAGATATCCGCGGGAAGCTATGGCGTAACGATAGATAAAAAATATGAGGACGAAATCGGCGAGCTCGTCGATTCGATAAACGAAATGTCCGCCGAAATCGCAAAAGCGGATAAGATCAAAAACGAGTTCATCTCCTCTGTTTCCCACGAGCTGAGAACGCCGCTCACGGCAATCATCGGCTGGGGCGAGACGCTGACGGCGGTCGGCTTTGAAAACAAGGAAGCGGCAAGCCGCGGAATCGAAATCATCTTAAAGGAAACGAGAAGACTTTCAAAAATGGTCGAGGAGCTTCTCGATTTTGCGAGGATGGAGAGCGGCAGGTTTACGCTCTATGTTGATACGGTCAATCTGAAGGCGGAATTTGAAGAGACGCTTTTCATGTATGCGGACACGATAAAGAAAGCAAACGTCGCGATGAATTATGAGCAGGATGATGAGGATGAAATCTTCATCAGCGGCGATCGCGAAAGGCTCAAGCAGGTTTTCTTCAATATTCTCGACAATGCGCTCAAGCACGGCGGCGAGGGTGAGAAGATAGATATCTCCGTAAAGCGCGAGGGAAGGCTTGCGAAAATCAGGATAAGAGACTATGGCGCGGGCATTCCGGAGGATGAACTTCCGTATGTCAAGGTCAAGTTCTATAAAGGAAAATCCAAGGCGCAGGGAAGCGGCATCGGTCTTGCCGTCAGCGATGAGATTGTCAATCTCCACGGCGGAGAGCTCGATATCTCAAGCGAGGTCGGAAAAGGCACGGAGGTAACGATAACCCTGCCGATAAAGGAAACAGAGGAAGAATAAAGAAAGGTGCAGAACAAAATGGGTAATTGCAAGAAAACGTCGATTGGCGGTCAGGCGCTTATCGAGGGAATTATGATGCTCGGCCCCGAAAAGAGCGCGATAGCCGTCCGCAAGGAAAACGGCGAAATTGAGCTCAAGGTCGAGAAGATAACGAAGATGACGGATAAATATAAAATTCTCGGGATTCCGTTCATCCGCGGAATATTCGGGTTGTTTGAATCATTGAAGCGAGGCTTTTCGGCGCTCAGCTATGCATCGTCCATAGCGATAAGCGAGATAGACGAAGAGCCGACGAAGTTTGAAAAATGGCTTGAGAAAAAATTCGGAAGCCGCGCGGTCGAAAACATCGTCATGGGAATTGCGACGGTCTTCGGAATAGCGATTCCGATTCTTCTGTTCATTCTTTTGCCGACGCTTCTTGCGGGGACGATCGATAAGCTCGGTCTTCCGAATCTTCTCCGCAATCTCATTGAAGGCGTTCTTCGCGTAATTATCTTTTTGATATTTATGTTCTCCGTTTCGAGAATGAAGGATATGAAGCGCGTGTTCGCGTATCACGGAGCAGAGCATAAATCCATCTTCTGCTATGAGGCGGGAGAGGAACTCACGGTTGAAAACGTCAGAAAGTTTTCAAAAGAGCATCCCCGTTGCGGAACGAGCTTTATGTTCTCGGTTATGGTCATAAGCGTCCTCGTCTTTTCGGTTGTAAGTTGGTCAAACCCGTTCATCCGAATGGGGCTCAGGCTTGCGCTTCTTCCCGTCGTCGTCGGCATAAGCTATGAGGTCAACCGCTTCATCGGCCGCCATGACAATTGGTTCACGAGAATAATCCGCGCTC
The DNA here is from genome assembly GCA_045533555.1 of Eubacteriales bacterium. GTDB lineage: Bacteria > Bacillota > Clostridia > Oscillospirales > JAAYXM01 > SIG480. The sequence goes on from JAZSHZ010000094.1 coordinate 13,562, forward strand.
CCGGTCTCTGGTTCCAGACGTTTACGACGTTTGAGCCGGATGACGGGATGATCGAAATCGCGATAGCCGCGCTCCGCGAGGTCATTCCCGAAGATAAGGAATCCGATAACTGGTAATCTGTTTGCGAGGTAGTTTGAATTGTTTACGACATATAACGATGTTTATCTTGATACAAGAAGAAAATTTGTTTCGGGCAAAATCTCAATGCCGGATCTTGAAGCATCGGAGATTCTTCTCCATGTGACGGGGAAAAGCCGCGAGGAATTCGTCCGCGATAAATATCTCCATGCGTCGACGAGTGTCGCAATCGGTGCGGCAAAGCTTGCGGAGAGAAGGCTTGCGGGCGAGCCGCTCGCATATATTCTCGGCGAATGGGATTTCTATGGAGTGAGGCTCAAGGTCACGCCCGATGTCCTCATCCCGCGCTCGGATACGGAGGCGCTTGTCGATTGTGCGCTCCGGAGAACGAGCGGAGCTTTCCGCTTCCTTGATCTCGGTTGCGGAAGCGGCTGCGTCGGAATCGCGCTCAGCGTTATGCGAGAGGGCGCACGAGGAGTCCTTTCCGATATTTCGGATGCGGCTCTTGCCGTCGCAAAGGAAAATGTCTATGGTGCGAAGCTCTCCTCACGCATATCCTGCATAAAGGCGGATATGACGAAGGAGCCGCCGCAGAATCTCGGAAAATTTGACCTTATCGTTTCCAATCCGCCCTATATAACGAGCGCGGAGATGGAAGCGCTTGACAAATCCGTCGTGGATTATGAGCCGAAGGGCGCATTGTGGGGCGGTGAAGACGGGCTTGATTTCTATCGCGAGATCTGCAAAAACTGGACCTGCGCCCTCAATGACGGCGGCGTTCTCGCATTTGAATGCGGAATCGCGCAGTCGGGAGCGCTTGAAGGAATTCTCTATGAATTCGGAATGAAGAGCATACAGACCTCGCGGGATACATCGGGCGCAAACCGCGTCGTATCCTGCATAAAATAAAAAAACCAATAAAAAGGAGTGTATATAATCTATGGAAAAAGAAAAAGCATTGGAAACTGCGATATCGCAGATTGAGAAAAAATTCGGCAAGGGAGCGGTTATGCACCTCGGCGACAATGCCGATATGAGTATCAGCACTATTTCGACAGGCTCGCTCACGCTTGACATCGCGCTCGGCGTCGGCGGTCTTCCGCGCGGAAGAATCATTGAGATGTATGGCCCCGAATCCTCGGGTAAGACAACAGTTGCCCTCCACGTCGTCGCAGAGGCGCAGAAGGCGGGCGGCACCGCCGCTTTCATAGACGTTGAGCATGCGCTCGACCCTGTCTATGCAGAGGCGCTCGGCGTCGATATAGACAGTCTCCTCGTTTCCCAGCCCGATTCGGGTGAAGCGGCGCTCGAAATTGCGGAGGCTCTTGCAAGCTCAAATGCAATCGATGTTCTTGTTATCGACTCGGTTGCCGCGCTCGTTCCGCGTCAGGAGATCGAGGGCGAGATGGGCGATTCGATGGTCGGCGTTCAGGCGCGCCTTATGTCGCAGGCTATGAGAAAGCTTGCGGGCGTTATCTCCAAGGCGAACTGCGTCGCAATCTTTATCAACCAGCTTCGTCAGAAGATCGGCGTTATGTACGGTAACCCCGAGGTAACAACGGGCGGAACGGCGCTCAAGTTCTATTCAAGCGTCCGTATTGATATCCGCCGCGTTGAGACGCTCAAGAACGGGACGGAGCCTTATGGAAGCCGCACCCGCGCAAAGGTCGTCAAGAATAAGGTTGCTCCCCCGTGGAAGGAAGGCGAGTTTGATATTATCTACGGCCAGGGTATCTCCAAGGTCGGCGAAATTCTTGACCTCGCTGTAAAATATGATATCATCCAGAAGAGCGGCTCATGGTTCAATATGGGCGAGATGCGTCTCGGTCAGGGCCGCGATAACGCAAAGCAGTTCCTTGTCGATAACCCCGATATAGCGGAAGCAATCGAGCGCGATATCTATGCAAAGATCGATGCTGAAAAGGAAGAAAAGGCGCAGGCACGCGCCGCAAAGAAGGCATCGCCCGCAGGTCGCGGAGTCAAGATCGATGCCGATGATTTTGAAGGTTAATGAAAATTGAAAGCATAAAGCCGGGCAAGCGCGACCGCGAAAAGCTCGTCATAAAAACGGAATGCGGAAGATATATCTCCGCATATATAGATGATGCATATAAGCTCTCCGCAGGCGATGAGCTCACGGAGCGGGAAGCGGAGGAGCTCGAGCGGCGCTATGCGGCATATTTTGCCCGCAAAAGCGCGGCAAGAAGCCTCGCAAAGCGCAATATGTCTCATTCCGAGCTTTCAAAAAAGCTCCGCGAGAGAGGCTTTTCCGAGGATGATTCGGAGAAGACCGCCGCGTGGTTTGAGGAGCGCGGGCTTATAGACGATGAGAACTATGCCGCAATGCTGATGCGCGAATATTCAAGGCGCGGCTATGGCATAATGCGAATCCGTGAGGAGCTTCGCCGCCGCGGGATATCAAAGGGGATAAGTGAAAATCTCCTCGAAGAATATGAGGGCGGAGAGAGCGAAATCATAAAGCTCATCGAAAAGAAGCTTGGCGGAAGAGCGCCCGATGCAGATGAAAAGAGAAAGCTCATCGCTTTCCTTTCGCGCCGCGGTTTTAAGTTTGATGAAATAAGGTCCGCAATGGCGGAAATGCAGTTTAATACGGAGGATATGTCTGATGGCTAAGATTGGCGTTGTCTCACTCGGTTGCTCAAAAAATCAGATCGATTGTGAGCATATGCTGTCCGTTCTCGATGAAAACGGATATGAACTGACAGTCGAGCTCAATGATGTCGATGCGGTTATAATAAACACCTGCAGCTTCATCGGCGACGCGAGAGACGAAGCATATGAATATATCAAAGAAGCGGTGACGCTCAAGGAAGAGGGAAGTATCGGAAAAATAATCGTTACGGGCTGCCTCTCAGAGCTCTCGCGCGAGAAGCTTTTTGAGGAGTTTGCGCAGATTGATGCGGTCATCGGTTGCGGAAGCTATCTCGATATTGCAGATGTCGTCGCAAAGGTGCTTGAGGGCGAAGAACGGGTGACTGTTTTCGGAAGACCCGATGAAGCACCGCTCGAATGCGGAAGAGTCCTCACGACTCCGCACTACACGGCGTTCATAAAGATTGCCGAGGGCTGCTCGAATTGCTGCAGCTATTGCGTTATCCCGCGCCTTCGCGGAAGAATGCGAAGCCGCGATATGGAAGAAATCGTTCGTGAAGCGGAAGCTCTTGCGGAATCGGGTGTGCGTGAGCTCATCATTGTTGCGCAGGATACGGGAAGCTATGGGCTTGACCTCTATAAGAAAAAGAGCCTTTCCGAGCTTCTTCGCCGCATCTGCGCGATAGAAAAGCTCGATTGGGTCAGAATCCATTATCTTTATCCCGATAAGATAGACGATGAGCTTATAGAGACGATTGCAAGCGAAGAGAAGATCGTCAAATATCTCGACATTCCGATTCAGCATATAAACGACAGGATACTCCGCGCGATGAACAGACGCGACACGCGCGCGGAAATCGAAGCGCTGATGAAGAAGCTTCGCGAGAAGATACCGGGTGTCGTCATAAGAACAAGCCTCATCGTAGGCTTCCCCGGAGAGACGGACGAGGAGTTCGAGGAGCTTTGCGATTTCATCAAGGAGCATAAGCTTGAGCGCGCAGGCGTGTTTGCATATTCCCGTGAAGCGGGAACCCGCGCGGCGGAGCTTCCCGACCAGGTCGATGAGGAGACGAAGGAGAGAAGAGCAGAGCTTCTTTCAAATCTCACCTCGCGCATAATTGATGAATATAACGGCAAGATGATGGGAAAGACGCTCAAGGTTCTCGTCGAAGGGTTCGACAGATACAGCGAATGCTATTTCGGCAGAAGCTTTGCGGATTCACCCGATATAGACGGAAAAGTATTCTTCAGGGGAAAGACGGGGCTCCGTCCAGGCGTTTTCGTTGATGTTATGATAGATGATGAGCTCGACGGGGATCTCCTCGGCGAAGCAAAGTAAGGAGGCATAATGATATGACAACAGCAAATATAATCTCAATCGCAAGAATATGTCTTATTCCGGTGTTTATGGCATTTGCGCTTATTTCGGGAATCCCGAACAATGATTATATCGCAATTGCGATATTCATCATCGCAAGCCTGACCGACTGGGTGGACGGCTATATCGCAAGAAAGTATAATCAGATAACGACCTTCGGAAAATTCCTTGACCCGCTTGCGGATAAGCTTCTTGTCCTTGCGGCGGTGCTCGTTCTTTGCGAACGCGGCATTATGGGAAGCGTTCCCGCGTTTATCATCATTGCGCGCGAGCTTATCGTCACATCGCTCCGCATAGTTGCGATGGGTGAGGGCATAGTAATAGCGGCGCAGAAATCGGGCAAGGCAAAGACCTGCATCCAGATGATCGGAACGGTCGCGCTCTTCATTCCGCCGATTCGCGGAATCGCGCTCGGAGCAATAACGGTCGGAGACATAATCGTCTGGATAATGGCGGCGATAACGCTCATTTCAGGAATAGAATATTTCAAGAGCTTCGGCGGAGTGCTGAAGTTTAAAAAAGAAGATACCGAGGAGAAATAAGTATGAAGCTTTTTAATTCACTGACAAGAACAAAAGAAGAATTCAAGCCGATGGACCCGAATGACGTCAAGATGTATTCCTGCGGTCCGACGGTATATAACTATTTCCATATCGGAAATGCGCGTCCGTTCATCGTTTTCGATGTTCTGCGCAGATATATGGAATACCGCGGCTACACCGTAAAATTCGTCCAGAACTTCACGGATATTGATGATAAGGTTATCAATAAGGCAAACGAAGAAGGAGTAACTTATAAAGATATCGCAGAGAAATATATCGATGAATATTTCGTCGATGCCAAGGGACTCGGAATTCACCCCGCAACTATCCACCCCAAGGCAACGGAGAATATCGACGCGATAATTGAAATCGTCTCGACGCTCATCGAAAAGGGCTATGCATATGAATCCGAAGGCGATGTCTATTTCCGCGCGCTCAAGTTTGAAGGCTATGGAAAGCTCTCAAAGCAGCCGCTTGAAGACCTCGTAGCAGGAGCGAGAATCAGCGTCGGCGAAAAGAAAGAGGATGCGACGGACTTTGCGCTCTGGAAGGCAGCAAAACCGGGCGAGCCCTCGTGGGATTCGCCGTGGGGCAAGGGAAGACCCGGCTGGCATATCGAATGCTCGGCGATGGCAAACCGCTATCTCGGAAAGACTATCGATATCCATAGCGGCGGAGTTGACCTCACATTCCCGCATCACGAAAACGAAATTGCTCAGAGCGAGGCGGCAAACGGATGTCAGTTTGCAAACTACTGGCTCCACAATGCGTTCCTTAATATAGACAACAAGAAGATGTCAAAATCTCTCGGCAACTTCTTCACTGTCCGCGATGCGGCAGGAGTCTATGGCTATGAGGCGATCCGCTTCTTTATGCTCTCGGCTCACTACCGCAGCCCGATAAACTATTCGCAGGAATCGCTCATGCAGGCAAAAGCCGCGCTTGAGAGACTTCATAATGCAGAGAACAATATGGACTTCCTTGCGAAAAACGGAAGCGAAGAGCCGCTTTCGGATGCGCAGAAGGAAATCCTTTCGGGATTTGATAAATACAGAGAAAAATTCATCACCGCGATGGATGACGATATCAATACGGCGGATGCGATTGCGTCGATATTCGAGCTTGTCCGCGATGTCAATACCGCGCTTTCGGAAAACGGAAGCCGCGCGTTTGCGGCAGAGTGCCTTGCAAGAGTCCGCGAGCTTTGCGATGTTCTCGGCCTTCTTGAGAAGAAGGAAGAGGATAACCTTGATGCGGAAATCGAGGATATGATTGCAAAGCGCCAGGCGGCAAGAAAGGAAAAGAACTTTGCCGAGGCAGACAGAATCCGCGATGAGCTCACCGCGCGCGGAATCATCCTTGAGGACACACCGCAGGGAGTCAAGTGGCACAGAGCATAATAAGACTGTAAGATAAGGCGGGGAGAGAAAAATCTCTCTCCGCCAAATTTGGAATTTGAGGCGGAATTTGATTATGAAGATAATGGTTATAGACGGCAACAGCATAGTAAACCGCGCATACTACGGCGTGCGCCCGCTGACGAATGCGGAAGGGCTCAATACCAATGCCATTTACGGTTTCCTGTCGATATATCTCAAAATACTCGAGGAGATATCACCGGATGGAGTATGCGTCGCATTCGACCTCCGCAAGCCGACCTTCCGCCATGAAAAATATGAGGGCTATAAGGCAAACCGAAAGGGAATGCCGGATGAGCTTGCCGAGCAGATGCAGCCGCTCAAGGATGTTCTCGATGCGATGAATATCAAAAGGCTTGAATGTGAGGGCTTCGAGGCGGATGACCTTATCGGTACGGTCAGCCGCACCTGCTCGGAATCGGGAGATGAGTGCGTCATCGTCACAGGTGACCGCGACAGCTTCCAGCTTATAGAAAATGAGGGGACAACCGTCCTTCTCGTCTCATCAAGAATGGGAAAAACGGAGACGACGCTCTATAACGGAGCGGAGCTGCTCCTCAAATACGGGCTTCCGCCCGAGCTGATGCGGGATCTCAAGGCGCTTCAGGGCGATTCCTCGGATAATATCCCCGGTGTGCCCGGCGTCGGAGAGAAGACGGCTCTTGAGCTCGTCTCGCGCTTCGGCAACATAGATAACTTATATGAAAATATAGATTCCCCCGATATCCGCGAGTCCGTCAGAAAAAAGCTCATTGCAGGCAAGGATTCGGCATATCTTTCCAAATGGCTCGGAACTATCGTGACAGATGCTCCGATCGATTTTGCACCGCGGGATGCCGCACTTTCGGGATATAACAACGATGAGCTCTATAAGCTCTTCACAAGGCTTGAGTTCAAAAGCTTCATAACGCGCCTTGCGCTCACCGCGCCCGAATCTGCGGGCGAGACGGCGGCAGTCGTGAAAAAGCTTTCAAGATGCGATTTGAAATCCGAAGCGGATTTCGAGGCGGCAAAGTCGGTTCTTTCGGGAAAGGAATGCACCGTCATTACCGCGGACGGGCTTATGGGAATCGCCGTTGCGGATGGTGAAAACGTATATGTGGCATCAAGAGCTGATAACGATGAGGAAAAATATGATGCGTTTTTACGTTTCGTATTCGGAAAAGACATAAAAAAGACTCTCCACAACAAAAAAGAATTGAAGCGCGAGCTCCGCGCAGAGAAGCTCAGAGTGGAAAATGTCGCGTTCGACACAGCGCTTGCCGCCTATGTCCTTGATGCGACGAGAAAGAGATATGACCTTGTCTCCGTCTCTCATACCTACGGAGCGGAGCTTGATATCCCCTTTGAAAAGCTTTGCGACCCCGCGAATTTCTCACCGCTTATGGGTAGCGAGGAGGGGCTGTGTGCTCTCGTCACCGTGGCGGAGACGCTTTGCTTCATCGCGGATGAAATGCGCCGCGAGCTTGCGGAGACGAAGACGGAAGAGCTCTATTTCGATATTGAGCATCCCTTCACCGATGTCCTCTGCGATATGGAGGATGAGGGAATAAAAGTGGAAAAAGAGGAGCTTCTTCACTTCGGAGAGCTTCTTTCAGATAAAATAAGCCTTATGGAAAAGGCGATATACGAGTGCGCCGGCGAGCAGTTCAATATCCTCTCTCCGAAGCAGCTCGGTGAGGTGCTTTTCGAGCATCTCGGAATACCGCCCGTCAAGAAGACAAAGACGGGATACTCAACGGATGCGGATGTCCTCGCGAAGCTTTCTTCAAAGCATGAGATCATTCCGCTCATCCTTGAATACAGAAAATATTCGAAGCTCAAATCCACCTATGCCGACGGGCTTCTGAGATTCATTTCCGATGACGGAAAAATACACACGACCTTTCAGCAGACGGTGACGGCAACTGGCAGAATAAGCTCGACTGACCCGAACCTGCAGAACATTCCGATCCGCTCGGAGCTCGGTGGCGAGGTAAGGCGTATGTTCGTGCCGACAAGCGGCGAGCGTGTGTTTATAGATGCCGACTATTCGCAGATCGAGCTTCGCGTGCTCGCGCATATAACGGGCGATGAAGAGATGTGCCGTGCGTTCAGGGATGGCCTTGACATACATTCGCAGACGGCTTCTCAGGTCTTCGGAGTCGCGCCCGATGAGGTAACGGCGGAGATGCGCCGCATATCAAAGGCGGTTAACTTCGGAATAGTCTATGGAATATCCGAATTCTCGCTTGCCGAGGATATCGGGGTAACGAGAAGCGAGGCAAAGCGCTATATAGAGGCATATCTCGAGCATTATTCGGGTGTGCGCGATTATATGAAGAGAATAGTCGAGGAGGCAAAGCGTGACGGCTTCGTGACGACGATGTTCGGCAGGCGCCGCTATATCCCCGAGATATCATCAAAGAATTTCAATCTCCGTTCGTTCGGCGAGCGAGTCGCGCTCAATGCGCCGATTCAGGGAACCGCAGCAGATATCATAAAGCTCGCGATGATAAAAACCTCGGAGAAGCTCAGGGATAGCGGGCTTGATGCGAAGCTGATCCTGCAGGTGCACGACGAGCTTATCGTCGAAGCCTCGCGCGCGGACGCGCCCGAGGCGGCAAGAATACTCAGTGAGGAGATGGAAAACGTCTGCAAACTGAATGTTCCGCTCGAAGCCGAGGCGGCAATGGGAGATACATGGTATGACGCAAAGAAATAGTGCGGAGATTTTATCCGCAAAAACCGCGGATATCCCCGCGATTGCAAGGCTTGAGAAGCTCTGCTTCTCCGCTCCGTGGAGCGAAAATGCGCTTTCTGAGACTATGTCCCGCGAGGAGACAGTGTTCCTCGTCGCAAAATGCGGCGGGAGCATCTGCGGATATGTCGGGTGCTATTATGTGCTCGATGAAGGCTATATAACAAATGTTGCCGTCGACCCCGAATACAGGAGGCTCGGCATAGGTCGCGCGCTCATAGAAGAGCTTGAGAGGCGCGCGCGCGATAAAAAGCTCGCATTTCTGACTTTGGAGGTGCGCGCGTCAAACAGCGCGGCGATCGCGCTTTATGAAAAAACAGGCTTTGAAAAAGTCGGCAGGCGTCCGCGCTTCTATTCCGATCCCTGCGAGGATGCTGAGCTGATGACATTATATATATGAAAGGAAAGTTTTCCGTGAAGATAATTGCAATAGAAAGCTCTTGCGACGAAACTGCCGTCAGCATAGTCGAGGACGGAAGAAAAATCCTCTCGAATGCGATTCTTTCGCAGGCGGATATGCATGCGCTTTATGGCGGTGTTGTCCCCGAAATTGCCTCGCGCAAGCATATTGAATGCATTGCTGCGCTGACGGAGAAGGCATTCGCCGATGCGGGGCTCCAGAAGGAAGATATCGATGCCGTTGCGGTAACGTTTGCACCGGGGCTTATCGGTGCGCTTCTTGTCGGTGTCGGCTTTGCGAAGTCGCTTGCATTCGCGCTCGGAAAGCCGCTTATCCCCGTCCACCATATAAGGGGGCATATCGCGGCAAACTATCTCGCGTTCCCTGAGCTCGAGCCGCCGTTTATGTGCCTCGTCGCGTCGGGCGGACATAGTCTGCTTGTCGATGTCAAGGATTATACGGAGTTTGAGATTCTCGGATCAACTCGCGATGATGCGGCGGGAGAGGCATTTGATAAATGCGCCCGCGTCCTGGGCCTCGGCTATCCCGGCGGCGCAAAGATCGATGCGCTCGCAAGAGAGGCGGGAGAAGAAAGATATAAGCTTCCGCGCGCGCAGATAGAGGGTGCAGAGCTCGATATGTCCTTCTCCGGTCTTAAAACCGCGGTTATAAATCTTGCTCACCGCGCGGAGCAGACGGGTCAGGAGCTTGACCGCGCAGCTCTCGCCGCGTCTTTCTGCGATGCGGTCTGCGATACGCTCGTGCCGAGAATAATAAAAGCGGCTCGCCTTGCGGGCAGAAATAAAATTGCGATAGCGGGAGGAGTTGCAGCAAATTCTTTCCTGCGTGAGAGACTTCAAAATGAAGCAAAAAGTTCAAAAATTGAGCTGTTTTTCCCTCCGCTTTCTCTCTGTGGGGATAACGGCGCAATGATCGCCTCGCAAGGCTACTATGAGTTTTTGCGCGGAAATACCGCAAAAAGCGACCTGAACGCACGGGCTACTCTTCCAATCGATTTTTAATTACATAATTTTATGGTGTTATGTAAACCAAATAGCTGATTTTCAAATGTCGTAAAATGCGATTGCGACCTTGGGAAAATTTTGGGGAAACTCTCCAAACCCTTGCAGTGACTCAAGTTAAAGGCTGGGGAAAAATCTGTGGAAAGTGTGGATAACTATTTGTAAAACAAATTATGTAAAGAAATTACGTAAACCAAAATCAATGGTTGCGCGGCTTTGCGGATGTCGTTCAAAATGCGTTTTTTGTGTTCAAAAAGATGCAAATACCGAGCTTTTGAACAACAAATTGCGACAAATTACCGATGGGATTTGGTTAAATGCATAACAATGTTTTTGCGGAAAAGGCATCCTGCGCAGAGTGAATACTAAATGTAATAATGTTCCGAAAAACGGAAAAAAGGGAAGAAATTGTAAATTTCTTCGGAAAGTGGAAAAATCCCACAGCAAAGTTGACAAAATACGCGAAACATATTAAAATTGATATTAAAAGGAGATGTATATATTTTATGGAAAACACAATGAAACAGTTTGAGAAGATCATCGCGCTTCAGCTCAAGAGAATCGAGGAGATGAAGAAGCAGAATGATTTCATAGATTATAAGGAGCTTCCGAAGATCATTATCGGTGTTTGCGGCGGCGATGGTATCGGCCCTGCGATCACGAAGGAGGCGCAGAGAGTCCTTGAATATCTTCTCAAGGATAAGGTCGAGGCGGGAAAAATCGAATTCCGCGTCATCGACGGGCTCACGATCGAAAACCGCGTTGCGGCAAATAAGGCTATCCCGGATGATGTCCTCGCAGAGCTCAAGGAATGCCATGTCATCCTCAAGGGCCCGACAACGACTCCGCGTGCGGGAGATCCGTGGCCGAATATCGAGAGCGCAAACGTTGCTATGAGAAAAGAACTCGATCTCTTTGCGAATATGCGCCCCGTCAAGGTTCCGAGCGAGGGAATCGACTGGATGTTCTTCCGCGAGAATACAGAGGGCGGCTATGCCGTCGGAAGCATGGGCGTCAATGTTACGGATGACCTTGCGATAGACTTCACGATCGCGACAAGCCAGGGCTGCGACAGAATCGCAGAGCTTGCTTTCTCATATGCAAAGAAGATGAACAGAACGCGCGTCACCGCCGTCACGAAGGCAAACGTCATCAAGACGACGGACGGAAAATTCCTTGATGCCTGCAAGAAGGTTGCGGCAAAGTATCCCGAGATTTCTTTTGACGACTGGTATATAGACATTATGACGGCGAAGCTCGTCGATACAAAGCGCCGCCGCGATTTCCAGGTTATGGTTCTCCCGAATCTCTATGGAGATATCCTCACTGATGAGGCGGCTGAATTCCAGGGCGGTGTCGGAACGGCGGGAAGCGCAAACGTCGGCAAGCGCTATGCAATGTTTGAAGCTATCCACGGCTCTGCACCGAGAATGGTTGCGGAAGGCCGCGATATATATGCAGACCCCTGCAGCATGCTCCGTGCATCCGTTATGCTTCTTGAGCATATCGGCGAGGTCGAGCTTTCATTGAAGCTCTCCGCGGCGCTTGATGAATGCATGTATAACGAAAAGAAACTCACGATAACGGGTCGCAGCGACGGTGCAACCTGCGCCGAGTATGCGGACTATGTTATGTCAAAGCTTTAATAAAGAGGGAGTGTCGTAAAATGCGCGAAAGATACGTTTCACCTTCGGTCATACGCAGATTACCAAAATATCACAGATGCTTAAAGGAGCTTGAAAGAAGCGGCGTTGAGCGCGTTTCTTCGAGTGTGCTTGCGGAAACGCTCGGTTTCACCGCATCGCAGGTAAGGCAGGATTTCAGCTGCTTCGGAGGCTTCGGTCAGCAGGGATATGGCTATAATGTGGCAAACCTCCGCGCTGAGATCGCTTCCATCATCGGTATCGACAAGAGCCACAGTGCGGCGCTTATCGGAGTCGGAAACCTCGGCCACGCGCTCGTCAATAATTTTGATTTCAAGAAGAGCGGCTTTGAGCTTGCGGTTGCATTCGATGCAAACCCCGATCTTATCGGAACGAAGATCGGCGATGTCGAAATTCTCGATATAAAGGACATGCCCGCATATTTTGCGAAGAATCCCTTTGAAATCGCGGTGCTGACTGTGCCGAGAGAGGTCGGAAGAGAGCTTGCGCAGACTCTTGCTGAGCTCGGTGTCCGCGGAATATGGAATTTCACGAACATAGATTTCACTCTTGAGGAGCTCGGCGTCAAGGTCGAGAACGTCCATTTTGCGGATAGCCTCAAGGTGCTTTGCTATGAGGTTTCGAGAGAAAGCTGATTTTTTCTCTCACTGTGTTTGCAACGGAATAAGGCAGAAACAACACCGGAAAAGAAGAAACAAAACTCTTTTCCGGTGTTAAATATTTGTAACATCGAATAAAAATCGCTTGAAAGCGAAAAATAATTGTAGTAAAATAAATCCGGATTATAAAAAGAGCAGGTATTGTTATATGCGAGGTTGGCTTTCAAGAATGTCATATAGGCTCCGCTGTTTTATGCAGGGGCGCTACGGTATGGATGAGCTGAGTGTTTTTCTGACGGTGCTCGGAATGGTGCTCGCGATTCTTTCTATGTTTCCGTTTCTGGAAATACTCGGAATATTTGCCTTCGCAAGTCTTATCTGGGGCTATGCGAGATGCTTTTCGAAGAAATTTGACCGCCGCCGAAGCGAGCGGGCAAAATATCTCACGTTGAAAAACAAGGTGAGCTCGAAATGGAGCTTTGCAAAGCGCCGCTTCCGCGAGCGGAAGACACATCGCTATTATAAATGCCCGATGTGCAAAACCGTTCTGCGCGTGCCTCGCGGCAGGGGAAAAATCAGGATAAACTGCCCGAAATGCAAGAACAGCATAATCAAAAAAACATAAAAAATCATCTGTAATTGCCCAAGTGTCCGTCAGGGATGCTTGGGCAGTTTTGTCTCATATTATTGCAGGCGGGCGAATTTTTTGTTTGTGCCGTATTTTGCATTGACATTGTTTTTTTCGTAAAGTATAATTATAGAAAACGAAACAAAATAATAAGAAAATCGAAACGAAAAAGAAAACGGAACGCAAACCGTTTGCGGAGATTTTTATGGATATAGATAGCAGAAAAGATAAGATACTGGAGCTTCTCGCAAGCAAGGGAAAGGTCAGGGTAACTGAGCTTTCCGAGCTTTTCGGAGTTTCGGAGGTAACAGTCAGGATAGACCTTGCGGATCTTGAAGCGCGGGGGCTTCTGAGCCGTGTCCACGGCGGTGCGATGAGCTCATATAAGACCTATCATAATATGAGCCTTCAGCAGCGCCTCGGCGCAAACCACGAAAAGAAGGCGGCGATAGCCGCGCGCGCCGCGGAGATGATTGAGGATCACGACACGGTCATGTTCAATTCGGGGACGACGACGCTCCTGACCTTCAGGATGCTCAACCCGAATCTCAATCTCAGCATCGTCACGAATTCGATTGCGATCGCGCTTGAGGCGGGGGCGAATCCGAATTTCAACGTTGTCCTTCTCGGCGGCGATGTCAATGCAAAATATCAGTTCACCTGCGGAAGCGATGCCGAAGAGATGATTTCGCGCTATCACGCGGATAAGCTCGTCCTCTCCGTTGACGGGGTGGACACGGAAAACGGCTTCAGCACATATTACGACAAGGAGGTCCCGCTTGACCGCCTTATGCTGGAGAATTCCTCGATGCATATAATTGCCGCGGACTACACGAAGATCGGAAGGACGACATTTGCGAAAATTTCCGATATTGATGTCGCGGATTATATAATAACGAATAAGAACGTTTCGGAAGAAGATAAGCAGATTCTTCGCGAATTTGCAAAGATAATCGAAGTTTAGGAGGTGTTGCCGATATGGCATATCTTGTCGGCGCCGATATCGGAACGACGTCGCTGAAAATAGCGGTGTTTGATGATAGCGGAAAGCTTTATAAATCCGCCTCGCGCGATTATACCCTCATAACGAAGGAAGAGCGCGTCGAATTCCCGGCGGAGGATTATTGGAAAATGTTTGAGAGCGCCTATCGCGAGGTCACGGAGGGGATAACCCCTGCGGCGATTTCGGTCGATACGCAGTGCGAGACGATCATCCTTGCGGACAAGGCGGGAGCTCCGCTTATGAACGCGATCGTCTGGCTTGATAACCGCGCGGATAAGGAAGCGGCGGAGATTGAGGAGAAATTCGGCAAAAAGCTTGTCTATGAAGTGACGGGTCAGCCCGAGATTACTGCAACCTGGCCTGCGGCAAAGCTTTTATGGGTGAAGAAAAATCTCCCCGATGTATTCAGAAGGACGGAGAAAATCTTCCTTCTTGAGGACTACATACTCTTTAAACTTACAGGAAAATTCGTGACGGAAAAGACGCTTCAGTCATCAAGCCTCTATTTCGATATAAGAAGCGGAGAATGGTGGAAGGAGATGCTTGAATATATTGGCATTTCCGAAAGCGTATTCCCCGAAATACACGGAAGCGGAGAGGTCGTCGGCGAATTCGAGGGCGTCAGGGTCGCAACGGGTGTTATTGACCAGATCGCGGGAGCGATCGGAGCGGGCGTAACGTCAAAGGATGTCATCTCCGAAATGACGGGAACGACGATGGCGATGTTCGTCCCGTGTGACGAAATCCCTGCATACAATCCCGAGAGCATCATTCCGTGCCACGTCAACTATGACGGAAAGTATGCGCTTCTTTCGTGGACACCGGCGGCAGGTCTTGCGCTCAAATGGTTCAAAAACGGTTTCTGCGAGGATCTTGGTTTCAAAGAAATGGATGAGCTTGCCGAGAAGGCGGGCGTCGGTGCGGAAGGGCTCATATTCCTTCCTTATCTCTGCGGCTCGACGATGCCGAAGTATTCACCGCGCGCAACGGGGTCATTCCTCGGTCTCACCCTCTCGCACACGCGCGCGCATATGATAAGGGCGATTCTGGAGTCGGTCTCCTGTATGCTCAAAAGCAATATAGATTATCTCGGAATAGAAGCCGATGAGATCCGCGCGACGGGCGGCGGAGCATCAAGCCCGCTCTGGTGTCAGATCAAGGCTGATATGACGGGCAGGAAGATAACGACGCTTGAAAATGCCGAGAGCGCCTGCCTCGGAAGCGCAATCGTCGCGGGGGCGGCTGTCGGAATCTATGACAGCGTCAAGAGCGCGGCAGATAAAATAGTAAAGACAAAGAAAACGTATATCCCGAGCGGTGAGGACTACACCGCCGTATATAAAAAATTCTGTGAATCGGAGGATAAAATGTTATGGGAAAAATAGCTTTTGTTGGTTTCGGTGAGGTCAATACACCGAAGGAAGTAATAATCAAAAAATGTGAAGCGGCAGAGAAGAGCCTTCTTAAGGAAGGTCTTGATCTTGTCTCCGTCTATCCGGTAACGGATGACTATGAAGAAAAGGATATCGCCGCCGCGCTCGAGAAGCTTTCGGGCAAGGATTATGATGCTATGATCGTCTGCATCGCGGGTTGGATCCCGACTCACGCGGTCGTCAAGATTACCGAGCAGTATCGCCATCTTCCGATGGTGCTCTGGGGTCTCTGCGGCTGGATAGAGGGCGACCGCCTTGTAACAACTGCAGACCAGGCAGGAACGAGCGCGATAAGAAAGACATTTGCAGATCTCGGTTATAAGTTCAAGTATGTCTATGATATAATCGGTCTTCCCTCACGCTCTGCGCGCGTTGCATCCTTTGCAAAGGCTGCAAGTGCCGCAAAGGCTCTCCGTTCGGTCAAGATCGGCCATGCGGGTTATCGCGATATGAACCTCTATGGAACTCTCTTTGACGGCTCATCGCTCAAGAATGTCGTCGGCGCGGAGATCGAGACATTTGAAATGCTCGAAATCGTCCAGAGATATGAGAAGATAACGGATGCGGAGAAGCAGGCGGTTATCGATGAGCATATGTCAAAGTGGAAGTTCTTAAAGGAAGCAAAAAAAGAAGGCATGATGATGGCGGCGGGCTACTTCCTCGCAATCGCATCGCTTATCAAGGAGCGCAAATATCTCGCAATATCCTTAAAGGATGTTGACGGTATGAAGAAGCTTCTCGGATTCCCGCCTGCACCGATATTCATGCTCCTTTCCGATGTTCTCGGCGTTTCGACGATTCCGGAAAATGACAGCCTCGGAAATGTTACACAGACTATGATAAAGCTCCTCACGGGTCAGTGCGGCGCATATCTTGAGTTCTATGAATTCTTCACGGACCGCGTCCTCGCAGGCGTTCCCGACTATGTCCCCGCAGAGATCACCGAAGGTGACACAACCGTTATGCCTGCGGCATTCGGAGAACTCAGCGAGGGTATTCTCAATGTCTCGAAGGTAAAGACAGGCGCGCTCACAATGTGCCGTCTTGTCTATACAAACGGCAAATACTATATGCATATGGTAACAGGCGAAGGTGTAACTCCGCGCAAGTGGGAGGAATGCGGCTGGACTCAGCCTGCACCGCAGCTTCCGGGTCTCGAAATCATCCTTCCGGATACAGAGAAGTTCTGCGATAACGTAATGTGCCAGCACTATATTATTTCATACGGTGACAACACTGAAATAATCCGCGACCTCTGCTCGATTCTCGGCATTGAGGTTATCTGATAAGAGGAGAAAATTATGGCAGATAAATATTTGATCGGTTGGTCGGAAGTCGATATGACTCCCGAAAAGAAAATCAGCCTTGCAGGTCAGTTCTATGAGCGCATTTCCGAATATGTCGAAACTCCGCTCACGGCGACGGCAATGGCAATCGCGTCGGGCGATACCCACGTCATCTTCTGCTCGGCGGACCTTGTTTCGGTAAGCCGCAATCTTCTTGCGAAAGTCCGCGCGCTCGTTTCGGAGAGAAAGCCCGAAATCAACACGGACGCGCTCATCGTCGCCGCAACGCACACGCACACCTCCTTCACCTATACGGACTACGGCGAGGGCGAATCGACGGGTGCATCGCTTGATATACTCACGCGCTTCATTCCCGAAGGAACAAACTATATCGGCCTCGTTGAGACAACCGACGGCGTTATGACTCCCGAGGAGGCCTTTGACTTCATTGCGGATAAGATTGCAAAAGCCTGCATCGAAGCTTACGGAAATCTCGCTCCCGCATCGTTTGCAAACGAATTCGGCCGCGCGGCAGTCGGAATGTGCCGCCGCGTCTGCTATGACGACGGAACGGCGAAGATGTGGGGCGATGCAAAAACCGTCAACTTCACTCATCTTGAGGGCGGCAACGACAACGGCATCGAGCTTATCTACACGTTCGATGAGAATGAAAAGCTCACGGGTGTCGTCGCAAACATTGCCTGCCCGTCTCAGGTCGTCGAGCAGAGAAGCTATATCTCATCCGATTATTGGGGCAAGGTAAAGATCCTTCTCCGCGAGAAATACGGCGAGGATATCAAGGTTCTCGGCCTCGGCGGAGCAGGCGGCGACCAGTGCCCGCGCGATCTCATCCGTTGGGTGGATCCCGAAACTCCGATTGATGACCCGAACGTCATCAGAACGGACGTAACTCCGCGCCGTGCAGACCCGTCTATGTATGACATCAAGGGAACCTGGAAAATAGGCAAGAGAATCGTCAACGAAATTTCCGATGTCTATGAGGAGATAGACAGAAAGATTTCCGAGGGTGAGCTCGTCCATAAGAAATTCAGCCTTGAGCTTCCGCTCCGCCGCGTAACTCCTGCTGAGAAGGCGAATGCAGAGCGCGCAATCCGCGAATTCTTCAAGGAGAACACGGGTGATATAAATTATATGGATACCGCGGCAATGCACGTCCATGCGGGAACGCTCGGCAGATATGAATATCAGCAGACTCATAACGTCTGCACGATTGAGGTTCAGCTTGTCAAATTCGGCAACATCGTCTTTGCGACGAATCCCTATGAGCTTTTCCTTGATTTCGGAAATCAGATCCGCGCGCTCAGCCTTGCGGAGCAGACCTTCATCGTTCAGCTTTGCAATGGCTGCGCAGGCTATCTTCCGACGAAGAAGGCGGAAGAGGGCGGCCACTACAGCGCATATGTAACGAGCGGTACCGTCGGCCACGCGGGCGGAGAGATGCTCGTCAGAAAGACCGTTGATGAGATAAACAAGCTTTTCTAAGTAAGGAGAGAAACAAAATGGCAAATAAATATATGATCGGCTGGTCGGAGGTCGATATGACTCCCGAAAAAAGAATCCGCCTTGCAGGTCAGTTCTATGAGCGCGTTTCCGAATATGTCGAAACTCCGCTTACGGCAACGGCAATGGCAATAGCATCGGGCGATACCCACGTCATCATCGTTTCTGCGGACCTTCCGTCCGTCGGGTCAAAGCTCGTTGAGGATGTCCGCGCACGCGTTGCGGAGAAAAATCCCGCAATCAATACGGATGCGATAATCATCGCGGCAACGCATACGCATACATCGTTTGTCTATGCTGACCGCTCGGATTCCGCATCGGGCTCGTCTCTTGAAATCCTCAAAAGCTATATGCCGGAGAATTGCAGATATATCGACCGCGTCCCGACTCCCGAGGATGTTATGAAGCCCGATGAAGCATCGGAGCTCATCAAAAAGACGATCACCCAAGCCTGCCTTGAGGCGTGGGAAAATATGAAGCCTGCATCGTTTGCAAACGAATTCGGCCGCGCGGCTGTCGGAATGAACCGCCGCGTCTGCTATGATGACGGAACGGCGAAGATGTGGGGCGATGCAAAAACCGTCAACTTTACGCATCTTGAGGGCGGCAATGACAACGGCATCGAGCTTATCTATACGTTCGATGAGAACGACAAGCTCACGGGCGTCGTCGCAAATATTGCGTGTCCGTCTCAGGTCGTCGAGCAGAGAAGCTATATCTCGTCCGACTATTGGGGCAAGGTCAAAATCCTTCTCCGCGAAAAGTACGGCGAGGATATCAAGGTTCTCGGCCTTTGCGGAGCAGGCGGTGACCAGTGCCCGCGCGATCTTATCCGCTGGGTAGACCCGGAAACACCGATCGATGACCCGAATGTCATCAGAACGAATGTAACTCCGCGCCGTGCGGACCCCTCGATGTATGATATCAAGGGAACGTGGAAAATCGGCAAGCGAATCGTAAACGAGATTTCCGATGTCTATGAGGAGATTGACAGAAAGATTTCCGAGGGTGAGCTCGTCCACAAGAAGTTCAGCCTCGAGCTTCCGCTCCGCCGCGTAACTCCCGCGGAGCGCGATGCCGCGGCAAAGGCGATCCGCGATTTCTTCGAGGAGCATCCGGGCGATATCAACTATATCGACACCGCGGCAATGCACGTCAATGCCGGAACTCTCGGAAGATATGAATATCAGCAGACTCATAACGTCAGCACGATTGAGATCCAGATCATAAAGCTCGGTAACATCGTCTTTGCGACGAACCCCTATGAGCTCTTCCTTGACTATGGAAATCAGATCCGCGCTCTCTCGCTTGCGGAGCAGACCTTCATCGTTCAGCTCTGCAACGGAAGCTCGGGCTATCTCCCGACAAAGAAGGCAGAAGAGGGCGGCCACTACAGCGCATATATATCAAGCGGTACGGTAGGCCACGCAGGCGGCGAAATGCTCGTCAGAAAAACTGTTGACGAAATAAATAAATTATTCTGAAAAATATAGATATAATGCCATCACACAATATGTTGTGGTGGCATTATTTTCTTTTAATATTTTATTAAAAAATGTAAGATATGACGCCCTGGGTTGTTTTTAAATGTTATAATAGTAAAACAAAAAAATGTGCGGTAAAATAATCACATTGAAATAAAGAAAAAACGGAGGTAAAAAACATGAAGAAAATGAGTGTGAAACGGGCGTTTGCATTGATTCTCTCGCTCGCAATGATGATATCGCTGCTTCCTGCGGTTGCATTCGGAGCAACCGTTGCGCCGATAGTCATTGACTTTACGAAGGCGACTATTGACGGAGGAGGATCTTCGGTCGCGACGGTTGTTTCGGCAATAAACAGCCCTGAGTTCACATCTGTTGCAGAAGAGTCCTCGGAATACACAGGAGACAATCAGCGAACACATTACTCCACAAAAACAGGCGAAAAGCTTCTTCTTGCAGCAATGTCAAGCGGCGGCTGGACATCCTTGAATTGGACAGATGCAAACGCCAATGCGGCAAAAGCAAGATGGACGATTGAGTTTTCTGTTCCGACTGCAGGATGGTATTCTGTTGATTTCATAACTGCTCTTTGGTCGGCAGGTGCTGATTTCTATGTCTATGCAGACGGTCAGTATGCCGGTGTTCTCGAATGCTATGATAAGGAAAAGAGCGATGGCTTTTACAGAAATGATGACAAGCTTGAGAATACCGTCTATCTCACACCCGATGAAAACGGCAAGATCAGGATGATGTTTGCCATCAAGCGTGCGCCTTATGGACCGGGAAGACTTCTTCTCCATAAAATGACGCTTACATATGTCGGAGAAAAACTTTCGTATTCTGCAGCAAGCACAATTCCGTCACAGATTGAGTTTGGAAGTGAGCTCGATTTTGAAGCATTTGCAAAGCTTTCAGACGGAAGCCGCTATGTAACAAACGGTTATAATGCTGATAGAACTGCAAACAGTGATAAAACAACCGTTTCTGTAAAAAGCGGAACAAGTATCGGAATTACAGAAACCGCAAATGAAAACGGAATATATTCGGGAAAAGTCACGGCAAAGGAGCTCGGCAAAACAGTGTTTACCGTCACTTCGGTTGTCGGCGGCACAACATACACAAAAGACATTACTGTTGAGGTTGTGAATGCAATCACTCCCAAGAAAATCGAGCTTGAGTTTTCAGAAGACACCGTTAATAACGGAGGAACTGCTTTGCCGCTCAAAGAATATACCACAAAAGATACGGCAAACTTCAGCATAGTTCCGGAACTTACATCAACAAAATCGGGCTCGCGTGTTCAATATAAGGTTGAAGCAATGTCAACGAAAAAGCTTCTTGACATTGCTCCGCGTGCAAACAGCAACCGTACATGGATAGTTGAAAAGCAGAAAAAAGGCAACTATGTAGATGCTATGTTCACAGTTGAAACGGAGCTTCTCGTTCCCGGTTGGTATAATTTGTCTCTCCAAGGCGGACTCAGATCCAGCGGTGCAGAGTTTTATGTTTATGTGAACGGTCAGTATGCAGGTCTTTATAGCTTCTGCGGAGAAGGTAATCCGTTCGCGGCAGGAGAAGTGAAATCGCTCAACTCGCTCTATCTCACACCGGACAAAAACGGTAAGGCCAGAATCTCTCTCTGTGTTGCAAAAACCCATTATGATACGCCTTATGCGCTTCTCTATAAAATGTGGCTCACTCCCGTTGAGGCAGAGAAGGTCGAATTCAAGCAATTCACACACAACATCCCCGAAACAGTTTATGTTGGCGATGTTATCAATGCGGAATTCCGCGCAGAGATGAGCGACGGCTCATACCGTCACCTCAACGGTTATCTCAGTGATGCAACGGCTGATGCAAAGAACTCGATGTCCGTTGCGGTAAAGTCGGGCACCTCTCTCGGCTTTGCAAGCACCTATGATGCGCTTCTCTCAGACGGCACATACACTGCAACGCTCACTGCAAATGCAGAGGGTGAAACGGTTATGACCGCAACAATTATGATTGATGGCGAAACCTACACACAGGATATTCCGGTCAACGTAAAGCCCGTTCCGAAGCTTTCGGAGGTCGGTGTCAAAACAAACTATAAGAAGATTCTCATCGGAAAGACCGCAAAGGCAAGCTTTGCGCTTCTCCGCGATGACGGTAAGCCTTATCCGGAAGACGGCGAAAAGACAGTTACATATGAAAGTCTTACACCCGACATTGCAACGGTTGATGCAAACGGCGTTGTTACGGGTATCGCAGCAGGAACTGCAAAAATCAAAGTAACCGTCGCAACTCCCGATGCAACAGTTTCGGGTGAAGGCGAGATTACGGTTATTGATTCCGTTTCCGAAAAAGAGATGGAATTCTCGATAAACACACTTGAGAACGGCAATGCAACAAATCCGAAGACACCGCTCAAGGATTATATCGTCAAGGATGCCGCAAATTTTGCAATTGTTCCTGAGCTTACCTCCGGGACGGTTGACGGACGCGTTCAGTATACGGTTCCCGAATTCGGGAAGCTTGCGCTCCTCTGTATCGGAACGCGCGGATACAGCAATATGACATGGATTCAGTCGGCCGAAAGCACGAATGCAAATGCAAATCCGGCAAACGCAATGTTTACGATTGAAACAGATCTTGATGCTCCGGGCTGGTATAACCTCAGAATCCTCGGCGGTGGCTGGAAATCTGCAAGTGAATATTATGTCTATGCAAACGGAAAATATGCAGGTCTCTATAATTTCTGGATAGACGGGGCGGACACCTTCGCTTCAACCGGAGAGAAAAAGCTCAACTCACTCTATCTTGAGCCGGATGAAAACGGCAAGGTAAGAATTTCATTCTGCGTTGCAAAGACGCATTACAGCACGCCTTACGGTATCCTTTATAAAATGTGGATAACACCGGTTGATGGCGAAGTCACCTTCAAGGGATTTAAGCATAATGCACCCGAAAAGATTTATCTCGGCGAGAGCACAGATGTTGAAATCCGTGCGGAGATGAGCGACGGTTCATTCCGCCACGTAAACGGATATGACTATGCAGCTAAGGCAGATCCCAATAACTCATTCGGCGTAGCTGTCAAGTCGGGCGATTCGCTCAAGATTGAGAGCACATATGATGCTCTTACCTCCGATGGCGTATATTCGGGCAAGCTCACGGCTGAAAAGCTTGGCGAAACAGTGTTTACCGCAACTGCGGTTATCGACGGTGTGACATATACGGAGGATATAACCGTAACGGTTGAGAACCCGCCGATGCTTCAGACGGTCGGTGTCACATTCGATAAGGACACGATCCTTGCAACAAGAACTGCAAATGCAAGCCTTACCCTCATTCGTGAGGATGGATCGGCATATCCTGAGGATAAACCACAGACAATAATCTATGAAAGCTCGGATGAAGCTGTTGCAACGGTTGATGCAAACGGCGTCATAACAGGTGTCGCAAAGGGCGAGGCAACCATCAAGGCAACTGTTATCACACCCGATGCAACCATTTCGGGTGAAAAGACAATAAAGGTTGAAGCGGCGCCGATTCTTGCGGAGCTCAAGCTTGAGACAGAAAACAACACGCTCATCATCGGCGGAAGTCGCGAGCTTTCCGCGGTCGCAATAATGAGCGATGAGCTTCCGGGTGATGCTTCAAAATATACAATTAACTATGAAAGCAACAATGAAGAGGTTGCAACAGTTGATGCAAACGGCGTTGTCACTGCAATTGCGGAAGGAACAGTCATCATCTCGGCAGTTGCAAAGAACGAGGAAGGCAAGAACCTCAGTGCAGTTATTAAGCTTGAGGTGTTTGACGGAATCCCGCCTGTTGTCATCGACTTCACACAGACGGTCTGCGAACGCCACGCCGTTCCGACCGACACTCCGGGATATACTCTTATCTACCCGGGAAGCAGCGATATGTCAAAATACACATATTCAAACGGAAGAAGCCTTCTCCATGTCGCAACCCGCGCTCCGAGCAATGCTGTATGGCCGGCATCCAAGGATATGAAGAATGCATTCGGCATCAAGATCAATATTCCGTTTGAGAGTGACTACAGTGTAAGTCTTATCGGAGGCTCAAGCTCCGGTGGCGCGATGTATTCAATTTTTGTTGACGGAGTATATGTCGGCGACCACAGCTTCTATAATCCGGATTATGATTCATTGCACTATGATAAGCTCAACACGCTCAACACCATTCACCTCGAAGCGGGTGAGCACGAGGTTATCATGCGCGCAAGAAAGTCGATCTACTCAACAGCATATGCACAGCTCGATTCTCTCAGCTTCACTCCTGTCGAGGGTGAAACAGTGTTTGACAGCATCGTTGCAGACATCCCCACAGAGCTTGCAGTAGGCGAGGTTTATACCTGCGAAGCTTATGCAAAAATGACTGACGGCAGTGCATATCACTTCGGTGTGACTGCTGAAGGTGAAATTGATAAAGAAAACACATTCGGTGCAGAAAAAACAGGCGATTCTCTCACACTTTCCGATTTTATTTCATATGAGATAGGAAAATCAGGCAAATCGAAGCTGACTCTCACAGGCGTTTCTGAAGGCAAGACAACAATAAAGCTTTCTGCAACAATCGCAGGAAAGACAGTGACGAAAGAAGTTGTTGTCAATGTCACAAACGATCCGATCAAGTCGGTCACGGCTGAGACGGAAGCAGAAGAGCTCTTTGCCGGAGACAGCTCTCTCCTTATCGCAAAGGCACTTCTCACAAGCGGACGCGAACTTAAGTCCGCTGAGATAAGCTTTGAATCCCTCACACCCGATGTTGTAACGGTTGAAGGCGATATGCTGACGGCAAAGACAGTCGGAACGGCTAAAATCAAAGCAACTGCAAGCTTCAACGGAAACACGGTTGAAAATATTTTCGATGTTGAAGTTCTTCCTGAGGGTATGACGGATATTCTCGTAACCGCAGGCGGAAGTGAGCATATCCGCCGGACGGATATTGCGGATGCAGATGTCAATGATTATCTTGTTCCGCTCTATGTTCAGGCAATTTCGAACCTCGGAAACGAGATTGATATGACGGGTGCAAAAATAACCGCACGCGCTCTCAACCCGGAAGTTGCAACACTTGATGAGGCGATGAACATCGTCCCCGTATATGCAGACCCCGAAAACGGAAGCAAAGCGGGCTTTGAAGTCACCGTCAAGACGGCAGACGGAAGAATCAGAACGGTCACAAAGACATTGACCGTTGCAAACGCAAAGACAAAAGCAACATATATGACCGCTGAAAAGGCGGCAATTGCGCGAGATAACGTCGCAAGATTTGATTGGGCAAAATCTGCAGCAGAAAGCAACTATATAAAGCTTGCCGATGTTTTTGTCGATAAGATCGATGTCCTCTATGATATGATAACATCAAATGAGGTTCCGAGATCAACAGGTATCGGCGCAGAAGGCGACCCCGAGATGTACCACTGCCGCTACTGTGCAACAGACATACGTCTTGAGCACGGCTCATACTCATGGAAGCACAATCCGTTCAACCGTCCGTGGAAGGTTCAGTGTCCCGAATGCCAGAGATATTTCCCGTCAAATGACTTTGGAAGCTTCTATAAGCTTGGTCTTAATGAATACGGCGAATTCTCTCGTCAGCGTGCTCTTGATAAGCACGCAGAACTCTTCGGAGATCCGAATGCAGAAAAGGGAAGCGATGCCTACTATGGCTACGGCAAGGGATATCTCAAGAATGAGCTTTATGACAATCTCGCAAACGTAAAAACAATCAACGTCAACAAAGGACTCCGTGACGGTGAAACACAGGACACATGGGGCGTAGATGACGGTATGGGTTATGTCCCGAAGAAGCCGGACGGAACACCCTATACCTATGACAACGGCGTTGTTGAGCGCCACACATATATCGCAGAATATATGCACAGCGGCATCTGGAGAAAGCAGGTCGCAGGCGGCGGTGTAGTTATTGAAGCAATAAAACGTTGCTCGAATGCATATTTCTATACGGGCGAAAAGAAATACGGCAGAGTTGCGGCTATCCTTCTTGACCGTGTTGCAGACTTCTATCCCGGCTACGATATTTCGGTGTTTGGCGATAACGTCTGGAATTCCGACGGTGGCTCAAACCTCGGTAAGACAATCGGACGAATCTGGGAGACAGGAACGATCGGAGACTTTATGTCGTCATATGATATGGTATTTGATATGTATGACGATCCGGAGGTATTCAGATACCTCAACGATAAGTCGAAGGTATATAAGATGCGCCACGCAAAGGATACACCGAACCAGATAAGAACAAACATCGAGGATGGAATCATCCGCGAGGGCCTTGATTGCCTTGTAACAACGGAGGTTGCAGGTAACTTCGGCTATCCGCAGGTTCCGAATGCCCGTGGTGCGGTAATCCTCGACTCGATGCCGGAATCCCGCGAATGGCTCGATTTCCTTATGGCTCCGGGCTGGACAACGGTTGCACCGTGTCTCGGCGGCGGTATTGAAGAGACTCTCATCAATACGATAGATGCAGACGGTCAGGGTAACGAAGCTTCGACATATAACGTCGCATGGCATCAGACGCTTATAAGAATCAACGATATTCTCGAAGGATATGACAGATATCCCGCGGCAAACCTCTATAACAATCCGAAGTTTGTCCAGATGTTCTATTCTAATCTCCCGCTTATCGCATCGAACTACTCGCCGAACATCGGTGACTCGGGCTCGACGGCAAGCAAGACGCATTGGATAGGCAACGAGGTTGCCCTCAATGGTTGGAAGCATCTTAAGGATCCTGTTTTCGCTCAGGTTCTTTATATGCTCAACGGCAATAAATCAACGGGTCTCCACTATAATGATACGGACTATAATCCCGACAGACTCGCAACAGAGGTTCAGAAGGTCATCGATGAATATGGCGTGCTCAAGCTCGATTCCGAGATGATGACGAACTTTGGTTTCGCAATGCTCCGCGATGGTGGCGACTACACCAACGTTACCGATGCAACCGCAAAGGAAACGCGCAGAAATGTCTGGATGTATTTCGGCTCTAACAGCGGCCACGGACATGCAGATACACTCAATCTCGGTATGACGGCATTCGGTCTCAACTATATGCCCGAGCTTGCATATCCGGAAGCAACGGGAACACAGCCGAACCGTCTCCAGTGGGTACAGACGACTCTCTCCCATAACACGGTTATGGTCGATGAGGTTCAGCAGACGGGCGAAGCGGAAATCCGCGGAAATCAGCTCCATTTTGATGATGCGGGCATGATTCAGGTTATGGATGTCGATGCAAGCTATGTTTATAAGGCAGTTGATCAGTATCGCAGAAGCGTTGTCTATGTCAAGATAGATGATGAAAACTCCTATGCGGTAGACTTCTTCCGCGTCAATGGCGGTAATGACCATCTCTATTCCTTCCATGCATCATCGAATGAAATTCTCGAAACAGAAGGTCTCGACCTCGTTCCGCAGGTTGATGAAGAAGGAAACTATAAGGGAAGCTATGCGGGAATTGATGTGCCCTATGGTCCTGACCCGAATTCGCCCGAAGCATGGAGCTATGTAACGGTTTATCCGAGAGGATACACATGGCTTCGCAATGTTGACCGCGCAAGCAACCCCGAATCAAAGTTCGAGATTGACTTTGCGATAAAGGACTTCAATAAGGCAATCAAGGATTCGAAGGGCCTTGCGCTTCATATGACGATGCTCAATGACGGAAATATTGCAGACGGCGTAACGCGTTCGGTATCAATCGCAGACGGTCTCCCGCCGCAGAAGGTTGAAAACAAGAACATCGATAAGTTTAAGTATGTTCTCGTCAAGCACACGGGCGAAAACCTCGACACGACCTTCACAACGGTCTTTGAACCCTACAGAACAACAAGGAATCTCACATCAGCAGATGAGCTTGCGGCAGAAATCATCGATGGTCGCGAAAACGAAGGCGATGCACATCGCGCACTCAAGATAACTCATGCAAGCGGCAGAGTTGATTATATCTTCTGGGCAACGAATAATTCAGTAACCTATAAGGTAACGGATGGCGAGAAGGAAATTCTCTTCCGCGGATTCGTCGGTATGTATACGCTTCAGAACGGCGAAAACACATATAAGTATGTCCACGATGGCGATATCATCGGCGAAGAGACAGGCGCTCTCGCATCGCTCAAGGGCGTAATCAAAGGATTTACAAAGACTCACGAATATGAGAACGAAATCGTCATCACACCGCAGGATGCAATCAGCGATGAAGAGCTTTCAGATCTTGCAAACCGCTATATCTTCGTTGATAATGATCCGAAGATGAGAAGCGGCGCATTCAGAATCTATGGTGCAACGCGCGATGGCGAGGATATTGTTCTCGATATCGGCAGAATCACTCCGATTCGTCAGTATGTCAATGTATTTGATGAATCAAAGGGATATATCTACACGATCGAAGAAGGCCAGAGCGCAGAAATCCCGCTTTCCTTCAGCGAGGATAATGCTCCCGAATTTGCAGAGATAAGCGATAAGCTTTCAACGAGCGCAGGAAGCTCGATCAGCGTCAAGGTAACGGCAACAAGTCCTCTTGAGCGCGATATCGTCTATAAAGACGGCGGTATGCCGCGCGGCGCAGTGCTTGATGAGACGAGCGGAACGATAACCTGGAAGCCGGATAACTCGCAGGTTGGTGCAAACCACTTTGCAATCACTGCAGTGGATTCCGACGGACGCGAATCGACAGTCCACTTCGATATCACGGTCTATGGTTCGACCACAGGTGGCGGCGCAAGCTCCGGCGCACCGTCCACACCGGGAACAAGCACACCGACCATCCCGCCGACACAATCGGATGAAAAGGACAACACTGCGGGCTCAACCGATAATGTAGGGG
>JAZSHZ010000132.1:0-12030 GCA_045533555.1 Eubacteriales bacterium
GAGGATATTATGAAGAAGGATGTTATAATAACGATAAAGGGTCTCCAGAGCTATGAAGAAACGGGTGACGACGGCGTCGAACTCGTGACGGGTGGGCGCTATTATGAAAAGAACGGAAACTATTATGTTTCATATAAGGAAAGTGAGCTTACCGGTCTCGGAGAGACGACGACAACGCTCAAGATCGAGCAGAATAAGGTCACGGTAATGCGCTTCGGCGAGCTTGAGACGCATATGGTCTTCGAGGCGGGGCAGAAGCATATTTCCTACTACGATATGGGCTTTGGCTCGCTGACCGTTGGAATCAGCACGAGAAACATAGATAAGCAGTTTGACGATGCGGGCGGGCATCTCAGAATAAATTACGCAATGGAGATAAACAATGCCGTCGCAGGTGAGAATTCTCTTTGCATGGATATAAGAGAGAGCTCGGGCGAGGCGGCGAACTGACAAAGGAGGAAAATCTTATGAAAAAGAAATTTCTGCAGAGACTCGCGCTTCTGCTCGCGCTTATTTTCGCGTTGACGACAGTAAGCTTTGCGGCAGAAACGGACTATGGCGAGAAGCTTGATGAGGCGCTCGCACTCTATTATAAATACGGCCTCTTCTCGGATGATGAGGCGGATTACGTCCGTGAGGCGCTGATTGAGCTTTTCGAGGAGGATGAAAGCCTCTTTTATAAGTTTATAAATAAGATTTACGGAAAGAGCGACAGATATTCCAAATATATGACTCCGGAGGCATATGATGCCGCATATAATATGGAGCAGACGATGGTTGGCATCGGCGTCGTCATTGCCATTTCGGATGACGGATATCTCGTTGTGGACGATGTTTCGTCAGGACCTGCGGGCAGCGCGGGCATAAAGAAGGGTGACCGCTTCATCGCGGTCGACGGAGTCAATGTCGATGGCTATTTCCCTGCAGAGCTCGGAAGCCTTATCCGCGGCGAGGAGGGAACTCACGTTAAGATAGATGTCCTTCGCGGTGAGGAAAAGCTTTCTTTTAATGTCAGACGCGAAAAAGTCAGAATTTCTGATGTTTCCTCCGAAATACTCGAGGATAAAATCGGCTACATAAAGCTTGATCAGTTCGGCGGAATTAATTCATTCATCGATTTTATGAGAGCTTATGATGAATTCGCGGCGAAGGAAGTCAACACGGTCATCCTCGACCTTCGCAACAATCCCGGCGGAAGCTTTGATTGCTTCGTCAACCTTATGGACAACATCATTCCCGAAAAGGATATCCCCTATGCGATGACATGGCAGGCGGAGCCTTACGGAATGAAGATGTATCTCAGCGAGGGCTACGGATGGGAATTCAATAAGTTCGTCATACTCGTAAACGGACAGACGGCTTCTGCGGCAGAGGTTATGGCGGGCTCACTCCGCGATCTCGGCTATGCGACGATCGTCGGAGAAAAAACCTTCGGAAAGGGTATGGGTCAGATCCATTTCGAGACGAAGGACGGAGACGAGGCAATAGTCACGACTCTTGAGATAAAGCTTCCCGTTAGCGGCGGCTATGACGGCATCGGTCTGAAACCGGATCACGAGGTCAAAATGAAGCTTACTCCCTATAAGCTCCCTTATCTCACTCCGCTTAAAGAGAAGTGCGATGCGAGCAATATAAAGACGGAAAATGTCAAAGCAATCGAGGAGAGGCTTCTTGCTCTCGGGTATTTCTACGGAACGCCTGACTCCGATTGGGATAACCGCACTGTGCGCGCGGTAAATGCCTTCTGCCGCGATTATGATATCCAGGTGAATAACTCCGTCTGCAAGTGGAGCACAATCGTTAAAATCGATGAGGAAACGAAAAAGCTCACGACGAAATTTGTTGCAGAGGATGCGCCGCTTGAGCGCGCTCTTGAGGTTGCAAGAGAATATGCCGCGAAGGACGAAAAAGCTAAATGCGTGGACGCAAGTCTCATTGATTTTAAGAGATAATAAGAAAAATTATAAAAAAACTTGCTTTTTTTGGAATTATATGATATAATCTCCATAAAGTAAGAATGTAAGTTATCGAGAGTGGGCGCAGGTCGTCCACTCTCGAATTGATGTAAGGGGTGTTTTTTTGAATAAGGTAACAGATATCGTCGCAAATCTTGCGGCTCCCGTTGCGGAGGGTCTCGGTCTTTCCGTCTGGGATGTTGAGTTCGTCAAGGAAGGAGGAGAGAGATATCTCCGCGTCTATATTGACAAGGAAGATGGAGTTTCCATCGATGATTGTGAGAAGTTTTCCCGTGCCTTTGATAAGGTGCTCGATGATGCCGACCCGATCGACGAATCCTATATCTTCGAGGTTTCGAGCGCAGGGCTTGAAAGAAGGCTCTATCGCCCGTCCGATTTCGAAAAATACATGGGAAGCCTCGTAACAGTCAAGACCTTCTCTCCGAAAAACGGAAAGAAGGAATTCATCGGAAGGCTCGCCGCTTATTGCGACGGAAACGTAACCGTGGATGACGAAGGGAAAGCTATCGAGTTTTCCAAAAAGGAGATCGCTTCCGTCAGGCTTCGTGTTGAATTTTAAAAATAAACATATAATATAAAGAAGGGGTAGATCAAAAAAATGAACGCAGAATTTTTTGCTGCCATCGAGCAGCTCGAAAAGGAAAAGGGCATCCCGCAGGACTATATGCTCGATAAGATCGCGCAGGCTCTTCTCGCGGCCTATAAGCGTGATAATGACGGCGCGGCAGACAATGTCTTTGTTGAGCCGGATAGCGAGAAAAAGGAATTCCGTATGTATGTCAGAAAAACAGTCGTCGATGTTGTTGAGAATCCCGCAGAGGAAATATGCATCGATGATGCGAAGAAGATCTCCAAGCGCGTCGGCGTCGGTGATGTTGTCAACATCGAGGTAAAGACACGTGAATTCGGAAGAATCGCGGCGCAGACTGCAAAGCAGGTCATCATCCAGGGTATCCGCGAAGCAGAGCGCGGCGTTATCTACCGCGAATTCAATTCCAAGGAGCATGAAATCCTCACGGCTCTCGTCACCCGCACCGACCCGAAGAACGGCGGCGCATCCATCGAGATTCAGGGCGAGAACGACAAGACGGAGATTTACCTTGCGGCGAAGGAGCTCATCCCGGGCGAGGTTCTCCGCGAGGGCGACAGAATCAAGATATATGTTGTCGAGGTAAAGAGAAGCGAGCGCGGCCCGCAGATCATCATTTCGAGAACACATCCGGGTCTTGTCCGCCGTTTGTTTGAAATTGAGGTTCCCGAAATTCACGACGGAATCGTTGAGATCATGAGCGTTGCCCGCGAAGCAGGCTCAAGAACGAAGATTGCGGTTTCCGCAAACGATGAGAATGTCGATCCAATCGGCGCATGCGTCGGTCCGCGCGGCAACCGCGTTGCGGCAATCGTCGAAGAAATCCGCGGTGAGAAGATCGATATCGTCAAGTATTCCGATAATATGGCGGAATATGTCGCGGCGGCTCTTGCTCCGGCAGATGTCATCTCCGTTGATGCAGATGAGGAAGCTCGTATGTGCCGCGTCATCGTAAGCGATGACCAGCTCTCCCTCGCAATCGGTAAGGACGGTCAGAATGCCCGCCTCGCCGCAAAGCTCACGGGCTTCAAGATAGATATAAAGCCGGCAAGCAGCCTTTAAGAGGAGGCGCTTGCGGGAATGCTGAAAGAAAAGAAAGTTCCGATGCGCCAGTGCGTCGGCTGTCGCGAGATGCATCCGAAGAAGGAGCTTATCCGCGTGGTCAGATCAAAGGAGGGCGAGATCTCGCTCGACTTTGTCGGGAAGCTTCCCGGAAGAGGCGCGTATATCTGCAAGAAATCGGAATGCCTCGCGCGTGCGATAAAATCAAAGGCGCTTGAGCGCGCTTTTTCCTGCAAGATCGAGAAAGAGGTTTATGACGCGCTGACTGAAAAGCTTGCGGAGGAAAAAGATGCAGAATAGTTATCTCGGCCTTCTGGGCCTTGCAAAAAGAGCGGGAAAGGTTGAATCGGGAGATGAGGCGACGCGCAGTGCGCTGACTTCGAAAGCCGCAAGGCTCGTCCTCATTGCGGGCGATGCCTCGGAAAGAACGAGCGAAACCTTCCGCTTCATAGCGGAGAGCGTCAATGTTCCTGCGGTCACCGTCAGGGAGACTCGCGCGGATATCGGCAATGCTCTCGGAAAACGCCCTTGCGCCGTCGTCGCGGTATGCGATATGGGATTTGCCGCGGCGCTCGTCAAAAAGCTTGCGGAGGGAAGCGAGGAGGCAAAAGCCGTCCTTGAGGAAACAACCCGCCGCGCGGCAAAGATTCAGGCAAGAAAGAATAAGGGCAAAAGGAAAAAATAGTTTTTTCCGAAAACGAATTTCAAAACGGAGGTGGAGTGTTCTATGAGCAACACAACAAAGTATAAAGTCCGTGAGTTGGCAAAAGACTTTGATATGCCGGCAAAGGTTATAACGGAAATCATAGCAAAATATACGGGTGCGGCAAAGACAAATACGCAGGCACTCACGGAGGAAGAGCTCAATATTGTTTTCGATGCGCTGACATCTGCAAATCAGGTATCGAGCTTTGAGCGCCTCATGGCAGAAACATATAAGGAAGATGCGGCTCCCGCGGAAGCTCCGGCAGAAAAGGCGGAGGCAAAATCGGAGAAGCCCGCTTCAGGTAAGAAGGAAGAGAAGAAGGCTCCGAAGGGCGAGGAGAAAGCTCCGAAGAAGAAGGAAGCTCCTGCAAAGCAGGAAGAGCCCATCGTCTCCAAGAAGGGTGTCCAGACCCACGTCATCGATACGCGCGGCGGCTCTGTCGACCTTTCCAAGTATGATGACCGCGTCGATAATCTCGTTCCCGATAAGGTTCGCGATATCGGTGTTCAAAAGCAGAAGATAAAGCGCTCTCCCGACCGCAAGCAGCAGAACTATGGCAACAAGCGCCGTCAGGAAGAGCAGGAGAAGATGAAGAAGCTCGAGCAGCAGGTTCAGAAGAAGGTTCAGGTGACTGTCCAGATTCCCGAGGAGATTTCCGTCGGTGAGCTTGCTTCACGCATGAAGAGAACGGGTGCGGATGTCGTCAAGCAGCTTATCAAGCTTGGCGTTATGGCATCTCTCTCCGATGTTATCGATTATGATACGGCGGCAATCGTTGCACTTGAAATGGGCGCGAAGGTCGAGAAGGAAGTCATCGTCACTATTGAGGACAGACTTATAGATGAGCACGAGGATGCGGCAGAGGACCTCAAGGGAAGAGATCCCGTTGTCGTCGTTATGGGTCACGTTGACCACGGAAAAACATCGCTCCTCGATGCCGTCAGAAAGACAAATGTCGTTTCGGGCGAAGCGGGCGGAATCACGCAGCACATCGGTGCATACCGCGTTGACCTCAACGGAAGAAAAATCACCTTCCTCGATACACCGGGCCACGAAGCATTTACATCAATGCGTGCCCGCGGTGCACAGGTAACTGACGTTGTCATTCTCGTTGTTGCGGCTGACGACGGTATCATGCCGCAGACGATTGAAGCTATCAACCACGCAAAGGCAGCGGATGTTCCGATAGTCGTTGCGGTCAATAAGATGGATGTCGAGGGTGCAAACCCAGACAGAATCAAGCAGCAGCTCACGGAATATGAGCTCGTTCCCGAGGAATGGGGCGGAAGCACGATAGTCTGCCCGATTTCCGCGAAGCGCGGAGACGGAATCGACGATCTTCTCGAGATGGTTCTTCTGACTGCGGATATGCTTGATCTCAAGGCAAACCCCGACCGCTCCGCAAAGGGAACGGTTGTTGAAGCGAAGCTTGATCGCGGCCGCGGCCCTGTTGCGACACTTCTCGTTTCAAACGGAACGCTCAATGCGGGCGATGTCATCATTGCGGGAACCAGTGTCGGCAGAATCCGCGCGATGACGGATGATAAGGGCAGAAAGATAAAGAATGCAGGCCCGTCTGTTCCGGTCGAGGTAATCGGTCTCTCCGAGGTTCCGAATGCAGGTGACGTCTTCTATGCGGTAGATGATGAGCGCATGGCTCGCGAACTTGTCGAGCAGAGAAAGCAGACGGAGAAGGATGAGGCAAACAAGACAGTTGCGAGAAAGGTCTCTCTCGAAGACCTCTTCGATCAGATTCAGCAGGGCGAAATCAAGGAGCTTCCGATCATCGTCAAGGCAGACGTAAAGGGTACTGCGGAGGCTGTCAAGGCTTCACTTGAAAAGCTCACGAATGAGGAAGTCCGCGTCCGCGTTATCCACACGGGTGTCGGCGCTATTAACGAATCCGATATTCTTCTTGCATCGGCATCGAATGCTATCGTTGTCGGCTTCAATGTCCGCCCCGACTCCGGTGCGCGTGACAGTGCGGCTGCATCGGGAACCGATGTCAGAACATACCGCATCATCTATGACTGCATAGAGGAAATGGAAGCAGCCATGAAGGGCCTTCTTGCTCCGAAGTTCCGCGAAGAGGTTCTCGGCCATGCCGAGATCCGCCAGACATTCAAGGTCTCGAAGGTCGGAACAATTGCGGGTTGCCATGTTACGGACGGTAAGATCATCAGAAACGCGAGTGTCCGCATCGTGCGCGACGGTATCGTTGTCTTCGAAGGTGCGCTTGCATCGCTCAAGCGCTTCAAGGATGATGCAAAAGAGGTTGCATCCGGATATGAATGCGGTCTCAGCATCGAGAACTTCAATGATATCAAGGAAGGCGATATCGTTGAGGCATATGAAATGGTAGAGGTTAAGGATTAATGGGAAGTGTTAGAATGGGGCGCGTCAATGACGAGCTCAGAAATGCTCTCTCCGAGATTATAAGAACGGTACGCGATCCGAGAGTCGAGGGAATCGTCAGCATCATCCGTGTTGAGACGGCTCCCGACCTCGGAACAGCGCGCGTTTTCGTCAGCGTACTCGGTGACAGTGAGCGCGAGAAAAACTGCATAAAGGGGCTTCGCGCGGCATCGGGATATCTTCGCCGCGAGGCATCAAAGCGCCTGCGTCTGCGCCATACCCCCGAGCTTACCTTCATTGCGGATAACTCCATCGTCACGGGAACGCATATCATGGAGCTTATCGATAATGTCGCAAAGGTTGAGGATAAGAAGAAAAAGCTCGATGTTGCGGGCGTTGCGGAATTCCTCAAAACGCGCGATGATATTCTCATTATGACGCATAAAAGCCCCGATGGGGATACCGTCGGCTCGGCTGTTGCGCTTGCGATAATTCTCCGCGCGATCGGAAAGGATGCATATATTTTTGCAAATCCGGAATTCACGAAGAAATATCTTCGCCGCGCAAAGGCGTTTCTTGCACCTGAGGATTTTGAGCCGAGGTGCATCGTTGCGGTAGATATAGCGGATATAAAGCTTCTCTCAAAGGAGACGGAGGATTTTGCGGATAATATCGATCTCGCAATCGACCATCATATAACCCACAGAGAGTATGCAAGGAAAATCTGCGTTGTGCCGG
This sequence comes from Eubacteriales bacterium, assembly GCA_045533555.1. Classification (GTDB taxonomy): domain Bacteria; phylum Bacillota; class Clostridia; order Oscillospirales; family JAAYXM01; genus SIG480. Next base: position 7,427 of record JAZSHZ010000132.1, read on the forward strand.
AAGCTGCGGCTTGCGGAGAAATAATGTTTGATCTTGCAAAGGAGTTCGGCGTCCGCTTTACAAAGAAGCTTGCAGATGCTCTCTATATCGCAATATCGACGGATACGGGAAGATTCCTCCATTCCAACACGACTGCGGAAACTCACCGCAAGGCGGCGGAGCTTCTCGGCTTCGGCGCGGATTTTGAGGCGATCAACCGCGAATTCCTCGTTGAGAAAAGCCGCGCGAGAATTGCGCTTGAGGCAGAGATATATTCGGGTATGAATATCTGCTTCGGCGGTCGCGTCGCAATTATAAAGCTCAGTGATGAGACGATAAAGAAGACCCGTGCGACGGATGAGGACCTCGATGGAATATCCTCTCTTGCAAGAATAGTCAAGGGTGTTTCACTCGGTGTCTATATTCATGAGCGCGATGGTGCGGCAAAGGTATCGCTCCGCTCGGATGAGAGTGTCGATGCCTCGGAGTTCTGCGCTTATTTTGGCGGCGGCGGTCATGAAAGAGCCGCGGGCTGCACGCTCGATATGTCGCTCGATGATGCGGAGCAGGCAATTGTTTCGCGCATTGAAGAGCTTGAAATATTTTAGATTTTTTGCGGAACGCTTGTGATTTGAAGTGTTCCGCAAAGTCTGCTTTTCGGAAGGATAAAAAGATGAACGGAATTGTAATAGTAGACAAGCCCTGCGGCATAACCTCGCACGATGTCGTGTCGCGTATGAGAAGAATATTCAAGACCCGCCGCGTGGGGCATTCGGGAACACTTGACCCGATGGCAACGGGTGTTTTGCCCATATTTATCGGAAGGGCGACCCGCGCCTGCGAATTCGCGCTCTCGGATGAGAAGGCATATACCGCGCGCTTTCGCCTCGGCATTGTGACGGACACTCAGGATATAACGGGCGATGTGCTCGAGGAAAGAGAAGTCTGCGTTTCGGAGGCGGATGTTTTTGCCGCCTGTGAAAGCTTTGTCGGCAAAATTATGCAGACACCGCCGATGTTTTCGGCAATAAAGGTGGATGGAGTTCCTCTCTATAAGCTTGCGCGCGAAGGCAAAACGGTCGAGCGCAAATCACGCGAGATAACAATTCATTCAATCGCCGCAAGGCACATCGAAGGCGATGAATATGAGATAGATGTTGCCTGCTCAAAGGGAACATACATAAGAACGCTTATATATGATATCGGCGAAAAGCTCGGTTGCGGCGCATCCATGACGGCACTCCGCAGAACAAAATCCGGGATTTTTTCTATAGAATCTGCGAGAACGATCGAAGAGATAGAAGCGGACCCCGGAGTCACTCCGCTTGATTTTATGTTCTCAGAGCTTGAAAGCAAAACCATTGATGCCGCAGGCGAGAAAAAATGCCGCAACGGCGCGGATGTCCCGTCTGATGCAAAGGCGGGTGTGCTTTATCGCGTTTACGGTGAAAGCGGAGAGTTTCTTATGGTTGCCGAAGGAAAGGAAAACGGCGCGCTTAAGACGGTCAAAAGCTTTTTTGAGGTGTAGGATTTATGGCAAAAAGAGTTATAGCCCTCGGCTTTTTTGACGGGGTGCATACGGGGCACGGCAAGCTGCTCGAAAAGACAGTTGAAACAGCGAAGGCGTCAGACCTTGTCGCCTCTGTTATGACATATTCAAACCACCCATCCGAGATTCTCGCACCCTCACCCGTCGGGCTTATAAACACAACCGAGGAACGGTGTGCCCTCATACGCGGGCTTTATGGAATTGAGGATATAATCGTCAAGGAATTTACCGCTGAATATGCCGCTCTGTCCTGCGAGCGTTTTTTTGAGGATGTTATCCTCGGTGAGCTCAATGCAGGCTATGTTGTTGCGGGGTTTGATTTCCGCTTCGGAAAAGGCGGCTCGGGAGACGCGGAAAAGCTTCGGAGCCTCTGCACGGAGCACGGTATCGGATGCGAAATAATCGGCGCGGTCATGCACGGCGGCGAGGCGGTCAGCTCATCTCGCATAAGGGAGTGTCTGAAGCTCGGCAATGTTGATGAAGCATCGGAGCTTCTCGGGCATTATCACTGCAGGATATCGACGGTTGAACACGGAAGAAAGGTCGGGACGAAAATGGGATTTCCGACGGTGAACCAACCGATGAGCGAAAATATTTGCATACCGAAATACGGCGTCTATGCAACGCGCGTCACGGTCGGCGAGGAGAGCTTTCCTGGAGTGACAAATGTCGGCATCGCGCCGACGGTGACGGATGCGGGAATTCCGCGTGCGGAGACGAATATCCTCGGGTTTGACGGAGATTTATACGGAAAGCGCATAAAAGTGGAATTTCTCGGTTTCATAAGAGAAGAAAGAAAATTCGGATCGATGGAGGAGCTCGTAAGACAGATCGCTGCGGATATAGAAACGGCAGGCTCTTTCCATTCGGCTCTTTTTTAGATATTTTTACAGAAAATTCATTGATTTTGTGTCGTTTATTTGGTACAATAGATATGTATGGTATAATCAGGTGAAATGTCACCGGAGAAATATTGACAGGGACGGTAGAAATATATGGCTTGGAGAATGCTTCAGAACACAATACTTCAGATGAAGGAGGCAACCGACAGAACTGTCGGCGTTATGAACGTTGCGGGAGAGATCGTCGCATGCACGGATCAGTCGCTCAAGGGCTCTGTGCGCGAGGAGGCTCTCGGTGCGCTCGAGGAAATGATCGGCTCCTATATCGTTCAGGACGGAGATACATATAAGCCCGTCGCGACACCGGGCGCGAGATTTGAATATGTCGTGTTCGTTTCGGGCGAGGATGAATATGCGAGAAGCCTTGCGGTTATGGCGGCTCTCGCTGTCGGAAATGCCAAGAAATATTATGACGAGAAGCACGACCGCGCGACGTTTATCAAGAATATAATTCTTGATAATATCCTGTCGGGTGATATATATATGAAAGCGAGCGAGCTCCGTATGCCGCTCGATGTTCCGCATATCGTTTTCCTCATCCGCCAGATAGACGGGGCAGATAATGCTGCGGTTGATGTCGTTTCCAATATGTTCCCCGATAAGATGAAGGATTTTGTCGTCAGCGTCAGCGAGGATGAGATTGCCCTTATCCGCGAGGTTTCGGGCGATGATGATCTCAAAAGCTTCATAAAGCTTGCGGAGAACATCCGCGACACGCTCAAATCCGAGCTCCTCGCAAAGACGGAGATCGGAATCGGAACGATTGCACCGTCGCTCAAGGATCTTGCGGTCTCATATAAGGAAGCGCAGTCGGCAATCAATATCGGCAAGCTCTTCGATACGGAGCGCGATGTCATGAGTTATGAAAACCTCGGAATCGGAAGACTCATATATCAGCTTCCGACAAGACTTTGTGAAATGTTCCTCTCCGAAGTATTCAAGGATAATTCGCTTGAATCGCTCGATTCGGAAACGCTTATGACGATTCAGAAGTTCTTTGAGAATAACCTCAATGTTTCCGAGACTTCAAGAAATCTCTTTGTCCATAGAAACACGCTCGTCTACCGCCTCGAGAAAATAAAGAAGATAACGGGGCTTGATCTGCGTGAATTTGACCATGCGATTATCTTCAAGGTTGCCCTTATGGTCAAGAAATATCTTTCCATCCAGGGCTCCGCGTTTTAAATTTTGAAAGGAATGTGGGATAAATGGTAAGGCTTCTCGATGTATGCAAGGTGTATGAAAACGGTACGCCTGCTTTATCGGGCGTAAACCTGAAAATAGATGACGGCGAATTCGTTTTCCTTGTCGGCTCATCGGCCTCGGGAAAATCAACGATTGTCAAGATCCTCACCTGCGAGGTGAGAATGACTTCGGGCAGAGGCGTCGTCAACGATTTTAACTTAAATCGCATAAAGCCCTCGAAGATTCCTGCGCTTCGCAGGTCGATCGGAGTTGTTTTTCAGGATTTCCGCCTCATAGATAAAAAGACGGTTTATGAAAATGTCGCATTTGCGATGCGCGCGGTCGGAGCAAGCCCGCGTTCGATAAAGAAGCGCGTCCCCTATGTGCTTGAGCTTGTCGGACTTGAGCATAAAGCAAAGCACTATCCCGATGAGCTTTCCGGCGGTGAGCGCCAGAGAGTTGCTGTTGCAAGAGCAATCGTAAATAATCCGAGTATGATCATTGCCGACGAGCCAACGGGAAATCTCGATCCGAATATGTCAATCGAGATAATGAGTCTGCTTGAACGCATCAATTCGCTCGGGACGACCGTGCTTGTCGTAACGCATGAGAAGGAACTTGTCGATGAATTCTCAAAGCGAGTCATTGCGATAGACGGCGGCCGTATTATCAGTGACAGAACAGGCGGGTATTATCAAAAATGAGATTATATAATATAAGCTATTTTTTTCGTGAAGGAATAACAAGCATATTTTCACACCGCATCATGAGCATTGCCGCGATGAGTGTTATCTGCGCCTGTCTTCTTGTTATGGGAAGCTTCACGCTTGTTGCGCTCAATATCGATAATATGCTCGCGGATGTCGAGAATAAAAACGAAATAGTGGTCTATGTCGATGAGACATATACAGAGGAGCAGGCTCGCGCGATAGAGTCGAAGCTCGTTGATATCCCGGAGGTTGCGGAAGTAAAGTTTACGACGAAGGCTG
>JAZSHZ010000242.1:0-5359 GCA_045533555.1 Eubacteriales bacterium
AATCATTTCCACATTTATCGCATACCGTTATATCTTCACCGACGCGCAAACGCAAAACCTTTGAAATATGCTTAACATCCTCACCGTATACAGAAATTGTTTCATCTGAAATCTGCTCCGGATCAACGAAAAATCTCGCCAACACAAACACATCCTTGTCTGATTTCAAAATAAATTATACCAAAATATTCTCGAATTTACAATAGCAAAAAACGCGGCTGAGCCGCGTTTTTTACTATTTATCATATATTACTGTTCCGTCGGAAAGGATTGCATATCCGATATATTCATCGGATTCGATATCCGCAACCGCAGAAAGCTGATTTCCGCTCTGCGACATTGCAATCTTATGCGTCGCCTCGGCAAACGTTGCCCCTCCGAAAATTATGCCTTTTTCAACCGCAGAATCAACACCTATAAATTCCGCCATAAGATTTTCGCCATCTGCATTTATAATAATCTTGCGAAGAGATTCTGTCATCGGTTTATAATTTTCATAGCAGGCGGTGAGCTCGCAATTATCGCTTGCAAGGAAGGAATAGGACTTATCAAAGCTTACTATCTCGCCATTCTTTTTCCAGAAAACGAAAACCTTCTGACCGTTGCCGCCTTCGCGCTCTGTTGCAGTTACGGTTACCTTTTCGCCATAGGCATATTTGCCAAATTCAGTGCCGTTTACCTTTACCGTTATTGTATCCTCGGCAGGATCGTCAAACTGAGCAACGAAGAACATCTGCGCTCCGCTTGCCGAAACTTTATCACCCTGCTGATAAAGAGTGTTTGCATTGCCGAGAGCCCAACCTTTTGACGCTTCATGACCGCGAAGCGACGGGAGAGCAGGAAGTTCAACTTCACTTCCGTTATCAACAAGCCTGCGACCAACTTCTTCACCATTTCCGTTATAGAATATAACGGACGTCTGAGTCGAGGTTTTATCCTTATAGACTGCAGTGACCCACGTTCCTCCGTGAGTTGCCTTGAAGGTATACTCGACATTCTCGGAAACAACCTTACGACTTGCACCCATTCCCTTTGCCCAATAGAGGAAATCATAGCCCTCTTTATCCACTGCCGTGACCGTTATCATTGAACCCGGAGTTCCCGCTACCTTTCTTGCAGTCTGCTCAAAAGCAGAATCGCCGTTTACTTCGGTTGCGAGAACATTTACCGTTGCAACATTGGAAAGACCCGAGGAGACCGCCGATGCAATTTCGTTTGTTTTTGTCTGTTCAATCTCGTCAAACTTATCCTGCTCTGCTTCCATCTCAATATCGGGCTCAATTATGGGTTCAAGTCTTATGCCTGAGAGATGAAGCGATTGGAAACCGGTTCTTCCTCCGACATTCAATGTCGATCTATTAATCTTGAATGTATCGTAATCCGGACTGAATATGATGTAGCAATCCATATTATTGGCAGATACATTGACATCGCCAAGATAAATATCATCCGAATGAACAACTGCACTGTCAAAGCAATTGGTCAGTTTATACTTCGCATATTTATCTTCAATCACTTCGTCGATATTGGCAGCAGAATACAATGGAACAATGCTTGAATCAGCAAAATAAACATTTGAAAGACATCCGTATTTATCAGAAGATTTGTTATTTAGATAAAGCTTATATTTTCCTTTATTCGGAACCTTTATTTTTAAAGCAAAGTTAGTGCTGGTACCGTACGCATCACCGGAAGCAACAGTTTCCTTTTTTCCATCTCCATCGTTATCTGCAAAATATGAACTGTTATACACATATCTGCCCGACCAGAGATATGCAAGTGCACCGTTTTCTGATATAGAACCTTGTCTTGTATAAATATCACCTGCAAAAGCAAATTTATTTTCATTTTCCGCCAAGACATCATATCCGAGTTTCAAAAGATTTGTGCAATGCCATGCTTTGTCACTTAAATCAGTATCACAATAATTTGAAGCACTGGTCGGGTCAGCAAGAGCACACGAAGTCAGATTATATATAACATCCTCCGGAACATATTCTTCATTGATATTATTAAGCGTAAATGACTTCAACAAAAGCTCTATGCGATAAACGTTGTTACCTTCATCAGTAAATGTGCAATTTGCGTTCTTTCCATTCGAAATAAGAATCAGATAGTACGAACCCGCCTTAAGCTCTCTGTTCAGAAAAGACTTCTGAACATCAGCACCATTGCCGTAACCGTCAATAATACCAAGTCGATCATAAGAATCAAGAGTTGAAACATATGCCCTTAAATTATCTTTATTCAGTGCTGTATCAGCTTCAGTAAAAAATACTTCCCACATTGGAGAAGAATCTTCTGTTGCAAGTAAAAGCGACGGAGCATATATTCCATCCTTTTCAACTTCGACTTTTATTGCAATCGTTGCCATGAACTGGCTCTTTGCGTTAAGCGCAATACCCGGGGAATATGTCGGAATTCTTTCGCCATTATCTATTTTCGGTCTGAAAGAAAAATAATCCCCGTTATGTGTCCCGGCATTACTTCCGTTCCCGAAATGATAATAAGCATTGCATGTCCACTCTCCCTCATTGGGATCCTCACTTATCCAATCTTCACATACCGTTATATAATTGGCATCGCCACCTGCCGAAGTCTTATGCAAACCTGATTTGAAATTGTACACATACGACTCCGCGTCTTCTTCTACCGCAAATGCAAATGTCGGTACCATTGCAAATAAAAGCATAGCCGCAAGAAGAAGTGATAATAACCTTTTCATATATAAACCTCCCATAATACTATATTTTATATAATATCCCTTTATGGCACATTTTGTCAAGTTTTATGACAAAAAACAATTTATTCAGATTGCGTTTTTATTTGACACTGTTTATAAAAATGATATAATACAATAGAAAAGTAATTTATTGTCAAACCGAGAGGTGACCCAAATGGATATTATTTCAAAAATCAAACCTGTTCCGCAAAAAGCTACCTGCACTAATATTAAAATCCTGCTTGCAGAATCAGGCAAAGCAAACTTTAGCATTGCACCTGAAAACATAAAAGGAATACTCGCAGAAAATGCATTGGAATATTTATACAAAGGACTTTCCGAAAAATGCAATGTGTGTGCAAACGAATGTAGCGGAAAGCTGAAAATCACACCGACACTTTGCAGGAACATCCCCGATCAAATCGCAAAAAACTCCGACCAGGCTTATCAACTTGACGTTTCCGCCGATGAAATACGAATAACAGGCTACGGCGAAGCCGGCCTTTATTATGGTGTCACAACATTTTTACAGTGCATTGAGGATGACTGCAATGATTTTTTTATCCGCGAAATGAATATTTCCGATTGGCCTGACCTCAAAACACGCGGGCATTTTGTTGAATGCAGATTCGGAAGCAACCTCATGACACTCGAAGATTGGAAAGAGGTTATTGACGATATTGTCAGTTGCAAGATGAATCAGCTTTGCGTTGCACTTTACGGTTGTTGGTGTATCCAATATGACAAAATCAGGAGTGAATATCTTTATATTCCCGTTCCACAATACCCCAAACTCAAAAGCGATGTAATAAAGCATTATTATTCCCCTTCAAATCATAAATGGATCAAAGAAACAGTTGAAGTTCCGATGGTGTGTGAGGATTTCTTCGGTGAGCTTATTGCATACGGAAAATCACGTGGAGTTGAAGTTCTTCCGCTTTGGAATTCTTACGGACACAATTCACTTCTTCCCAAAAATTACCCTGAAGTCGCTCCTGTTATCGACGGTATTCCCGCAAAAAACAGTTTTTGTGTCTCAAGCCCCAAAACATATGAAATGCTTTTCAATATCTTCGATTATATTATCGACAAATATCTCAAACCAAACGGAATAGAATCATTCCATATTGGTATGGACGAGGTGAGAAACGAAGCAGGCATTGATATCGACAACATGTTCACTTCCTTCTCACCTTGGTGCGAATGCCCCGAATGTTCCAAACTTTCAAACGAAGAAAAATTCAGAAACCATGCGCTCAAGCTTATAAAACATCTCAAAGAACGAGGCATGAAAAACATTTATATATATTGCGACATGATCGAGCGCATTATGGATCCGAACGATTTCAAAAAAATGCTAATTGAAAACGATCTTCTCGATGTCACCGTTATCGACTGGTGGACATATCGCAATCAGAAAAACAATCTTCGTTTCAAAACCACATTCCCCGAACTCGGAATCAGAAGCATCGTTAAACCGCACAACTCATATTTTCATTGGAACACCTCACGCGATACTGTCGGCAATGTTTATTATCTCTGCGAGATGGCAAAAAAAGAAAATGCCGAAGGTTTCCAATCTTACTGCGGTTGGGACAGAACAAATGATAAAAATCATGTCAGTATGGCTGATTACACATGGAACTTTGACGGCACCGGTGATATGGCAAGCTTTAACAAACGCTATGCATATCGCGAGTTCGGAGCAGAATTCGATATTGCAAAAGATGCTCTGTATCTGTTTGATAAAGTCACCGAGGAAGAAACTACAACTCCGATAAATGAAGATGACATAATCGGAAACGGCTATATGTTCCAACGAAGCTTTGCTTATTATTTCTATACATACGTTGCAAAAGACAGACCATATCCCAGAAACTATCCAGGAGAAGCGATAGAACTTATATGTAGCGACAGAGTTCTTTATTTGCATCATCTCACAGAGATTTCCACACTCTCCAAACGAGCAGCAATGCTTTTTGATAAAATTGCATGCAACACTAAATGCAACACCTACCTTGCTCGAAGATTTGCTTGTGAAATGAGAAGCTACAATGCAATAGCTGAAGATTTTCTCACCTTAATTGAAATGCACGATATTCTTACATCAAATGAGAAATCTGCAGATTTCCAACAGCTGATCAAAAAGCTCGCGCAAGAGCGAAAAGACGCAAGACTTAAACTGATGCTGGAAATGGAAAATGCCAAAGAAAAATATCTCATCCCGTCTCACTTACGCAACCAAAGTATTTATATGCAGATTTTCTCCGATATTGAACATTATGCAAAAACAACATCGGCATCCGAATTCGATCTTAACATGCTTGATTTACGCAAAATAGGAAGTGAAACATTTTATAATCTTCGTTAAAAAATATCAGCAGTCAAATGACTGCTGATATTTTTTTCATACAATAATTATTTTTTGACAAACTCAAGAATTCTCTTGATGAGAACAGCGACTTCCGCACGAGTCGTATAATCCGTCGGTGCAACAAGTCCGTTCTTGCCGTTGACAAGCTTTGCGTTGACGAGAGCAGAAACTGCATCCTTTGCATAGTCTGCGACATTTGCAAAGTCGGATGCCGAAATTGCCGTTGTGTCAAACTCCTTCTCCATTGCAACGAGTGCTCTGTA
>JAZSHZ010000101.1:0-3624 GCA_045533555.1 Eubacteriales bacterium
TGCACCCAGGAGTTGAACATCTTGCTCTTCCTAAGACCGCTTGGCCTCCGACTTTCTGCATTTTGCCTTCTGCATTATAAAAAAAGCACCCGTTCGGGTGCCTTTTCTTATTTTTCATCGCCGTAGAGACGCTTTACTGCATAGATAATATCGAGACCGTATTCACCGTCAACAACCGGCTTCTTCGTTCCGTCTCGAAGGACGCGGATGACATCCTGAATCTGATATGTCATCGCAGGTGTCTGATCGCACTGTTCTACCTTGAATACGCCGTCTGTTCCGCAATAATGAACTTCGCCGTTCTGCATGATGCGGATCTCGCCGCGAGTGAGGTAGAGAGCCGTGTGATACATTCCCGCGGATGTGTGGCCGATGAGGTTGAGAGTTCCCGTGACGCCGTTTGCCATCTTGACGAATGCCTGACCGCTATCCTCGCAGTCAAAGCCTTCGCGGATATGAATCTGACCTGAGATTTCCTCAATCGTCGAATCCGTGAAGAACTTCATCTTATCGAGCGAGTGCGCGCCGAGGTTGACCATAATTCCGCCGCCTGACATCGCCTTTTTGAGGAACCAACGCGGACGGTCTGCCGAGAAATAGTTGAGGTTTCTTGTCTCCGTGAAGGAAACGAGCTCACCGAGCTCGCCCGACTTGATGAGCTTCTTTGCGAAGATATTGAACGGGAAATAGCACTGGAGATGACCTACCCAGAGCATAACTCCGCATTTCTTGCAGGTTTCGATCATATTTTTGCAATCATCCGAGCTGATGCCCATCGGCTTCTCAAGGAATATGTCAAGCCCCTTCTCTGCGCAATAGCAGGTTGCCTCGCCGTGGAGACCGTGGGGAAGCGTTATAATAACGAGGTCGAGCTCTTCTTTTTCGACCATTTCTTTATAATCCTTATAGCCCTTTGCACCCGTCTTCTCACAAACGTGATTGAGATTTTCATCGACGAGGTCGCAAGCGGCAGTTATATTTGCATCTTCAATCGTTTCGAAAGCGCGAAGGTGACCCGCGCTGATTTTTCCACAACCGATAAGACCAACTTTAAACATTTCTAACAACTCCTTGGTTTTATATCCTATATATTATACTCTCATTTTGATGAATATTCAATATAAATTCGGGCTTATTTCCAAATTTGTTTAAATTTTCTCATTTACGTTTGCAAATGAGATGTAATTGTGGTAAAATAAATAAGTTAGTTTTAATAAAAAGTGAGGGAAAGAGCTATGTGGCAGATAGGATTTGACAACGACGCATATATTGAGAAGCAATCCGAGCAGATTCGAGAGAGAATCAGAAAATTCGGCGGCAAGCTCTATCTCGAATTCGGCGGCAAGCTTTTTGATGATTTTCATGCATCGCGCGTGCTTCCCGGCTTCAAGCCTGACAGTAAGGTCGAGATGCTCCGCAATCTTTCGGATGATGCAGAGATAGTCATCGTCATAAGCGCATCGGATATTGTCAAAAACAAGGTCCGCGGTGACCTCGGAATAACATATGACAGCGATGTCCTCCGCCTTATTGATGCTTTCCGCTCAATAGGATTATATGTCGGAAGCGTCGTCATCTCGCGCTATAATGAGCAACCGAGCGCGGCGGCATTCAAAAAGAAGCTCGAGCAGCTCGGAATGCGCGTCTATCTCCATTATGATATCGAAGGCTATCCGCTCAACGTTTCCCACGTTGTCAGCGAGGAAGGCTTTGGCAAAAACGAATATATAGAGACAAGCCGCTCTCTCGTCGTCATAACCGCGCCCGGACCCGGAAGCGGAAAAATGGCGACCTGCCTTCCCCAGCTCTATCATGAATATATGCGCGGAATCTCTGCAGGCTATGCAAAGTTTGAGACCTTCCCGATATGGAATATTCCGCTCAAGCATCCCGTCAACCTCGCATATGAGGCGGCGACTGCGGATCTTGACGATGTCAATATGATCGATCCCTATCATCTCGAGGCATACGGCGAGACGACGGTCAACTATAACCGCGATGTCGAGGTATTCCCCGTTCTTCGCGCAATCTTTGAGAAAATTCTCGGAACGAGCCCCTATAAATCGCCGACGGATATGGGCGTCAATATGGCAGGCTATTGCATAATTGACGATGAGGCGACAAAGCGCGCTTCACGCGAGGAGATTATACGAAGATATTTCTCCGTTATGTGCAACAGACGCCTCGGCACGGGATCGGACAACTCCGTCAACAAAGTCGAGCTTCTTATGAAGCAGGCGGGAGTCACTCCCGAAGACCGCGCGGTTGTCGGCGCGGCGCTCCTCAAATCGGAGACGAGCGGCGGCGAGCCCGCAATTGCGATCGAGCTTCCGAACGGTCAGATTGTCACGGGGCGCAATACTCCCCTTCTCGGTCCTTCCGCATCGGCTCTTCTCAATGCAGTCAAGGTCCTCGGTGGAATTGATGATAAGGTCTATCTCATTCCCCCCGAGGTTATCGAGCCGATACAGAAGCTCAAAACAGAGATTCTGGGTAACCATAACCCGCGCCTTCATTCAGATGAGGTTCTCATTGCGCTGACGGTTGCCGCCGCGCAGAGCGACATTGCTTCCCTTGCGACGAGCCAGCTTTCAAAGCTCCGCAACTGCGAAGCGCATTCAACGGTTATGCTCTCGCAGGTTGATCTTGATGTCTATCGTAAGCTTGGAATCAATCTCACTTGTGAGCCGAGACATCAGACGAAGAAGTTATATCATAAGTAATTTAAGGAGAGGCGATGAGCCTCTCCTTTTTGTTTGGTGGCGAAATGCGGGCGGTCGGGGACGCCCGCCCCTACGGGGGGTGTACGTTACCCGCGGGTTGGGTGCGGGAATTTCCATCATATGTCGTAGGGGAGGGTCTATGTGTCGCTCCGCATTGGAGTTATTTGAGTCCGTAGGGGAGGGTCTCCGTGCCCTCCCGCAACAAATCAAAACAACACGGGAGGGGATGGAACCCCTCCCCTACATTGGCTTGTGATAAACGATAAAATTTTCGTTTTTATAAAATTATTGTAGAGGAGATTCACGAATCGCCCGCGGGTTGGGTGTGGGAATGTGGGCGGTCGGGGACGCCCGCACCTACGGGGTTGCGGAATAATTTTTCATTTACATTATATTATATATGTAAAAAACAACTCTTTTTGATAGCAAAGAGTTGTTTTTATTTTATATATTACAATATGTTTTCAATTATTTATTATGAGAGCAGCAATTTGCGCAGTCGCCGTCGCAGAGGCCGAGTTTTCCCGGGTCCTCTCCCCGGCTTCTCATATAATCTGCAATTGCGGATTTGATTGCTTCCTCGGCAAGAACAGAGCAATGGAGCTTCTCCGGCGGGAGACCGTCGAGAGCTTCAGCAACTGCCTTGTTCGTGAGCTTCAATGCCTCCTCGATTGTCTTGCCCTTTACCATTTCGGTAGCCATAGAGCTCGTCGCAACGGCGGCTCCGCAACCGAAGGTCTTGAATGTGCAATCAACGATTATATCGTTTTCTATCTTCATATACATTTTCATAATATCGCCGCACTTTGAGTTGCCGACCTGCCCGACGGCATTTGCTCCCTCAAGCTCACCGACATTGCGGGGATTTGAAAAATGATCAAGTACCTTTTCGCTATACATA
>JAZSHZ010000194.1:0-17028 GCA_045533555.1 Eubacteriales bacterium
CCTTTCCGACGGTTCATATGAATACGGATATATGCAGCTTATGCTAAAGCACTGGCTTCGCGGTGCGGTTTCGGAGCAGACAATAAAGGGAATTGCGGAAAGCGTGGAGGCGGAGCTTGCAAAGCTGTATAAATAAAAATCAAAAGGGGAAAGAGTTATGTCAGTTATTTCACTTTGCGGAATCGTCCTCGGCTTGGTTCTTCTCATCTACCTTGCCTATAAGGGACATTCAATCATCTGGGTTGCGCCCGTTTGCGCCGTTATCGTCGCCATTTTCGGAGGACTCAGCATTCTTGATGCCTATATGGGCGATTATATCAAGGGTACTGCGGAATATATCATTTCGTGGTTTCCCGCATTCTTCCTTGGCGCGGTCTACGGTAAGCTTATGGATATGACGGGCTCTGCGCGCTCTCTTGCGAATAAACTCGTCTCGATTATCGGACCGTCGTTCGCGGTTCTCGCGGTAGTTCTTCCGTGCCTTCTTATGACGTATGGCGGAATATCTCTCTTCGTCGTTGTTTTCGTCATCTATCCGATGGGCTATGCAATATATCGTGCGGCAAACCTTCCGAGAACACTTCTTCCTGGCGCAATCGCATTCGGTGCATTCGGAATAACGATGACTGCAATCCCGGGAACTCCGCAGATTCAGAACATTATCCCGACGAATTACTACGGAACAACCGCAACAGCGGCGCCGCTTATGGGTATCATCGCGGCAATTCTCATCGCGGTTCCGGGATATCTCTATCTCGAATGGCGTTGCCGTCAGGCGCGCAAGAAGGGGCTTGGCTTCGTCGAAGACCCGAAATTCGTTGAAGACAACAATGCAGATAAGAATCTTCCTTCCTGGCATTGGCTCTGCGGTCTCATTCCGCTCATAGTCGTCGTTCTTATGCTCAATGTCCTTCCGAACATCCTCAAAAATGCGGGCATTGCGGAATGGAACGCAAATCAGTCTATCGTCGTTGCCCTCATCGGCGGCATCGTCGTCACGTGCCTTATGAACATAAAGCAGTTCAAGGTTCTTCTTCCTGCGATAAACAAGGGTGCGGACGGTTCTCTCACCGCAATTATGAACACGGCTTGCGCAGTCGGCTTCGGCTCCGTTGTCAAGATAGTTCCGGGCTTTGCGCTTCTTAAGAATGCAATGCTCAATATGCCGGGAAGTATTCTCTTCTCCGAGGCGGTTGCCGTCAATGTCCTTGCAGGTGCGACGGGCTCTGCATCGGGTGGTATGTCGATTGCACTCGAGGCGCTTGCTCCGCAGTATCTCCAGAAGGCGATGGAGCTTGGAATGAATCCCGAGCTTCTCCACCGAGTTGCGTCTCTCGCATCGGGCGGTCTCGATACATTGCCGCATAACGGCGCGGTTCTTACGCTTCTTGCGGTTTCAAACTGCAAGCATAAGGAATCATATATTGATATATGCGTAACCTCGTGCATTATTCCTGTCATAGTCTCCGTCCTTCTCTCGCTCGTTTGGGGAGTCTTCTGCTGATAGAGCATATCGGATTTAATAGAAGATATGAAAAAAATAAAAATCAAAGAAAGAGAAAAATATCTTGATAAGATACGCGGCTCATTGATCGGCGGAGCGGCAGGGGATGCGCTCGGATATCCGATTGAATTTATGAGTCGTGAGGAAATTATCGAAAACTTTGGCGATGAGGGAATATGCGGATATTCCCTCATCGATGGTATTGCAAGGATATCGGATGATACGCAGATGACACTGTTCACTGCAAACGGGATACTCAATGCAGAGGCGAATCTTAAAGGGCGCGGAAACTCAAGGAGTCTCATTGCATATATTGCGATAGCATATCTTGATTGGCTCACGACTCAGAATGAACTTTATTCGGAATATTCAAAGCGTGAGAGAAGACGGACAAGGCCGGTTTCCTGGCTGATGGAAGTGCCGGAGCTTTTCTGTTGTCGGGCACCGGGGATGACATGCCTTTCTGCATTGCGAGCGTTGAAGGTGGACAAAAGAATACGCGCATTTGACGACCTGATAAATAACAGCAAGGGGTGCGGCGGTGTTATGCGCGTTGCGCCGCTCGCCTTGCGCTATAATCCGGATTCGAAGGATGCTCTGCGTTGTCTTGACCGTGACGGAGCAATGACTGCCGCGATTACTCATGGTCACCCTCTCGGATATATTCCTGCAGCGGTGTTGACACACATAATAAATACGAGCGTTTATTCAAAACACTTTGATCTTGCGGGAGCCGTCCGCGAAGCGCTCGTGTATGCAGGGGTACTGTTTGAAAAGGGCAGTCATCTCGAATATCTGACGGAACTGCTTGAGCGGGCAATCGAGCTTTCACAGAATGACATTAAGGATGCTGAAAACATTGCATCTCTCGGAGGCGGATGGGTGGCTGAAGAAGCGCTTGCGATTTCCGTATATTGTGCTATGCGATATAAGGATGATTTTTCAAAGGGCATTATTGCCGCCGTCAACCACAGCGGCGACAGCGATTCAACGGGTGCCATAACGGGAAATATCATTGGGGCGATGGTCGGATTTTCTTCGATAGAGGATAAATGGAAGGAAAAGCTTGAGCTTTCGGAGGTTATCCTCGAAATTGCCGAAGATCTTTGCTTTGGTGACCTTTTGGGCGATGGAGAAGATTCTGATTGGTATAAAAAGTATGTCACTGCGCATAAAAAGTGAAAAACAGGCGAATAATCGTGCTTTTGCTATTGTATAATGCTTGCATTTGTGATATAATCATTTGATGTGGATAAAATAAATGTTTAAAGGACAGGTGCTATATGAAAAACAGCGAAAAGACAATGGAAAAAATCGTTTCTCTCTGTAAGGGCCGCGGCTTTGTATACAGCGGAAGCGAGATTTACGGCGGTCTTGCAAACACTTGGGACTATGGCCCGCTCGGCGTTGAATTCAAGAACAACGTAAAGCGCGCATGGTGGAAGAAGTTCGTTCAGGAATCTCCCTATAACGTCGGTCTCGACAGCGCGATTCTTATGAATCCGCAGGTATGGGTTGCTTCCGGCCACGTTGGCGGCTTCTCCGACCCGCTTATGGACTGCAAGGAGTGCAAAACGCGCCACCGCGCAGATAAGCTCATCGAGGATACAGGCGTCAATCCCGCAGGTTGGAGCTTTGACGAGATGGCGAAATACATTGCGGACAACAACATCTGCTGCCCTGATTGCGGCAAGTGCAACTTCACGGATATTCGCAAGTTCAACCTTATGTTCAAGACATTCCAGGGCGTTACCGAGGATGCAAAGAACGAGCTCTATCTCCGCCCGGAGACAGCTCAGGGTATCTTTGTTGACTTCAAGAACATCGCAAGAACGACAAGAAAGAAGATGCCGTTCGGCGTTTGCCAGGTAGGGAAGGCCTTCAGAAACGAGATCACTCCCGGAAACTTCCCGTTCAGAACGCGTGAGTTCGAGCAGATGGAGCTTGAGTTCTTCTGCCGCCCGGGAACAGACCTTGACTGGTTCAAGTTCTGGAAGGATTATTGCGAAAACTTCCTCCTCTCTCTCGGCATTGCATCCGAGAACATCAAGCTCCGTGACCACGAGCAGGAAGAGCTTTCCCACTATTCAAACGCAACAACCGATATCGAGTTCCTCTTCCCGTTCGGCTGGGGCGAGCTCTGGGGCATTGCTGACAGAACAGACTTTGACCTCACCGCTCATCAGACTCATTCCGGCGAGAGCATGGAATTCTTCGATGCGGAGACAAATGAGAAGTATGTTCCCTATGTTGTCGAGCCGTCTCTCGGTTGCGACCGCGTAGCTCTCGCATTCCTCTGCGAAGCATATGACGAAGAAGTTGTCGATGCAGAGAAGAATGACGTCCGCGTTGTTCTTCGCCTCCATCCGTATCTTGCGCCGTTCAAGGCTGCAATCCTTCCGCTTTCCAAGAAGCTTTCCGAGAAGGCAGGTGAGGTTTATGCAAACCTCTCCAAGAAGTTTATGCTTGACTTTGATGATGCAGGTTCAATCGGCAAGCGCTATCGCCGTCAGGATGAAATCGGAACACCGATATGCATCACCTATGACTTCGAAAGCGAAGAAGACGGCTGCGTAACAGTTCGTGACCGCGATACGATGCAGCAGGAGAGAATCAAGATTGAAGATCTCGCAGCATACATCGAAAAGAAAATCGAATTCTAATAAAAAAGATGCAACCGATTCGGTTGCATCTTTTTTTGTGTCAAATTATTCCGCGTCAAGATTTTTCGGAATCTCATAGCCGTTGACAATTGCGGAGACGAGGTCGAGAACGTTTTCGGGATAATCCTTGCCGGGATATGCAAAAATCTTTCCGTTCTGCATCGGGAGCTTGATGCTGTTTTCACCGAAAAGCTCGCAGTTTGCTTTTGCCGCGCTTTCGCTCTTTGTGAGAACTATCGGAATGCTTGCGATCGTGTTCTTGTCAAAATTGACCTTGACGTTGAATGCCGCGACGACATCGCGGAAGCTTGCATCAACATATGCATCCGAAACTTCATATCCCGCCGCCGCAACCTTATCGCGGAGCGCATTGAATTCCTTCGTTCCGCTCGCGCAGGATGCGAGCGAGAGGATGATTGCGAGTGAACAGATGATCGAGATAACTTTTTTCATTTTGAAAACTCCTTTATATTGATTTTATTCTTCAACTGCCATAAACTTGTCTTCGCCGCGCTTTGTGAGGACTCTGCCGTTTGTCGTGTCGAAAACCTTCGCGGCGAGCATATCAAATTGCTCGGTCGGAACGAGAAACGAAAGCGTTACCTCCGCGCCATAGTCGGTGCCCGTTATTCTCGCGCCGAGGTCGGGAAGCGCTTTCTGGACAATTTCAAAGAGATTGTAAGGTATAGTCATCTTTCCGTCCGTCCAAAGCCTCATAACTGCAATGCCTGCGGCATCAAGCGCAATTTTCGCCGCGTGGGAATATGCGCGGACGAGACCGCCTGTTCCGAGAAGAATACCGCCGAAATATCGCGTTACGACGCAACAGAAATCAAAGACCTCTTCTTTTCTGAAAACATCGAGAACGGGAAGCCCTGCAGTACCTTGCGGCTCACCGTTGTCGGAATATCGCATTATATTGTTGTTGCGGATGGAATAGGCATAGACATTGTGACCTGCGCTCTTGTGCTTTTCGTTTTGCTCCGCAATGAAGGCAAGTGCCTCCTCCTCTGTCGGAGTATAGCGAACAACGCCGATAAAGCGCGAGCGTTTTTCCGTGAATTCGTCAATCCCATCGTGTGCGGGGATTCTGAAGGATGTCATTTAATCACCTCGAAAGTTCGTTTGTAATATAGCCGTAGGTCTTGTCGTCCACAAATGCGGTGACGGAAATGAACTCCGCCTCATATTCGCAGTTTTCGACTTTAGCCTCGCGGTGCAGTATATCAAGCAGTGCAGATTTTGCATATGGAATTTCAAAAGCAACCCGCCGCGAGATCAGATGAAGCATCTCGCAGATTTTTTTGCGAAGTTCATCAAAGCCGCGTCCCGTTGTCGCCGAAACGCAGACGGAATCGACATCGTGTTCAAACGGCGATGTGTCGGGAACAAGATCGCATTTATTGAAAACCGTGAGCCTTGGGGTAGCATCTGCACCGAGATTTTTTATAACCTCTTCAACGACAAGCCCGTGTGCCGCCATTTCGGGGTTCGAAGCATCGACAACGTGGAGAAGCAGGTCTGCATATAAAAGCTCCTCGAGTGTCGCGCGGAATGCCTTTGTCAGATGATGCGGAAGCTTTCTTATAAAACCGACAGTGTCGGATAGAATCACCTCTGCCGTGTCGCTGAGTCTGAATTTTCTCGCCGTCGGGTCAAGTGTGTCAAAAAGGCGGTTCGCGGCGTGAATGTCAGAATCGGTGAGTGCATTGAGCAGTGTCGACTTTCCGGCGTTTGTGTATCCGATGAGAGCAACTGTCGGTATCTCGCGCTTTGTTCTTGCGCGGCGTTGCTCATTTCTGACTCTCATAACCGTTT
Organism: Eubacteriales bacterium; assembly: GCA_045533555.1. Classification (GTDB taxonomy): domain Bacteria; phylum Bacillota; class Clostridia; order Oscillospirales; family JAAYXM01; genus SIG480. Next base: position 5,986 of record JAZSHZ010000194.1, read on the forward strand.
CAAGCTCGTCTTCAATTTTCGCAATGCGGCGTCTTATATGACGTCTGTCGGTCTCAAGCTTTGTTTCACCCGGGCCGCGAGTACCGATTCCTCCACCGAGACGGGAGAGCGCCGCCGAGCTTCCGACAAGGCGCGGAAGCAGATATTTATACTGAGCAAGCTCGACCTGAAGTCGGCCTTCGCGCGTTTGCGCGCGGCTTGCAAAGATATCGAGGATAAGAGTCGAGCGGTCAATGACGCGCACACCGAGAATATCCTCGAGATTCTTCGTCTGCGAGGGCGAGAGCTCATTGTCAAAGACAGCGAGCGTTATTTCGTTATTTTCGATAAATTCGGCAATCTCGCGGGCCTTTCCGGTTCCTATAAGCGTCTTCGGTTCGGGTGATGAGCGATGCTGTATTACCCTTGCGGCTTCCTCTCCGCCTGCGGTCATAAGAAGCTCTGAAAGCTCGTCCATCGTGCTGTCCGTAACGGCTTCGTTCTCGGAATATATGTCGGCATCGAGTCCGATGAGAATGGCGCGCTCGATAATTTCACTGTGTTGGTTTTCCATTGAAACCTCCGCTATATTTATACATCTAACAGTATACAGCAAAATTGCATTTCAATCAATATATAATTTGCCGAAAGAGTTTGTTTGTGATATAATGAAGCTGAAGTAAAATGACCAAATCCCCACCGGCATGCCCGAATATCCCTCGGGACATACGAATGCCCCACTGTGAAATTTTATCCCTAACTTGAGAAGACATATAAAGATTGTCGAATTTTGGCGAAAGGAGAAATCAAATGAAAAGGTTTGAAAAAATAGTTCGTGTAGTACATACTGTTTTATGTGCCTTGCATTTGGGATGCTTGTTTTTTGGTTTGATGAAGGCAACTGGTGGAGGAAATGTAGTATATAGAATTTTCAGATGGTTCAATTTGCTTGCTATATTTGTTATCCCAATGTTTTTTATGCGAGTGTTTTACTTACAATATATTGTTTTGGGATTAATTGCCATATCCGATATTATAATATATGCACACAAGGCTTTAAAAAAGGCTTTTGATAAAAAAACAATAATATATGATGTTGTGTTATGGATAATATCAATAGGTGAATTATTATTTTTAGAAGAATATTATTTAAATATTCTGTGGTGGTAAATAATACTTTTTTGTTCCTAACACGATATGAAGAATTAATAAAAAACGTGGCATCCAGATTATACAGTCTTTATAGTAAAGTTTGACGGAAAGGAGCAAGCTGATAATGAGCACAATTAAGAATTTCAGAAATTATCTTCCGTTATTGGGTGTGATAATTACTTTTGTTTTTATGCATATATGGATAAACGGTGATTCTTTCAGGCTCGAATCCGATGGAGGAATGCTCGGATATATCCTGTTTGTTAATCCTATTGTTTTCGGCTTCGTTTCCATTTTACTGAATGCGATTAAATACAAAGGCAACAAAAAATATTCGGAAAGCAATTTTGCGATATTAATGCAATTTGTCTTCTGCTTCTTTGCATTGATTATTATGGGTATTGGTGTGACGCTCAGTTTGATGTATTGCGCTTACCTGGCAATTGCCGAGTATTTTATTATGCTTATGATTTATCTGAAAGAAAAATTCGGGAAATATAAAGTATTCAAGATAGTTGCAATTATTTTGGTAAGTCTTTTGGTTTTACATATAGTTGTCTTTTTATCGGCAAGGCACGGCTGGAGGCTTTTCGGCTTTGATATGTGTGAGAGCCCGAACACTTTGCCCGTTGAAAAGGTTTATGTTACCGATGAAACGGTGCATATAGTGGGAGAAACAACAAACAGTGCCACTTCGTATGTCGGAAATACATATAAGATGGAAGATAATGTTCTTTATCTCGGAATAAAGCATAATCTGATGCTCGGCTTTTACAACAGATATGGCGGCTATTCCTTTGTGCTTACGGATGATTTTGAAAACATAGACTCAATTTATCTTGTGGGTAAAGGTGGCAAAAAATGCATCTGGACTTTGGAAAAAGAGAAAAAATATATGGAGAAGATTAAAAAAGTCAGATTATATGAAACGGTTTGGGTATCTGCTGACAACGATTATAAAGAAAAAATGAAAACTGCAGAGTATGTTTACGCAGATGACGATTTGCTGGAGAGGATAAAGCACCCGACATTTTCAAATGAATTGTATCTGACCAAAGGTATGTATCTGGGCGTTGCGGAGTTGGAGAGCGGTGAAGAACTGCTTTTGGAATTTGACGGTCACAATGCTTGTTATGGTATAATTGGTGAGACGGGGTTTTATAAATATTAAAAGATAAGAATAAAAAAGCTTAAGAAATAAGCGAATGGAGATGTGTTATGATAAAAATTTTATTTATATGTCACGGCAATATATGCAGAAGCCCGATGGCGGAATTTGTTTTCAGGGATATTGCGAAAAAGGCGGGGAAGGGTGATAAATACTCCGTGGCATCCGCCGCAACGAGCTATGAGGAAATCGGAAACCCCGTACATCGCGGAACGGCAAAAATTTTGGACAGGCTCGGAATTTCATATTCCGGCAAAAGAGCGGTGCATCTTGAAAAATCAGACTATGCAAAATATGATCATCTTATCTGTATGGACAGTGCAAACGTGCGGAATACTTTGCGGATCGTCGGAAATGATCCGGAGAAGAAGGTGCGCAAATTACTTGAGTTTGCAGGCTCTTGCGAAGATGTGGCAGATCCGTGGTATACGGGGAATTTCGAAAGAACGTATGAAGACGTTCTCGCGGGTTGTAACGCCCTTTTGAAGCATATAGAGGAGCAGGAAAACTAAGCTTCGGATATCGGAGGAAAATATGAAGATCGAATATATATTTGCGGCGTTTGCACTGCTCGGTATAATTGATTGCATTATCGGAAATAAAATGAAGCTCGGCGAGGAGTTTGAGCGCGGAATAAATATGATGAGTCCGCTCGTCATACCCATGTCGGGTATGCTGATTCTTGCTCCCGTCATTGCCGATGCTCTTTCATCTGTGCTTATACCGGTGGTGACGGCACTCGGAATGGATATCTCCGTTGTGGGGACGTTCTTTCCAAACGATGCGGGCGGCGCGGCAATCGCATATGAGCTTTCCGACAATGCTGTAATACGCGGCTTCAACGGCATTGTCGTTGCGTCGATGTTCGGCGCGAACGTGACGCTGATCCCGCTCTCGCTGAAGCTCGTCGAAGAGAAATACCACGATGACGTTCTTTCGGGTCTGCTTTGCGGACTTGCGACGATACCCGTCGGTTGCATTGTTTCGGGATTTATCATCGGAATGAATTTCATCGAAATCATTTTGAATCTTATGCCGAGTGTTGTTCTTTCTGTTCTGATCTGCATCGGTCTTGTCAAAGCTCCGCGGCTTATCAGGAAGATTCTTGATGCGGTTGGAAAGCTGATATTCGTGTTTATGATTTTCGGTCTCGGTGTTGGCATATTGCATAAGCTGACAGGGGTTGAATTGATTCCGGGGCTTGCTCCGATAGACGAAACCTTCATCATAATCGGAAATATCGCAATCATTCTTGCGGGCGTTTTTCCTTTGCTTTCGGTTATATCGAGAGTTTTCGGGCAGCTTTTCTCGAAATTCGGAAAGCTTATGAGGATAAACGACACGTCGGTTCTCGGGCTCGTTACGCATCTTGCAAACTCTATCCCTGTTTTTTCGATGATGAACGAAATGGATAAGAAGGGAAGAATGCTCAATATGGCTTTTGCGGTTTCCGCGGGCTATGCGTTCGGAGATCATCTTGCATTCACGCTCTCATATGACGGTGCGTTTGCGATGCCGATGGTAGCGGGAAAACTTATAAGCGGCATCGCCGCGGTTTTGCTTGCAATGATCATATATAAGCGCGAAGAGGAAAAATAATTCTGATGGGGGATAAAGCTATGCTCCGTTTTATCTGCGGAAGAATCAGAAGCGGAAAGACAACGCATCTGATAGAAAAAATAAAAAACAATCCGGGTAAGGAAGCTTTGCTCATTGTTCCCGAGCAATATTCGCATTCTATTGAGAGACTTCTCTGCGAAATCTGCGGAAATTCCGTCTCGGAATATGCCGAGGTAACGAGCTTCCGCCGCCTTGCATCGAAGGTGAAGAGCGAGGTCGGAGGCCTTGCGGCGGAAATAATCGGAGGCGGCGAGCGCATTCTTATGCTCCGCTCGGCGCTCGGTGCGGTTGCGCCCGCGCTCGGCGTTCTCTCAAAGAGCGCAAAGCATCCCGAGCAGCTTGAGAGATTGCTTTCTGCGATAGATGAATTCAAGGCGTATGGGGTAACTCCGGAAAAGCTCGCAAAGACGGCGGGAGACCTGTCACCGAGAACTGCCGCAAAGATGCAGGATCTCGCAATGATATATGCCGCATATGAAAAGGAGCTCGGAGGGGAGACTTTCGATGCCTATGACGAGCTCATGTTTACTGCGGAAAATATAGCGAAGAATTATTTTTTCAAAGGGAAGACACTTTATTTCGATGGCTTCTCAGGCTTTACTTATGCGGAATTTGAGATAATATCTGCGGCACTTTCGCAGGCGGATGAGGTTTATATCTCTCTCGAAATTCCCGAGGTTGAGGTCGAGGATGAGGACAACGGAATCTTCAATAAGGGCTTTGAGACGAAGAAGCGCATCATAGCGCTTGCGGAGCGCGCGGGTTGCGGATATGATGAGGAACATCTTTTCCGCGAGGAGTCGGGTGCATTGCGCTTTCTTGACCGCTCGCTATATTCGCCGGTTGCGAGGGAATATGAGGGCGATGCCTCGGAGATATGCATCGCAAGAGCGGACGGCACTTTTGCCGAATGCGAGCTCTGTGCGGCATATATTCTCGACGGAGTCAGAGAAAAGGGAATGCGCTTCCGCGATTTCTCCGTCGCGGTGACGAGCGGTGAGGAATATATACATACCTGCCGGATGGTCTTCTCGCGCTATGGAATTCCCGCATATTCGACAAAGCCTTCAAGCCTTATATCAAAGCCTGCCGTCGCGATCATTCTTGCGGCGTTTGAATGCATTGTCCGCGGCTTTGGAGTAAATCAGGTGATGGAATATATAAAGACGGGCTTCACAGGCATCAGCGCCCGATCACTTGATATTTTTGAAAACTATCTCTATACATGGTCGCCAAGGGCGTCAATGTGGAGCGGGGGGCGAGAGTTCACGAAGAATCCGCTTGGTCTTGGTTGCGAAGAAAGCGATGAAAGCCGTGAGCTTTTAAGAATCGTCAACCGGGTGAGAAAAAAGATATATGAGCCGATTGAAGAGCTCCGCCGCGCGGTGCAGAAGGGAAAGACGGGCGAAAAATGCGCCGAAGCGCTCTATGATTTCATAAACAGAATAAATCTTCCGCGCCGTTGCAATGCTTTTGCATATATGTCCGAGAGGATAGGAAGGCTCCGCGAGGCGCAGGAATATGAGAGAATACCGGGAATTCTTTACAGCGCGATTGACAGCATCGGACGTGCTATCGGAAATGAAGAGACGGATATCGAAGAATTCTATATGCTTTTCAAAACCGTCATATCGCAGGACGAGCTTGACACGATACCTGCATCACTCGATTGCGTAAGCATCGGTGAGGTCGGAAGAGCGGAGGGCGAGCGATGCCGCATAAGAATGATTCTCGGTGCGAACGACGGCGTATTTCCGAAAATTTCCGAGAGTTCGGGAATTCTCACGGATAAAGACCGTGAAGAGCTCGAAAGCTTCGGAATCAAGCTTGCTCCCGGCAATGCAGAGCGCGCCTTTGAGCAGTTCCGAACTGTCCATAATGTCATCTGCTCCGCAGAGGAGGGGCTATATATAAGCTCATCCACGGTCGGTGAGCGCGGAGACGAAAATCCGGAATCGAGCATCGTTTCGCGCATAAGGAAGACCTATCCGCAAATTGCCGTGCCGATTTCGCTTTTTGAGGCGCGAATGCGCGCGAAAGTGCCTTTCTTTGATGAAAGTGTCGCATCCCATATCGGATCGGAAATATGGAAAAATGACAAAAGCTTTGCGGAGAAGCTTCGGGTAATCGAAGAGAATTCGCAAGGCAAGCGAGGCCCGATTCTCGATAAAGATAATATTGAGGCGCTTTTCGGAAAGGAAATCAGGCTCAGTGCATCAAAAGCAGATCTCTATACGAAATGCCGCTATGCGTATTTTGTGCAATACGGCCTCGGAGTAAGTGCGCGTGAGCGTGCGGAGATAAAGGCTGTCGATGCGGGAACTCTTATGCATGATGTCCTTGAAAATGTCTTCAGGACGATGAAGGGGCAGGAAATCGATGAGGAGCGGGCGGCAACCCTTGCGGGAGAGCTTTGCCGCAAATATATTGAAGAAAAGATGAAGAGTGACGGCGATGTCACGGCGCGAATGGAATTCTTCCTCAAAAGAATCGAGGGGACTGTTGTCGCCTCCGTGCGCGATATATGCCGTGAGCTTGAGAAGAGCAAATTCAGGCCAAATGATTTTGAACTTAAGTTTTCGGCTTCGGACGGTGACCTTCCGCCTGTAAGTATAGAATCGGAAAATTGCACCGTTTCGCTTCGCGGCTCGGTTGACCGTGTCGATACATATGAGGAGGACGGAAGACTCTATTTCCGTGTCGTCGATTATAAATCGGGAAGCAAGGACTTCAAGCTCGATAAGGTTCTCAACGGACTCGACACGCAGATGCTTCTCTATATGTTTGCGATCGAAGAAATGGCGCAGCAGCATTATGGAAGAAGCGCGATCCCGACAGGAGTGATGTATGTCAAGCTTAATCGCGGAATGCCTGCAGGTCGCGACGGTGTGGTCAAACCGATGAAGCGCGAGGGTGCGATACTTCGCGATATGAATATAATTGAAGCTATGGAGAGCGGGGATAAGGAATATATTCCCGTATTGGTGAAAAAGGATGGAAGTATATCCGAAAGCAAATCGACAGTGCTTCGCAAAAGCGAGTTTGACCGCGTGAAGAGCCGTGTTAAGGATATTCTCGCAGATATCGGCGAGAAGCTCAACAGCGGAGAGATTGAGCCGAATCCGTTTGAGGACGGAAAAGCAGGCTCGTGTGAATATTGCGATTATCGCAGCATCTGCGCGTTTGACACGGAACGTGGCGGAGATTCATTTCGCAATCTTTATGAAATGAAAAAAGAAGAAATTCTTGATGTGGAGGAGGGTGAGACAAATGAGTGAGGTCAAATGGACCGATGAACAGCTCAGCGCGATAACGGCAAGAGGAAGCACCGTTCTCGTTTCCGCAGCGGCAGGCTCGGGTAAAACGGCAGTGCTCGTCGAGCGTCTCCTCCGAAGAATAGTCAATGAGAAGCTTGATGTCACGAGTTTTCTTATCATCACCTTCACCAAAGCGGCAGCAAGCGAGCTTCGCAGAAAGATCGGTGAGGCGCTCTCTTCGTTGATAGAGAAAAATCCGTCGGACAAGCATCTGCGCCGTCAGCTCGCGCTTGTCGGAAATGCAAGAATTTCAACGGTGCATTCCTTCTGTAGCTGGGTTCTGAAGAATTATGGCAACATACCCGAGCTTACGGGCGGATTCCGCGTTCTTGATGATGCTGAGGGCAAGATTCTGCTTTCGGATACCCTGCGCGAGCTCATCGAAGAAAAATATGAGCAGGGGGATGCGTCGTTTCTCTCGCTTGCGGCATATATGAGTGACACGAAGACCGACGGCCAGCTGTTCTCATCCGTTCTTGAATTCTATTCAAAGTGCATGAGCCACCCTTATCCCGAAAAATGGCTTGCGGAAATCGGAGGTCTATATGATGTCGGAGATATTTCCGATGTCGGTGAGACTTTGTGGGGCAAGGAAGCTCTGGCGGAAATAAAAGGGATAATAAAAAGAGATATCGAAATGGCAAAATCCACGCTTGATGATGTTGATAAATGTGCTGAAACCAGTGTTAAATATCATGATTTTCTGACAAATCTAATATCGACGTTATCAGGGATTGATTCGGATAATTGGGATGAGCTTCGAGATAAGATAATGAACGTTAAATTCAAGAACCGACCCATAGGAACGAAGCTTCAGAATCAGGAAATCGTCGCAAGGGTTACGAAATGCAATGACGAGATAAAGGCTGATTTCAAAAGCATTCGTGACAAGCTTATGGCTGAAAGCTCGGAGGAAATTATTTCCGATCTCGGAGCATTGTCAGGCTACCTGCATGCATTTTCGGATGTAACTTCGGAGCTTTGCGAAAAATACAAAAAGGAGAAGCTTCGCCGCGGCGTTCTCGAATATTCCGACCTTGAGCACTATGCGATCGAGCTTCTCATTGAAAGCTACGATGCGGAAAGCGATAAGGTAATTCCGAGTGAGACGGGGCTTGAGGTTTCCGAAAACTTCTCCGAAATTCTTCTCGATGAATTTCAGGACAGCAACATAATTCAGGACATAATCTTCCGTGCGGTTTCAAAGAATGAGAAGAATCTCGTTATGGTCGGAGATGTCAAGCAATCCATCTATGGCTTCAGACTTGCGGACCCTGCGATATTCATGAAGAAATATAAAAGCTTCAAAAAGAATTCCGAAGCGCGGGGAGATGAGCCGAGATGCATAACGCTCTCCCGCAATTTCCGTTCGCGGGATGAGGTCATCGATGCCTCAAACGGCATTTTTGAAAGAATAATGACCGAAGATCTCGGCGGCGTCGATTACACAGATGACCAGAGACTTGTCGTCAGGGATGAGGTTGCGGGAAGAGAAAGAGATGATCTTCAGAGCGAATTTGTCATAATTGATAATGACACGGAAGATGAGCTCAAGGGAATCGAATATGAGGCAAAATTCGTCGCCGCAAAGATTCGCTCGCTCGTTGATTCGGGATTTACGGTATATGACAAAAAAGGGAATGAAAAGAAGGTCAGCTACGGAGACATTGCCGTGCTTTTCCGCTCGGCATCATCGAGCTCGGTTTTCTATGAAAGAGAGTTTGAGCGCTTTGGCATTCCGTATTCATCGCCGAATGCGACGGGGCTTCTCGCGAAAAGCGAGGTAAATTCAATCATCGCATATCTCTCGGTTATCGATAATCCGACGAATGAAGTCGCGCTCGTTGCAACCCTGCGCTCACCGCTGTTCGGATTCTCGGCGGATGACCTTTGCCGCATAAGAAGAGCAGACAGAAAAACAAATATGTTCTATGCGATTGAGTGCGCGGCAAAAGAGGATGCGAAGATTTCGGAAAAATGCAAGGCGTTTCTTTCCGAGCTTGCATATATGAAGACAGTCTCGCGCGGGATGAGCGTTTGTGATCTTCTTTGGGAGATATATAACAGGACGAATGCGCTTGGCGTTTACGGCGCGATGGCTTATGGCGATGAGCGGCAGAGAAATCTCATTGCGCTCTATGATGCTGCGCGCGGATTTGAGAATACGGGATATTTCGGGCTATACAGATTCATCTCGCAGATTACCGCGCTTGCGGATAATGACGGGGATATTGCGGCACCCGCGGCGCATACTCCCGATTCCGTAACGATTATGACGGAGCATAAATCAAAAGGTCTTGAATTCCCGATTGTGTTCATAGGAAGCGCAATAAGGAAATTCAATATTCAGGACAGGATTAAAACGATCCTCATCCATCCGAAATTCGGAGTGGGTATGAAAATGCGCGATGAGGAAATGACCGTTGATTACGATACGGTCATCCGCAATGTCATAAGCCGCAAAATCGGAGAAGAGCAGAAAAGCGAGGAAATGCGCCTTCTCTATGTCGCTATGACGAGAGCCCGCGAAAAACTGTTTATAGTGTCTTCGCTCGATAATGCCGCGGATGAGATACGAAAGGTATATTCTGCGGCAGGAAATGAAGCGATGCGATATATGACGCTCCGGAGCGGAATCGGCGCGCAGAATTGGTTTTTGCTTCCGCTTCTCGAAACAACGGCGGGTGATGCGCTTGTTGAGTATATCGGAGAAATTCCGAAGAGCAACGAGGAAATGTGCGGTATCAGTGCATATGTTATTCCTGCAAGTGAGCTTGAGAATGCGGAGAAAACGGAATCGGAAGCTGCGGAGGCGGAAAGCATTGATATCTCTGCGGAGGTGGAAGGAATGCTTTCGTTTGAATATCGCCACGCCGCCGCTGCGGCAACTCAATCGAAGATCACTGCGACGGGAATCGCCGCAATCAAACGCGATGAGCGCACCGCAAGAAGACGGCGTGCGGCGAGACCTTCATTTATGCGCGAAAAAATGCTTACTCCGGCGGAGCGGGGAACAGCGCTTCATATGGCTATGCAGTTCGTTGATTTTGAGAAATGCATCGATGAGGATGGAGCAAAGCGCGAGCTTTTGCGACTTCTTGAAAAGAAGTTCCTTTCGGAAAAACAGGTTGAAGCAATCGAACCACAAAAGCTCGTTGGCTTTATGAATTCCGAAATCGGTAAAGAGCTTCTTTCTGCAAAGAGCCTTCGCCGCGAATTTAAATTTTCCGTCCTTCTTCCTGCGGATGAAGCGCTCGGAAAGGCGGAGCTTCGCGGTGAAAAGCTTCTTCTTCAGGGTGTCATAGATATGTTCTATGAGACGGAAGAGGGGCTCACGATCGTCGACTTCAAGACGGACAGAAAAAAGCCCTCGGGAGAGACTCTCGAGAGCTATTCCGAACAGCTGAGGACATATCGGCGGGCGCTCGCGGAAATTACGGGCAAAACTGCAAAACGCCTCCTCCTGTATCACGTCACCTCGGGTGAAAGCATAGAGGTTGAATAAGAAAAAAGGTCAGTGATTTTTTTCACTGAAGTAGTCAATACTTTGTAGACACAAAAAAGAAAATAAATTAAGCTGCCTGTTCGAGTCTGTATTGAACAGGCGGTTTTCTTTTAAGTTTACGCATAGGTTTTATGTAATTAAAGTAATAAATAGCGTCATCCATGACCTTTTGCAGGTTATCGCATTTCCAATATTCGAAGTGAGAACGAAGAACATCTTTGAATCTTCCGAAGAAAGATTCAATAACTGCATTATCTCTTGGCACACCTGCTCTTGACATACTTTGAATTACGTTGTATGAT
>JAZSHZ010000137.1:0-5479 GCA_045533555.1 Eubacteriales bacterium
TTCGCTTTTCTTTGCCGCGGCTTTCTTTGTTGTAGTCTTCTTTGCCGGAGCTTTCTTTTCCGCTTCTTCGCCATCAGCCTTCTTTGCCTTGGAAGCAGTGGACTTCTTAGCTGCGGGCTTCTTTTCTGCATCCTCTGCATCTGTAGCTTTTGCAGCAGTCTTCTTTGCAGCAGTCTTCTTTGCCGGAGCTTTTGCAACAGCATTATCACGGAGGAATGCAAGAGCCTTGATCGTGTAGAGGTCATTCTTCATTGCATCGACAGGAAGGAATCCGCGAATTCTCTCCTCTTCCATATTATACTGCTCTGCAAGCTTCTTATACTCATCAGCAACATCCTCATCCGTCGGCTCAATGCCTTCAGCCTTGGAAATAGCTTCAAGTGCAAGTCTGGACTTGACCTGGAATTCTGCCTGATCGCGGAAGTTCTTTCTGAAATCATCCATCGAAGACTGAGTCATTTCAAGGTACTGTTCAAGAGTGATGCCCTGCATCTGGAGGCGCTGACCAAAATCATTTGAAATCTGATCAAGCTGATTTTCAATCATAACTTCCGGAATTTCGACCTTCATATCATTAACGATAGCTTTGATAATCGCATCCTCGAATGCATCATTTGACATCTTTTCGCGTGTCTCACGAAGCTTCTTCTCAATGCTCTTCTTGAGTTCATCGAGAGTTTCAAACTCAGAAACGTCCTTTGCAAAATCATCATCTGCAACCGGAAGTTCTGTCTCCTTAACCTCATGAACCTTTACCTTGAAGACAGCTTCCTTACCAGCAAGCTCATCTGCATGGTATTCTTTCGGGAATGTTACGTTGACATCGCACTCATCACCTGCGCTCTTGCCGACAAGCTGCTCTTCAAAACCGGGGATAAACTGCATTGAACCAAGCTTAAGGCTATGGTTCTCACCCTTGCCGCCATCAAAAGCAACACCATCAACAAAGCCTTCAAAATCGATAATGACCGTGTCGCCGTCCTTTGCTTCACGCTCAACCGTGACGAGACGTGCATTTCTTTCAAGCATAACGGAAAGCTCTGCTTCGATATCCTTCTTTGTTACCGAAACAGCAGGCTTTTCTGCCTCAATTCCCTTATACTGACCGAGAACAACTTCGGGCTTGACCGTAACAGTCGCCTTGACAGTGAAGCCATCATCATTCATATCAACAAGCTCAACCTCAGGATAATCAACCGGCTCAATGCCACTTTCCTTGATTGCAGCTTCATATGCATCGGGATATGCGATATTTATAGCATCTTCTGTGAAAACGCCCTTTCCGTACATACGCTCAATCATAGCTCTCGGAGCCTTGCCCTTGCGGAAGCCCGGAACAGTGATTCTGCTGCGGTTCTTGAGGTATGCTTTGTTCATAGCATCATCAAATTCAGGCTTCTCAACCTGTATTTCGAGACATACCTTTCCGTTCTCGAGTTTTTCTGTTGATTTCAATTTCATTTGAGATCATTCCTTTCGAATCGGTTATAACTTAACTATTATAACAGACTTTTTCATTTTTTTCTACATTTTTTTCTATTTTTGTTCGCTTTCGTTGTTTTGCAACACCAAAAACGATTTGCATATATATTTTTTAGTAGATTTACACTATAAACTTAGGTTCGAAGCAAACATAATCAGCCGCAACCAAGCTATACCTGACATTTTTATGCAATCCTTCAAATGCGCTTTTGTGGCCATAGCCATGCAAATGACCGAAATAGCATTCAGAAACTCCGAATTCATCAAGCATATCTGTTATTTCCTCACACTCATACCCTGCACAAATCGGCGGATAATGAAGGAAGCAAAGTATCCTTTCCGGATTGAGTTTCTTACCTTCTTCCAAAGAACGCCTCAGTCTTCCGATTTCACGGTCATAAATTTTTCTACTCCCGCCATTTTCCTCTTCATAAAACCAACCTCTCGTCCCGCAAACAGCAGATCCGTCAATCAGGAAAGCATTGTTATGAAGAATTTCAATCGTTGTTATTCCGTTTTCAGAGAAAAATCTTTTCGTCTTTGTCGCAGTCTCCCACCAATAGTCATGGTTACCTTTTGCTATAATCTTTCTCCCGGGCAACGCATCGATAAAACGAAAATCTTCAAGTGAATCCTTCAAGGACATCGCCCACGAAATATCCCCCGGAATAACCGTAACATCATCCTCAGTAAGCTTTGAAAAGCCTTTTCTCAATCCTTCAATGTGATTCTCCCACAGCGGGCCGAAAACATTCATAGGCTTATCTGTTGAAAACGACAGATGGAGATCGGCAATCGTATATAATGCCATTTATATATCTCCGCGCGTAAACTTAACCACAACTTCAGGGAGTTCATCCCTCATCGCAGTGTTGAGGAAGCGCTCCTCTTTGTCAAAGATAGATGCAAGCGGAGCAGGAATCTTCTGACCTGTTGTCTTGGAAAGAATCTTGAGAAGCTCTTCGCCATTCGAATCAATATCAATCCCAAGCGCAGACAAGACGCTATCTGCAAACTTGAATGGACTTGCCGTTGATGCAAGAAGAGTTACCGTCTCATCATCTGTCTCTGCAACATATTTCTTATATACATTTACACCGACAGCAGTATGAGTATCGATAAGATAATTATACTCACTGAATATGGCCGAAATCGTTTTGAGAGTTTCGGTGTCATCACAGCAACCGCCATAGAAGAGCTCTGAAATATTGGAGAAGATTTCGGAACTTACTGTATATGCGCCGTCACTTTGAAGCTTTGACATGTATTTTTTTACTGTTTTGTCATCGTTTCCCGAAAGATTGAAAATAAGCCTTTCAAGATTGCTTGAAATGAGTATATCCATTGCAGGAGAAGCCGTTACATGGAATTCTCTTCTCTTATCATATTTTCCCTCGCGGAAAAAGTCCGTCAATACATTGTTTGAATTTGACGCGCATATAAATTTCTTTATCGGAATTCCCATTTCGCGCGCATAGAAGGCTGCAAGAATGTTTCCGAAATTACCCGTCGGAACGCAGACGTTGATCTCATCCTTCTCCGTTATCGCTCCGCTTGCAAGCAAATCAAAATAACCGGAAACATAATATGCGATCTGCGGAACAGCTCTTCCCCAGTTGATTGAATTTGCAGAAGAGAATATGCAACCGTTTTGGGATGCCGTCTCTCTTATTTCCTCATCAGAAAAGATTTCTTTCATCGCAGACTGAACATCATCAAAATTACCGACAACAGAAGAAACATAAACATTAGCTCCCGACTGAGTCGTCATCTGACGTTCTTGAATCTTACTTACACCGTCCTTCGGATAAAAGACGGCAATCTTAGTTCCATCGACATCCGCAAAGCCTTCAAGAGCAGCCTTACCTGTATCACCCGATGTTGCAACAAGAATACTTGCCGTGCGCTTCTCTCCGGTCTTTTTGAGCGCAGCTGAAAGAAGATGCGGAAGCATCTGAAGCGCCATATCCTTAAACGCGCTCGTCGGTCCGTGCCAAAGCTCAAGAATACCGAGTTTCTCATTGAGCATATGTACCGGAGCAACCGCATCGCTGTCGAACTTTTCGGAGCTATATGCCTTTTCGGAAAATTCTTCAAGTTCTTCTTTGGTAAAATCAGTCAGAAACTTTCCGAGAACAAACGCCGCGCGCTGTTTATAAGATGCGGTTACGAGATATTTCCTATCTTCATCGGTAAGCTTCGGAATACTCTCGGGGCAAAAAAGCCCGCCATCTTTGCTGAGTCCTCTGACAATGGCTTCAGCAGAAGAAATTCTCAATGATGCATCGCGTGTACTGAAGTAATTCATAATATTCCCCTCACGTTTAAAACGCAGCTTCGATATGGTTGATTTCATAGTTTCCCGAAACTCCGTCGGGTGCATAAACCTCAAAAACATCGAAACGGACATATTTTTCCGTCGCATGCTGTGACAACCATATTTGTGCCGTCGTTTTTATTTTTCTTTGTTTTGATGCCGTAACATATTCATATGCTTTTGCATATCGGTCACTCTTTCGCAGTTTAACCTCACAAAAAACAATATGCGTCTTAGTTTCGGCAATAAGATCAATCTCACCAAATCTCGAGCGGTAGTTTACCGCAACAAGTTTATATTTTTTCTTTCTCAAATATTCGGCACAAAGGGCTTCCCCCCATCTGCCAAGTAAGGTCGTGTTCATTTCAGAAGAACACCGCCTTTATATTTTTTAAAAAATGACCTTCTGTGTATTTCTGAAAGTCCGTGAGCCTCAATCATCTCATAATGAAGCTTCGTTGGATAACCTTTGTGCTTTTCAAATTGATATTCCGGATATTTCTCCGCCATTTCAAGCATAAATCGGTCCCGACTCACCTTTGCAAGAATCGATGCCGCAGCAATATTAGCTGACAAGCTATCTCCCTTGACAATACTTTCAATAGCTGTATTTGTTTTGAAAACCTTATTACCGTCAACAAGTATCATATCCGGTTCTACGGCAAGTTCCGAAACCGCACGTTTCATCGCAAGCATCGCCGCATTCAGAATATTGATATCGTCGATCTCTTTTTCATTCGAAGACGCGATCCCGAAAGCAATGGCTTTTTCGCAGATTTCATCAAAAAGCTTTTCTCTTTTCTTTTCGCTTATCTTCTTCGAATCGTTCAATCCTTTGATTTCAATACCGACAGGAAGAATGACAGCCGCCGCAAAAACAGGACCCGCAAGAGGGCCTCTACCCGCTTCATCGACTCCGCAAATGTTCTTAAAGCCATTATCGCAATATTCCCGTTCAAACGCCCACAAATCATTAGCAATCATACTTTCATCCTCACTTATTCGGAAAGCATTCCGCGGAACTCGATTTTTTCAAGTGGAGCGCGATCCGCCTCACTGACATTTTCGAGCGTGATTCTTCCGAGATTTCCCGAACGGAATTCATCAAGAAGAGTTTTTGCCATGCGCTCCGTGTTGACTTCTCCTCCGGAAATCAGAAATCCGCGAGCTTTTCCAGCACGTTCAAGTATCTCATATCCCGGTTCTTCGTCATTGCATTTAATCTTATATCTTGCATTGAGATTCTCCGCATATCTTTCAGACAGAACCTCCATGAACAATGACGCAAGAGACTCTATATCGAGAATATCGTCTTTTATTGCTCCCGTAAAAGCAAGATTCAATGCTGTTCTTTTATCATCGAACTTAGGCCAAAGCATCCCGGGTGTGTCAAGTAACTCAATGCCGTTACCAACTCTGATCCACTGTTTATCGCGGGTTACACCGGGTCGGTCTTCAGCTTTTGCGATATTTCTGCCCGAAACACGGTTTATAAACGAGGATTTTCCGACATTCGGAACGCCGCAAATCATTATCCTGATACTTCGACCAATCTGTCCTTTCTGTCTGTAGCTTTCAAGCTTTTCGGAAAGAAGTTGTTTAATTGCACTCGTAAACGCCGAAACGCCCGAGCCGCTTTTGGAATTTGTTTCAAGAACGGAAGTCGGAGGCCAAGCGGTC
>JAZSHZ010000010.1:0-12942 GCA_045533555.1 Eubacteriales bacterium
TCATTGATGACGCTATTTATTACTTTAATTACATAAAACCTATGCGTAAACTTAAAAGAAAACCGCCTGTTCAATACAGACTCGAACAGGCAGCTTAATTTATTTTCTTTTTTGTGTCTACAAAGTATTGACTACTTCAGCTCATATCTGCCGATTTTTTATCTTCAATATTATCTTGCGAGGAGCTTCTCAGCATTTCCGCGCGATACCTTATAATATGCATCATAGGAAATCTTTCCTGGAAGGACTCCGTCATCAAGGAATTTTGCAAGGCCGAGGAATGACTGACCGCGGTTTCCGGGGTTGCAGATATCAGTGCCGTAGAAGAGGCGATCCTGAAATTCTTCGATGAATGCATAGCCGAATTCGGGGTCACGCATAACCGCTCTCGCGCCCGAGCCTGCCGACATATCTCCGCAGAGATTCGGATATTTTCTCATAAGCTCGACGACTCTTCCGCCCGGAACAACAGGTCCTTCGGGATAGCCGTGGTAGGTTTCTTCCGTTATATCACCCGAAATATGAGACCACCAACGCTGCGAATGAGCAAGGAACTTAAGGTTCGGGAATGCCTCCAGCGTCTTCTCAAGGCGTGGAAGACCGTATTCATCAATAAGGCCGTAGTCACCGTTCGTATGTCCGATATGGAAAATTACGGGCATATCGCAAAGTTCTGCGTGCTTAAAGAGATTCCAGACGCGCGGGTCATCAAACCAGATGTTTGAAAGAAGCTCGCCGATGCCCTTTGCTCCAACAGATTTATAATAGTTGAGAATATATGTAAAATCAGTGTTCTCATTGTTATCTCCCTGGCGCGGGTCAAGACCGCAGAACCAATCAAAGCGATCCGGATATTTCTCAACAAGCGCGCGAATTTCGCGGTTGGTGTTGACTTCAATCGACTGCTCTGCTTTGAAAATCGGAGAAATGACCGCTTTTTCTATGCCGATTTCATCATATATTTCAAAAAGCTCTTCGGGCAGGCAGAATGTCTCACCGTTTTGCTTGCGCGGAATTCCGCGATCGGATATGGTATGGCAATGAATATCAATTTTCTTAACGAGTTCCATAATATAAAACCTCACTTTCGGCTTTTACTATAACACATTACAGCTATTATATCAATAGTATCGCACACAAAAAAACAATTCAACACCGCATTGTTGTAAAATCGGATTAAATCTTATCCCACCGCGCCGTTTCATCTCATTTTCGCTCTGTATTCCGATGGAGACATTCCCATCTTCTTTTTAAACACGCGCGAGAAGGAAATCGGATCATATCTGACGGCGGCAGCAATGGATTTTACCGATAAATCGGGGTCACGAAGCAAAGAACACGCCATTTCCATTCGGGTGCGGATGATGAATTCCTGAACAGACATCCCAAGCCTTTCTTCGAAAAGCTCATAAAGATAGCTTCGGTTTAAGCCGACATACTTTGCAACCTCATCAACATTTATATCAAAATTATAATTCCGCTCGATAAAGTTCGTCGCTTTTCTGATATAGTCTTCCTTTTTAGGAAGGCTCTTTTCGCGGATTCCCCCACTTCCGCAAAACTCCATAATGCTTGCAATCAGAAGATGAAAAAGCCCGCGCCGCTTCATTCTTCTTATCGCGGCATCCGATGCATCACCGCACGTTACCGTCTTCGGAATAATGGGTGCATTGACCGTCGGTATCGTCATTTCGATATGAGTGGATAAAAGGTCTATTATCTGCACAAGAATGCTGACCGCGTCTTCGGGTACATTATTGAAAACAAGAATTCTGTCCTTCATGACACCGAGTGGTGCGAGATATCCTTCGACATCCAGCCCCTTGACGTGCATATAATATGTGGCGGTTGAATCCTCCGTGAAGGATTTTTTGACGCGCACATACGGAGGAACGATAAAAAGATCTCCCTCGCGGATTTCAACAGTTGATTTATTGGTATACATCGTGAATCCGCCGCGAAGGCAATATTGTATCCCATAGAAATCCGTTGTGTATGGCCCGAATTCAAAATCTTTCACTATGTGCTTTTCCTTTCCTCCGAAGAAGATGCTGAGCTCATCGCGGCGGCCATCCGTTTTCTCATAATATTGCGAGTCGGTTATATGCTGCACAGCCTCACCTCAAATCCAACATTTGGTTTATTTATTCTAACATAATGCTATTGAAAAAGCAACGAGAAAAAAATATAATATAGAGTAAGCTATAGTATAATAGGAAGGGGTACACACTTATGGGATATGAAACAAATCTCGAATATAAGTTCTTTAAAAGAAAGAACATTGCGATAATCGGTTGCGGTGTCCGCGCCCGTGATTTGCTCATTCCGCTTCGGGAAATGAGTATGAACACAAAAATCACCGCACTTCTTGACCCGAACAGCGACGAGGTTATTGCAAACCTCCGCGCAGACGGTGAGGACGTAAGCGAAATCCGAGTATGGGATGATGTGGATGAGATGCTGGATAAGTCCGGCGTTGACGGCGTTATCGTCGGAACACAGAGCGAGGTTCACGTCTATTATGCAAAGAAGGTGTTGGAAAGAAATATTCCTCTTTTCCTCGAAAAGCCGATTACCTTCTCGATGGACGAGCTCATCGACCTTCGGAATACATACGACAAATCGGAGAAGAAGGTAGTCGTCTCCTTCCCGCTCCACACAAGCCCGATGCTCAATCTCGTCAAGGAGATTCTTGACAGCGGTCTTATCGGAACGCCAGAGCATATGCAGGCATTCAACTACGTTCCCTACGGCGGCGTTTATTTCCACAACTGGTACAGTAAAACAGGTCCTGCGGGATTGTTCTTTGAAAAGACGACTCACGATTTTGACTGGATAAACCGTCTTCTCGGCATAAAGCCGACGGAGCTTGCGGTTATGACCTCGCAAAGGATTTTCGGCGGTGATATGCCCTCGGGAAAATCCTGCACGGATTGTGAGCATCAGCTTACCTGTAAGGAAAGCCCGTTCTTGCAGAAGAACTATATTTTTGATAATCCGCAAGGCTCCGAATGTGCCTTCACAAAGGATGTCAAGACCTATGACAGTGCGGGTATTCTCATAAGATACGAAAGCGGAATGCACGTCAATTATGCAGAGAACCACTTCGCCCGAAAGGGTGCGGGAGCAAGAGGCGCGAGAATCAGCGGATATTCGGGCACTCTTGATTTTGACTGGTACACAAACACGGTCAATGTCCACCGCCACCATTCACCGATAGTTCAGAAATATGAAATTGACGCTTCCCTCGGTCATTTCGGCGGAGACCGCGGTCTTCTCTTTGATTTTGTCAGAATGATGAACGGAGAAAATGACACGACGGCAAATCTCGATGCAGGCTTTATCAGCACACTGATGTGCCTTGCGGCGAAGAAGAGCCTCGAAGAAAAATGTTTTGCACCTGTCGTCTGGGGAGACGGCAGAAAAATATAAATGCAAAAAATAAAAGGAGTGTATCAAAATGAAAAAATTATTATCAATCCTTCTCGCGGTATGTATGGTTGCATCACTTCTTCCCGTAACGTCGGTCTCGGCAATCGAGAATCCGAAGGTCTATACATACGATGTAGGTCATGCAGAGGAAGGCAGAGTTGTTCCGGTTACGGACTTGAAACCTTCATATCACATAACGAGCGGAACAAACGGATACTGGAAGTATTACGGAATGAGCGATTCATTCAAAACGGTATACGATGCAGACACTGGTGTTTGCCGAGTCAACGACTATAATCCCTGCTTGCAGATGGGTTTTAACGCTGTAGGTCAGTACGTCCAGCTTATGCTCTGGGTCCGTGACACAGAGCCGAAGTATTTTATTCCTACCATTAATTATTTCAAATCTTCGGGTTCAAACAACATAAAGGTATATATCGCTCCCGAAACGGCAACAAATCCCGTATCGGAAGAATATTTCGTCGGAAGCTTCAACCCGTATGCAAATTATAATAACGGTGGCTCGGCAACTCTCGGCGGATTTATAACAGACGGAACGGAACAGGATTATATCATTACGTTTATGGATGCTTCGACCGGAAGCGGACATAATCTGCAGATATCAAGCATCGTTCTTACGGAAGAAGATATGCCTGAAGTTCCGAAGGTAGAATACACTTATAACTTCGGTCAGGCAAACGATGTTGGTGGACTTGTCGTTGTTCCCAATGTAACGGAATACGTTGCAAAAGGCGGAAGCAACGGCGAGTGGAAATATTATGGAATGTGCGATGGTCTTTCTGTTCTTCAGGAAGCAAATAACAGAACCTTTGAAATCAATCAGAGCTATGGGGCGTTTGTCAGCATCAGCTTCAATGCTGTCGGTCAATATGCCCAGCTTATGCTTAAAGTTCCAAAAAAGAACGCATATTTTGAACCTGAGCTCACTTTACACGCAGGAGCAAACTCCACAAAAACAAAGGTTTATATAGCTCCGAAGAGTGCAAAAAATCCGAGAGCAAAAGAATATCTCAGAGGCTATTTAAGCGCAAAGGATATGACTTGCGAGCTTTCGGGATTTATGACAGATGCAAACGAAACCGAATATATTCTTACTTTCGAAAATGTATCTGCCGGAAACGGAAATGATATACGTTTTAAATCCCTTGTGCTTTCCGAAAAGGATGCAACGGAAGTCCGGTCTGTTAATGAGGAATATGCATTCAATTTTATTCATGCAACTGCAGGCATCGGAATCCCCGCCCTTGATACATATGAAAAAACTCTCCGCAACTGGAAATACTGCAATATGGAAAGCTCTCTCAAAGCTACATATGATGCAGGCGGAACTGCCGCAAGAACACTTGCGGGATGCCTCAATATCGTTCCCGGAAATGCAAACGGTCAGTGGCTCTCCCTTACACTTGATAATATATCAAAAGGAACATATGATATAACATTCGATTATGCAACCCATAAAAATGGCGGTATCGGTGATGTTTATCTTGCTCCTGCAAGTGTTTCCGAAAGCGCAAGAACAAATGCGGAATATAAAATCGGCACAATAGATTATTATGAAGCCGATGCCGCATATAAGACAGGCTATTCGGCAAAGCTTTTAAAGACAACACTTAAGGAAGACGGCGATTATGTAATCACCTTTAAGCACACAGGCAAAAAGAACCCTTCTGCAGCAGGTTATCAGATGAATCCCTCAAAATTAAGGCTTTGCGAAACCGAGCCGGATGCTCCCTCCGGCACGGCGGCAAATGAGCTTGCAAGCCTCTCCGTTCTTGCGGAAAACGGCGGTACGGTTTCGGTTGGCGGCAGCTACAGCGTCATCGACAAGGTTGCAATCGGAACGAATATCACGGCAACCGCAACGGCAAACGATGGCTATGTCTTCGCCTACTGGAGAAATGCGGCAGGAACATGGCTTTCTTCAAATGCAACGGAAACCTTCACGGTCAACACAAACACGGCTGTTATCGCAGTGTTTGATAAGCTCTCTTCTGACAACAATACGGAAATCCCTGTTTATTTCTATAACGAAAACGGAAGCTTGATTGAAAGCAAGAAAGTCGAAAAGGAAAAGACCTTTGGTGAAGTGAAGATTTCCAACCCAACTCTTACAGGCTTCACGTTTGACAAATGGAGCATCGCGGACGATGCGCTCATAACGAAGCTGACACGCGCAGTCGCGCTCTATAATGAATCGGATGCGCGCTACAGCGTCAATGTCGGTTCCGCAACCGTCGCAAGCCACAAAAAATACGGTGAGACCGCGACGGTGACATCAGGCAGCAACAATTTCTCATATTGGATGGTCGGTGACGACATCATAAGCTACGACAAGAGTTTCACCTTCCGTGTTTACGGCGATATAACTCTTACGGAAGTTTGCGAGGGCGCGAAAAATGCAGAGCCTGCGGTTGCGCTCGATGCAATCGGCGAAAGCTACTTCCTCGGTTATACCGTTCCTGCAGGCTACCAAAAGATCGAGGCAGGAATTCTTTTCTCAAAAGACGGAAAACCCACGATCGGAAGCTTCCATTCAAAAGCATCGGAGAAGACGGGAAGCGGTCAGTTCACCGCAAAGTCATCGGGAGATGGAGAAACGATTGCCCGCGGATATCTCATTTTCAAAAACACTGATGGAAGCATCCGTGTTATATATGCAGATTAAATAGAGTTTTTAATGCAAGCCGAGAGGAAATTTTCTCTCGGCTCAACCCCTAAAAGGAGGATGTAACATGAAAAGAATATTATCGATTCTTCTGGCTGTGTGTATGCTTATCGGTATGTTCCCTGCAATCAATGCCGTGGCTACGGATTATGTTACATACACATACGATTTCAGAAGTACCGCAACAGGCGGCGTTGTCGGTGTTCCGACGATTGACTCGTATGATAAGACAACATCGCAAGGTAAATGGATGTATTACGGTATGAGTGATGACCTTGCGGCACTCTATCAGAACAGCTACGGCTATAACAGAACTATGACCTACGGCTTTCAGGTTCAGGCAACGGCTGTCGGTATGTATGCACAGGTAAAGCTCAGCGTTCCGAAGAACGGAACATACATCCCGACACTTACTTATTTCAACAACAATGCCGCATCAATTGACGTTGAAGTTTTCCTTGCACCGGTCTCTGCAGCTGACAAGTTTGCGGCGGAATATAAGCTCGGAAACGTCAATCAACGTGGGGTTGCGGCAAATAATGAAGGAACAGTTTCTTTTAATGCCATAACAACAACGGAGACGGAATATGTTCTTTCCTTCAGAATCGGAACACACGTCGGAAACATCGCTCCCGCGCAGTTTGAGCTCAAAGAAACCGATGCTCCGAAAAAGAGCATTTCCTATACCTTCGATATGTCGGTTACAGGTAATGCAGTCGTGCAGATGCCGACGCTTACGGACTATGATATCGCAGGCGGACGCAACTGGAAAAACTATGCAACGGATATCGGAGGAGACAAGAGAACTCTCGGCGAGTGTGTTAACCTTGTTCCTTCGGCATACGGTCAGTATCAGTCATTCACACTTGCTGAAATCCCCGCAGGAACATATGAAATATCATTTGAATATGCAACGCGAATCGATGGCGGCACAGGCAATGTATATCTCGCTCCGGCAGGCGACGCCGCAAATGCTATGGCAGAAAAATATCTCCTTGGTCTCGTTGACTATTATTCAACCAACCCGAAGACTGCCGCACCAAAAAAAGACGGCAATGTTAACTTCGGCAAAATCACCGTTGCGGAAAGCGGCGAATATATCCTTACATTCAAGAATGTCAGCAAGAATGCTTCCGCTGTCGGTCTTTCGATGAACCCCTCGAAGCTTACTCTCACGGAATGCGAACCCGATGCACCCATCGAGCTTGCTTCCGAATACACCTATAAGCTCGGTCAGGCAAACGATGCGGGCGGACTCGTTCAGGTGCCGACGGTCTCTGACTATGTCGCAAAGGGCGGCACGAACGGCGAATGGAAATACCACGGCATGGATGATGCTCTCGCGGCACTTCAGGCGGCAAATACAAGAACGGTTGAAATCAACCAGAGCTACGGCGCATATATGAGCATCGGCTTCAATACCGTAGGTCAGTATCTGCAGCTTATGATAAAGCTTCCGAATACGGAGTCATATTTTGTTCCGACCGTAAACTGCTATTCGGGCGGATATGCAACGGGAATCAATATGTATGTCGCACCGAAGGGTGCGGCTGACCCGATGGATAAGAAATATCTCGTCGGAACATTTGATGCAAGAGACGCGGCAACGGAGCTTCCCGGTTTTGAAACCGATGCGGAAGCAACGGAATATATCGTCACCTTCGAAGATGCGACGACAGGCAACGGTCACAATGTCAGAATTCTCTCCCTCAACCTCAAGG
Organism: Eubacteriales bacterium; assembly: GCA_045533555.1. Taxonomy (GTDB): domain Bacteria; phylum Bacillota; class Clostridia; order Oscillospirales; family JAAYXM01; genus SIG480. The sequence continues at coordinate 7,840 of JAZSHZ010000010.1, forward strand.
AAACGGAGAAACCTTCAGAAGAACCTGAGATTGAGCAGAAGGATTATTATAAGTTTGACTTCGGCTACAAATCGGGCAATGCTCAGTTCAATGTCGGCATTCCCACTCTCGACACATATGAAAAGACGGGACGCAACTGGAAATATTGCAACATGGAAGCATCCCTTTATGCAAAATACGAAAACGGCGGAACGCCCCATATAACGCACGCAAGAACGCTCACGGGATGCCTCAACATAACTCCGAGCGATGCCTCGGGTCAGTGGCTCTCGCTCACGCTTAAAGATATCTATAAGGGCGAATACCGCGTTCTTCTCGACTATGCAACGCATAAATCGGGCGGCATCGGCGATATCTATCTCGCACCCGCTTCCGTTGCGGAAAGCGAAAGAACAAGCGCCGAATATAAGCTTGGCACAGTTGATTACTATACAAAGGATGCGGCATTCGATATCGGAAACCGTGTTGCTCTCGGAAGTGTTAAACTTGATGCTTCCGGAGATTATGTCATCACCTTCAAGCACAGCGGAACAAAGCAGGCGGCTTCAACCGGATATCTCATGAATCCTTCTGCGCTCACCCTTGATGCAACTCCGCTTGTTCTCGATTCTGTTTCCGCTTCTGTTTCAAAATCCAGACTCGCACCGGAAGAAACTGCGGAAATCTCCCTTTCGGGCAAATATACGGATACAACGGATGCAGACCTTACAAAAGCGACGACAAAATTTGAAAGCTCCGATTCCTCGGTTGCAATGGTAGACGAAAACGGCAATATAACTGCCATATCCTCCGGTATTGCGACAATCAAGGTAACCGTTACACTTGGTGATGTATCAAGAGAAGTCTCGGTTGCAATCAGAGTTGATGGCGGAGATGAGCTTCCGTTCACCGGTATTTCGAGAAAAATTGATTTCACTCTCGGTCAGTGGTCATATGAGGGCAGTGACATACGCCCGATAAAGTATGCAGACACGGGTGATATCTGGGAATTTGCAGGTAATCACGAAAGTCTCAATGACGTCTCGGCTACAACTCTCCGAAACAGTCTTACATACGGTATTCAGGCGCAGACAAGTGCTGTCGGTCAGTGGCTTTCGATAAAGTTCAAGGCAGACGAGGATGATGTCGGCAAACTGACACTCACGCTTGACCACGGCGGTTACCGCTACGGTTGTATCGGAAATTTCTATCTCGCACCGGCAAACCTTGATGAAGAGCTTTGGAGAAACGACGTGTTCAAGCTCGGAGAAATCGACTATTATGCCGATTCCGACACTATGCTTTCACGAAGCACTTCGTTTGATATTGAGATTCCGGAAGCGGGCGAATACGTTATGACGTTTGAGGTAAAGGAGCGCGCAGGTGCGTTCTGTATGTATTTCGGATACGTCCTCCTCGACGGCACGGACGGAGTTTCCCTCAATGCATATTCCGCAAAGAGCGGAATGCAGATCGGAGAAGAAACAACAATAAGCTATAAGGCAAAGCGCGACGGAAGTGAAATAACGCTTCCCGATGCATCTCTTTCCTATACGAACAAAACACCCGACACGATCGATGTTTCCGAAGACGGAATCATAACGGGCAAGGCGCTCGGAAAAGGTGTTGTCGAAGTTGCGGTCACGAGCCTTGGAACGACATGGAAAACGGAGCTCACCGTTCATGTCGGAACTGCAAAGCGCGGCCCGACCTACTATACATATGAAAAACGCGCCAACGCAGTTGAAAATGCAACAAAATACGACTGGGCAAAGAGCCAGAAGGAAGCGGCTGTAAAGATTGCAGACACTCTTCTCGGCAAGGAAGAGCTTCTTTGGGATCTTATTCCTCAGGAAGGACTTCCGCGTGCTATGGCAGCAGGATATGTTGACGATCCCGAAATGTATAACTGCCGCTACTGCGGAGTAAACATCCGAAACAAATACAGCATGATGCCTTATACGGTCAATGCTTTGGTTCGTCCCTGGAAGATCCAGTGCCCCGATTGCAAGAGAATGTTCCCCTCAAATGATTTCGGAAGCTTCTATAAGCTCGGAATTGACGAAAACGGAAACTTCTCACACAAACTTGCACACGAGAAAAACGCAGAGCTTGTCGCAAACGGTGAAGAAGGCTATCTTGTAAATAAGCTTTATCCCGAGATCGGCGGCGAGAATCACCCTCAGACAGTTAAATTCACCGAAGGTGAAACAACAGAGGGTTGGGGTGTCGATGACGGATTCGGATATCTTCCCGGAAGAACATACGCAAACGGCGTCGAGGAATGCCATGCGTATATTGCATTCTATAACCACTGCGCTATCTGGATGGGTCCCACAATGACTCAATATCCGTCAAGCCTTGTTGGCGGAAAGCTTGCGGCACTCCGCGATGCTTACCTCTATACAGGCGAAGAGAAATACGGACGTCTCGGCGCAATAATCCTCGACCGAGTCGCAGATGTCTACCCCGATCTTTCGCTCCCTCAGTACGGAAGACTCCGCGGCACGAAGCGCCAGTATTCAAACTCTCACGGCGGCTCCGATGAGGGTAAGGCAATAGGTCGAATCTGGGAAACAGACCTTGCACGTTCAATGGCACTTTCCTATGATGCCTTCTGGCCGATGATGGAGGATGAAAAGGTTATTTCCTTCCTCTCCGGAAAGGCAGAGCAGTATAATCTCGAAAACCCGAAGAACGATGCGGCTCTTATTCGCGGAAACTGCGAGGACGGAATCCTCCGCCCGATATTCGAAGGCTGCAAGACTGCGGATATCTACGGTAACTTCGGAATGCATCAGGCGGCTCTTGCCGCTGCGGCAGTCATCCTTGATTCCCAGCCCGAAACGAAGGAATGGATTGACTGGATTATGCAGGACGGCGTCAAGACCGTCGGCAAAAACACAGGCGGCAATGTCGCAAGCTATTTCTATTCAAATGTTGACCGCGACGGTCACGCGGATGAATCATCGCCCGAATATAACAGTCTCGGTGTATCGAGAACTCTCGAATTCGCAGAATACCTCTATGGCTATGACGGCTATACTGAAGCAGATCTCTATGCAAATCCGCGCTTCCTCAAGATGATGAGAGCACAAGGCGATATCATTATGAACTCCAACACTGCACCGCAGATAGGAGATGCCGCCACACCCGCAGCAATTGCGACAAACTTCACGGCAGACAATATGCTCAAGGAGTATATCAGAACGGGTGACGTCGAGCTTGCTCAGCTTGCATATTTTGCAAACGGAAACTCGACAGACGGAATGCATGCAGATATCTTCACCAAAAACCCCGAGAACGTAAAAAATGAAATTCAGAGACTCATAGATACCTATGGCGAATATGATTTCGGCAAGACCGTCAACCTCACGGGCTACGGCCTTGCAACACTCCGCGACGGTAAGCTCTATCGCGATGCCATCGTCACATCGGGTGCAAACGCCAACACACAGCGTGCATTCTGGATATACTATGGCGGCGCAAGAACAAGCCACCGCCACTATGATGCACTCAACCTCGGCATCGAGGCATTCGGATTGAACTTTGCTCCCGATCTCGGATATCCCGAGGATACCGGTTCAAACAGAAACCGTGCACAGTGGATAAGCAACACAATAAGCCACAACACTGTCGTTGTTGATACAAAGAAGCAGAAGGATCTCTCCTATGCGGAAAAGCCGCTTCACTTTGACAATTCCGGTGCAGTCAAGCTTATGGATGTTGAAGCGGATGTATATGATCAGGCAGATATCTACCGCAGAACGCTCGTTATGGTAAAGCTCTCGGATAATGAATCCTATGGTGTTGACTTCTTCCGCGTCAAGGGCGGTGATGACCATATCTACAGTTTCCATGCACTTTCCGAAGAAGTCGCACTCCCCGATGAAACACTCATAGCTCAGGAAACGGGAACATATGCAGGCGAAAACGTAGAATGGGGCGATGAATCCACAGCATATGACAATGGCTTCTCGTGGCTTAAAAATGTACGCCGTGTTGAAAACCCGTCAAATGCATTTGTTGCGGACTTCAGGATAACAGACTTCAGAAAGACATTGAACACACGCCCGGATCTCGGGCTTAAGTTCACAATGCTCAATGACTTTGATCTCACAGAAGTCGCAATTGCGGAGGGTATGACCCAGCGAGGCAAGAAAAACACAAGTGCTGGTATCGACGGCTTTGAATATATCCTCGCAAGAAGAACGGGCGAAAACCTTGATTCTCTCTTCACAACAGTCTACGAACCCTATAAAGACAGCTCAAAGATAGCTTCCATTGAGGCAGTTTCCGTCGTCGGCGACGGCACCGAAACAAGCGAAGATGTTGCAAAGGCAGTCCGCGTTAAGAACAACGAAGGACGCATCGACTATGTCGTATACGCAACAGACAACACCGTTACCTACACGGTTGACGACAAGTTCACATTCCGCGGTTTCGTCGGCGTCTATATGTGCGACGAGGAAGGAAACGAAATCTATAAGTATGTAAACGATGGCGATATGATCGCAGGTCTCAGCGGAACTTCCGCAATCACAGGAACGGTAGAAGACTTCACAAAGGGTTATGTATCCGAGAATACAATTTCCGTAAAGCTTGATACACCGATTGACGGCGCAATTCTTTCGGATAAGTATGTATACATCAACAATGACGGTGCTCAGAACGGAGTCTACAGAATCAACAGTGCAACTTGTGATGAAGAAGGAAACGCGGTTCTTGATATCGACGATGTATCTCCTGCACGTTCAATGGTTGAAGGTGAGATAACCTATAATATTGAAGCAGGAAACACATTCAGAATCCCGCTCTCGGCAAAGCTCGATAACTTCCCCGTTTTCAGCGCTGTGAAGAACAGGACGGCCTCTGCAGGCGGCTCCATAAGCTTCAACGTCAATGCGGAAAGTGCAACAGGCGGCGAGATCACATACAGTGCTGACCTCCCGCGCGGTGCGACCTTTGATTCCGAAACAGGCAAATTCACATGGAAACCGGATAGCTCACAGATAGGCGAAAACATTATCAGATTCTATGCTCATGACGGAGCGGCTGAATCCGCAACCGATGTTGTTATCACGGTCTACGGTAAAACAACCGGCGGCGGTGGCGGCGTAAGCT
>JAZSHZ010000090.1:0-6723 GCA_045533555.1 Eubacteriales bacterium
TTGTCTTCCTAAGACCGCTTGGCCTCCGACTTCTTCGGTTATCTCGGCAATCATTTTTTCAAGCTCTGTCTTTGCCTTTTCAAGATCTCCGCACTGCTTCGTCATAAACTCATAGCGCTCGGAAACCTTTTCATATTCCTCAATCGCATTGACATTGACATCGCCGAGCTTTCTCATCGAGCTTCGGAGCGTCGAAATGCGCTTTGTCGCCTCCGACATAGATTCGATCGGAACGAGATATTTTTCCGCCGTTCCCATTGTGAGCTCATAGGTATCCCAAAGCTTTTCGGTTATCTGCTGTTTCTCTCGCTCCGCGGATTCCTTCTTGGATTCAAGTCTTGCTCTCTCATCGGTAAGATCCTGAATCGTGGCATTCTTTTCTTTTATTTCCTTATCCTTGCGAGTACGCTCCGCTTCAAGATTGAGCCTTGCTTCCGCAATATCTGAAATCTTCTTTTCAATCTCCTGCTTTGCCGCGCGCATGGCATCGATTTCCGCTTTCTTCGCGGCAATCTCGCCCTTGAGCGCTTCGTTTTCCGCTTCTATATCGAGTATGCTCTTCTCCTTCGCTTCGCGGTCTCCCGCCATAGCTTCGGAGAGCTTTTCGATCTCCTCGCGCGCACGCACCGCTTCTGCGGATTCTGCGCGGTTTGCGGCAAGCTCTGCCTGAGAATTTGCCATTTCTTCCGCAAGTGCTGTCTTTCTGGCGGCGAGCTCGGAATTGCCGGATATGAGCTTCTCTTCTTTTTCACGAAGAGCATCAAGCTCTTTTTCCTTTTCCGCAATGCATCCCTTCGTCGTCTCCATGATTCTTATCGACTGGCCCTTCTTTGCCGCAAGTGATGTAAGCTCATCACTGAGGGAATCGATCAACTCATTGAGATGACGGTGGAGCATCTTATAATGCTCGATTTCGGTTTCTGCTTTGAGAAGGACATCCTCCGCGGCACGCTTGTCGTTGCGGCATACCTCCATCTCATATGTGAGCGCATTATAATCGCGCTCCGCTTCGCGAAGCTCATCCTCCGCCTTTTCGATCTTTTCGCCGATTGCGACTATATCACCCTCGAGCTTTTTGATCTCGTTTGTTCTCGTGAGTATGCCGGAGGTCTTGTTTACGCTACCTCCGGTATATGTTCCGCCTGCATTTATTATCTGCCCGTCAAGCGTCACTATTCTGAAAGAATATCCGAATTTTTTCGCAACAGCCGATGCGCTGTTGATGTTGTCGCAAACCGCGATTCTTCCGAGAAGATATTTTATCGCGGGCGCAAACTTTGCGTCTGCGCGAACGAGATTCGAGGCGATTCCGACGAATCCCTCGGTTCCTTCAAGACCCTTCTTCTCAAGTTCGGAACCCTTGACCGTATCGATCGGCATAAATGTCGCTCTTCCGCCGTCGCTCTTCTTAAGGTATGCAATGGCTTCCTTTGAATCGCGCTCCGTTGCGACGATAACATTCTGCAACGCACCGCCGAGAATCGTCTCGATCGCGACGGTGTATTTCTCCTCAACGCGGATAAGCTGTGAAACAGTTCCGTATATTCCGCCGAGAGTTCCGCTTTCCTTTGCCTTCATTATGTTCTTGACGGCATAGGAATAACCCTGAAGGTCGCGCTCCATATCTTTGAGCATACGAAGCTTTGTCTCCATTGATTCCTTCGAGTGGGAAAGCTTTTCTCTCTGCGCACGGAGTGACTCAAAGCGCTCGCTTCTCGATTTGTTCTTAAGTTCGAAGCCGCGAAGCTGATTTTCCGCACTCGCGCACTTTTCCTGAGCTTCTTCAAAATCCTCGCGGACAACCGCGAATTTCTTTTTCGATTCGGACAGCTCCGCCTCGCGCGTTCCGAGCTCCGCCTCGATATCCGCACGTCTTGCATCAAAGCCCGATATTTCTGCTTCAGATGCGCTCATCGCTATTTTGAGCTTTGCTATATCATCCTCTGCAACTCTCTCACTTATACGGATGGCATCAAGCTCCGATTCGACATCGCTTGCTTCGCCCGTAGCCGCCGTTGCCGCATTGCGAAGCTCTTCGATCTTCTTCTCAAGCTCTTCGCATTTTGCGTTGAGCTCGATGACGCGTTCCGAACGCGCCTTTATCTGCGCGGCAATCTCTTCCGCGCGATTGGTTTCATCATTTATTTCCGAACGGATTCGCTCGATATTTCCGATGTTGTTGGTGACTGTTGCCTCAAGCGCAACTATCTCGTTGGTCTTCTCATTTATCTCCGCATCGCGCTCGCGCTCCGATGCTCTTGCGTCCTCTGCTTCAATATCCTTTTCGCGCATTTTCTCCGCAAGAGTCTCGAGCTCTGCATACATCGTTTCGATCCTCGCCTGGGATGAATTGAGCTGACTGCAGACGACCTCATAATCATTGACGAATTTTGCCGCATTCTCATGGGCCTTCGCGAGATTCTCCGTCCATACCGTGACCTCAAGCCCACGGAGCTCATCGAAAATCTTTATATATTCCTTCGCCTTCTCTGCCTGAATCTTGAGCGGACCTACCTGCCCCTCAATTTCAGCAAGAATATCGCGAAGACGGACGAGGTTATCCTCCGTCGATGCAAGCTTGCGCTCTGATTCCTCCTTGCGATGGCGGAACTTCGAAATACCCGAAGCCTCCTCAAAAATCTCGCGGCGATCGCCGCTCTTTGCAGAGAGGATTTCGTCAATACGTCCCTGACCGATAATTGAATAGCCATCGCGTCCGAGGCCCGTGTCCATAAACATTTCGTTTATGTCGCGAAGACGCACGGCACTTCGGTTTATGTAGTATTCACTTTCGCCCGAGCGATAGAGTCGTCTCGTTACCGTTACTTCGTTATATTCACACGGTAAAACACCGTCGGAATTATCAATCGTCAGCGAGACCTCGGCGAAGCCTACCGCGCCACGCTTCTGTGTTCCGGCAAATATGACGTCCTGCATATTGCTTCCGCGAAGAGTTTTCGTGGACTGCTCGCCCAAAACCCAACGCACACCGTCGGAAATGTTGGACTTACCGCTTCCGTTAGGACCGACAATCGCGGTTATGCCATCGTCGAACTGGATGACGGTTTTATCGGGGAACGATTTAAATCCCTGAAGTTCAAGACTTTTTAAGCGCAAACAATCCATCTCCTTTTCTTTTGGTTACATATGCACACAATTGCACTAGTATATTCTATCAATTTTTCTTTCATTTTGCAAGAAATATTTTAAAATATGTATTTACTTTTTGAATTTTCTTTGCTATAATATACACTGTTGTTTGGGGGCGTAGCTCAGCTGGGAGAGCGTACGGTTCGCATCCGTAAGGTCGAGAGTTCGATCCTCTTCGTCTCCACCAATCAGTTTCACGTAAATAGTGAAATTACAAAAAACAGCGCATAGGAAATGTTTCTTCCTATGCGCTGTATGTATTTGCGGGGTTTTCGGGTGTTTGATAATGCAATTTTATCATCTCAAATAACATTTAAAAGAACCTCAACCACCCGGTTTCGCGGAAAGTTTCATTATCATATTGCACAAATAAACTTCTCAATGACGAAAAATGTGTCTTTTACGTGAGTGCTTGGTCGCGGTTGTTTATTGAGTCCATTGATATAGCAATTGTGTTTATACAATGTAAATTTATTATTTCTCTATCAAAAAGTGCGTAAAACGCGTAAAATGCGTAAAATTCCGCTAATACCAGCGGTTTGCGGCTACGTAAAATTTTTACACCTGCGTAAAATACGTAAAATGCAACGGATGAAGTAGTAATTCCTCATCCGTTGTTTTGCTTTTGTTTACTTTGTGTAGTTGAGTATTCTCTTAATGAGAACGTTATTTGGCTTTTTTGTATCGTTTTGGACGGGGCGGTTACGGGTCTATCTGCAATTCCCTATTAAGCTTTACTGTAGCCGTAAATTTATTTCCTCTCTCTAAAAAGTGCGTATTTTGCGTAATTTGCGTAAAAACCCAATAATACCAATGGTTTGCTGAAACACACTTGCGTATTTTTTGCGCGCACGGTGCGTTTCTTTTGCGTGTAAAGTAACATCGGATAGGAGCTTAAACTCCCATCCGATGTTTTTTTCTTATTTACTTTGAGTAATTTAAAATTCTTTTGATGAAATTTTTAACGGTTAAACAGTTTTCTTCTTGTTTCGTCACGAAGTGCATTGCGATGACGTTCACTTAATCTTTCAAAGGCAGCTTTTGTTGCATACCAAGTTCTGTCAGGAGATTGTGAGCGATAATCATTCGCATCCGAACCTCTGTATCCCCATGCAAAAATTGTTCTTGCTCCGCTATCGTAAATTGCATCTGCTGCAGCAATAATCTCTTCCTCTCTGCCAATAGGATTATAATGCGTCTGAAGCCAAAGATTATGATCTTTTTTATGCTTTTCGCACAAATCAATGTTAAGTTTGGATTTCTTATATACAAACCCATATACATTCTCATAGCTCTGTGCAGAACTTTCTCCCCAATATGGGTCTGAACCAATACTGTCAAGTGCAGGTGTGGAGCAAATGCTATCAAGATCAACTCCGAAATTCGCATCATCCATAGTATCGTTAAACATTACGCAAACAGAATTGTACATCCCCTTTTCTTTTGCATATGATGCAACAATCTGAAAATAGTTGGAGATAGTCCATTTGCGAAATTCATCAACTTCTTTTGTGATAATAGTCGGCATCTCCATATTATATCTTTCCGCAAAGAGTTTTTTGCAGTTATCACAGCAGCACGTCCAAAGTCTCGTTTCACCTTCTGAAAAATCACGCATGCTAGGTTCATCCCAAAACAATTTTCTTCCCCCTGCATCAAAAACTGCATCTATCCATTTTTTTGTAAACTCTACAAATGCAGAACTATTATAGCATACATGAACAGGACTGATCTTTCCGTCAGATGTTACCTGATGTGCTTCAGGATGATACGAAAGAAAATGAGACTTATCCCCCGGAGGGCCTCCTAACCCCCAATTATCGACCCACACATCCAAACCATAATATCCTGTGATATCAAAGATTTCCTTCATAATATTTTTGTGACGATCCCAATCATTATGTGTAAACATATGAAGAACCGAATTAAGACCGCTTGCAGCAATATTCTGCATATCCTCACGGATGTGAGTTAACATTCTGTTTCCGTGATAAGCAACACCTTTAATCAATTTTTCACTCATTTCAAAAAACTCCTTTTATGATTTAAAGACAAGAATAAATAACATTTCTGAGCCTCGGCTGATAGTATTCCGGACGCGGTGCCAGGATATGCTTTCCATATACTACAGAAAGTCCTATTTTCGGATCAATATATACCACTGACCCAGCAGCACCATCCCAACCGAATTCTCCGATATTACCAAGCGAGCTTCCGGCAATTCTGTCTACCATCGTCCGTACACCAAGACCATAACTGTATCCTTTTAGGTGATCGTAATCAAACGATTTAAACTGTTTTGCGTCCAAAGAATCAGTACGGAGCAACTCAACCGACTGTTTTGACAATATTCTTTCTCCTCCGCGTGATGTTCCATAATTACATAATGTGTCAACAAGTTTCATATATTCCGTTACCGTTGAAATAACACCAGCGCCGCCGCTGTCAAACTCTTCTCCTGGTATCATACTATTCTCTATTCCGACATCAATAAAGTTATCCATATTTTCATCAGCGTAGTTATACTGTCGTGCAAAACGTTCTTCCATTCCTGGTTTAAGATGATAACAACTTTCATTCATACCTAAAGGTTCAAAGATATTTTCCTTTACATAATCCCGAAACTTTTTGCCCGATACAATTTCCACAAGCCCTGCAAGTACATCGTGACAGAGGCTATATTGGAAGTCTGTACCTGGTTCGAATGATAGTGGTTCTTTAGCGAGGCATCTAACCAACGTTTCGGTGTTCATCTTCCCGTTTGTCAATCTTTTTGTCTCTTCAAAAGCAGACGTATCCATATCATAATTAAAACCTGCAGTCATATTAAAAAGATTAAGAATTGTGATTTTATTCTTCGCTTCCTTGATACTGCCGTTCTTATTTTTAACGTACATATTTTTATATTCCGGAATGTATTCACACAGTGGATCATTAAGCAAAAACACACCTTTTTCGAGTAGCTGAAGTGCGGCGGTAACCGTTGTGATTTTAGATAGAGAATATAAATTAAAAAACTCATCACCGGTCATCTTCTTTCCGGAAAAGACATCAGAAAAGCCGCAAGAATAATCAAAGACTCTTTCGCCGTTGATATTTATTGCAATGGTATTTCCTGGTGCAACTTTGCTTTCCACAAAGATATCCATAAGATTTTTCAGTTTATCAAAATTCATTTATATTCCTCTTTTCTTGAAACAACTGCAGCAGAAAGAAATCCTGCTGCAGTTATTTTAATTACTTTACGTACTTCATAATTCTGCTGATTAACACGGCAACTTCTGCACGGGTTGTGTATTCAGTGGGAGCTATTTTACCACTCTTTCCATTCACAAGACCTGCATTCACAAGTGACGTTACTTCTTCCTTTGCATAGTCGGAGATTTCAGAGAAGTCTTCATATGTATCTGCTTTAGCTACGTCACCTTCCTTAATATCTGCGTTAAGCTTTGTCAGTGCACGGTATACGATAAGCATCATGTCTTGACGTGTTATCGTATTCTTCGGTGCATACTTATTATCACCTATTCCATTTACGATGCCTCTATTTCTTGCGATTGCAAGCTCTTTTGC
>JAZSHZ010000135.1:0-3533 GCA_045533555.1 Eubacteriales bacterium
CCGCGTTCAACCACCGATTTGCGGGTAAGGCAGAAACTATCGTAGGGCGCGGCGATTTTCGATGCGCCGCATTGACTTCCGGAACGCCTTCCACGAGGAAAGCACGGGCGAAAAGCTCAATTGGGCGGCGGAAAACATGAAGCAACCATATGACCCGAAAGCATATTTACACGCGGCATTACCGTGGATGTCTCCTGCAAGAGAAACGGATGATTACAGAAAACAGGCAGGTCGGGAATATGCAAAGAGAATTATAGATGATTTGTTCTTCGGCGATGAAAATTTATTTGTTGGCGCGAGTTTGCGACCCGTCAACAACAAAAACGTTATGACTCCCGTCAGCCAAAGTAAGTATAAAGAGATTCTCGATAAAGAAGCATACATCAGTGCGAATGCACAGTATAGTGAAGGTATCGTAGATGCAATGAGCACGGCAGTTGATGTTGCAAACTCTCGTAACGATTGCTACTCCTGTTAGGGAATATCAATTAGAAAAAGGTGTGGTAGTGGGGCAACACATCAATGTTTACAATAATAGTGACCAAGTGCAAGTTCGAGGAGGTCCTGTTACTAAGCATATTGCTGCAATTTACTTTAATGGTCTTCTAGGCGCTTTGCAAACAAGCGCAAAACGAACTTTTAACAATACAAAAACAAATATAAATGCAAAAAATGCTGGTCAATGGTATAACCCGATTGAAAGCCATAGTAGTATGCATAGTAATATAGATATATGGAAAGAACACATTGCCCCCGTATTCCAGAAATAGAAAAAGGAGAGATATAATTGAAAAATAATGTTATTATAAAAACAACATTGATAATATCAATTCTCGCTGTTTCCTTTGCTATGATATGGTTTATTCTTGGGTCAACTGCTTGTTTTCAAAGAAATATGGACGTGGTTGAAAACGTTACGCTTATATCAGTGTGGTTGCCGGCTCTTGCACTTGTTGTTTTAGCTGTTTTTATACTGAAAAAAGGATGGTTGCCAATTACCGTGACGGCTAAAACAGGGTTGATAATTGCGATAACAGTAGCTTCGTTGTTTTTTGCAATAACACTCATCAGAACCACAACCTTGCATGGTTGGATAAAGGAAAAAGTTGATGAAGATTATATACAGATTACAGAGGATGAAAAATATGAGTATCGCCTTGAGCTGGTAAATATGTTTCAAAGAAATAGTTATGCGCGTATTTACATAAAGAACATTGCAGATGGCAAAGAAGTAAAAATACCACTGGATATTCCCACGAAGGAGAAATATGTTTTGTCGGGCGGCAAAGATTATATGACAAATCCTGACCCGGATAACCTTCCGGTGTGGACAAAAATGATGCCAACAGATGAGGATGGAGTTTATATTTTGACAACTACCGGGATTTTTGATAGGGAGGATACCTATTGTTTTACAATTGATCTGGTGAAAAGCCAAATGGGGACGTAAGAAGCCAAACGGAGCCATTGGGGGACGTACATTTTTTGGTATCATTTCAAGGGCGCAGGCGACCCCGCCGCCCTTATTTCGCAAAATCAGCGCAGAGTACGGAACAGAATTTGAATCTGACGGTGATGAAATCATAGGCGGAATATAAAATATGTGAGATTGGCAGAACGGAACCCGAAAATGTATATATTTATACTTTCTTTGAACAAAACAAGTGAAAATATCCTTGAAACTCGATGTTTCAAGGATATTTGTTTCTGCAAATGATTATTTTCAGAGTGAAGAGTCTGTAAGTCCTCTCCCTTTACTATATCTACACTTATAGTCTCTTGCCTTTAGGAGCAGTTTTAAGCGATGTGGTTTTCACCTCGCTTATATTTTTATTCTTCAATATTCGGCAGCGTTACTATCGTCGGCTCGTGAGCGAGCGCGGGAATGATTTTCTCCGTCATATCGCTCGTTTTTATTCTGAGGCTTGATGTGTTGATGCAGGGGTGGCAACCGATAAACTCGCCCTTGAGAACATCCTCATCAATGAGCAGGCGGACTTTCTTTTCCTTATCGTTCATAAGCCCGAGAATACTGAGCGAGCCCGGCGTTATATCAAGAAACTTTTCCATATATTCGCCCGAAGCGAAGGAAAGACGCGCCGAGCCTATCTGCGAGGTTATATCCTTGGTCTTGAATTTCTTGTCGCCCGGAATCATAAGCAGATAGAAATCCGTCTCCTGACGGTTTGTGAGAAGAAGATTTTTGCAAATGGTCGCGCCGAGAGCGATATCAATCGCTTCGCAGACCTCCATCGTCATTGCCTCTTCATGGTCTATTCTTTCATATTCGATTCCGAGCGAATCGAGAAAATCATACGTTCTTATTTCCTTCGGGAGTCTTCCCTCTTCATTTTGCGGTCTTCCCTTTAAAAGCTCCATTTTTATTTCTCCTTTAAAACAAGTTTAATCTTTTCACTGTCCGCATAGACTATGCGATATATTCCGTTTCTGTTCGCAACGGTTTCCTCCGAAACGGTGATATTTTCACCCCGGAGCATATATTCAAAATCACCCGCAATAACCGAAATGCCATTTTCCTTTTCAACAAGCTCCGTTTTGTTCTTTCCATCGCTCAAAAGCATCGGAATCTCCCAGAACGGTTTTTCGCCGCTCTTGAGTAAGACGGAAAGCTCAAGCCCTTCTTCCGAGAGCGTTATCTTCTCCGTCGCGGAGTCCCATTCCGCCGTAAGCATATAGCCGCCCCCGCTCTCTTCAACCTTTGTGTGAAGCGGCTTTTCGTTCTCGCAGAGAAGTCGGCGCAGACCGTTGCTGTCAGTATATCCCGCAGAAATCGCCGTGAGCTTTGAGGGTTCAACCTCCTGTGCGAGATGCATAAAACCTGCCGAGACATGCTTCGGGCCGATTACCTCAAACGGAATACGGCTTTTGGAAAGCAGATATTTCGGCTTTTCCACAAACGGCATGGACAAGCCAAGTTCTGCAGGTATTCCCTTTGCGTGGTATCTTCCGAGACCCGCGGGCTCATGGGCATAATCCGCCTTGCAGGCATATTCGATCGACTGACCGAATGCGTTTATGAATATTTTCCCGAAGCGGTCACTCGTTTCAAAGACATATCCTCCCGCCCCGCAGGGGCATTCCGCCTCACCTATTTCATCATCCGCGGCAAGATATCCGCAGGCGATGAAAGTTGCAAGAGCATTCATATATCGCGGGAATGTTCCATAGTCATCCACTCCGAAGAGCGAATCCTGCGGGAACATATTTCTTATGTGCTTCGCACCATCGGGATTTTTGAGATATCGCTCAAGAGTCTGAAAGCTTAAGTGCGCCGCGCGCTTATATTGCATCGCCTTCTCATTGTTTCCCCTTCTCTTTTCGCGAAGTGCCGCATATTCGCAGAGCGAGGTCTGGAGCGCTTCGTTGTGGAGAAGCTGATTTGATCTGCCGCCATAGGGTATCTGATATGCGGCGGATTGCATGAGCAGAGTCGCTTCCGCGCCCTTGATGAGCGATTCTTCGATCTGCTCTTTCCATTTCCCGTCATACCCGAACCACAAAAGCTGCTCAAG
>JAZSHZ010000151.1:0-12794 GCA_045533555.1 Eubacteriales bacterium
CCGCGTGCAGAATCCCGCCCTCTTCGCCAGAAAAATCCCCTAACTCTGATAAAAAGTTACGGTCTTTTTCAATGATGTTTGCCTTCGGCAAATGATGTCGTTTCACTAATGATGACGCTTCGCGAAAGATGTGGGCCTTGCGGCACATTTGGCAAACATCGCATCATTGCGAACGAAATGAGCAACATCATATTTGCAAAGCAAATGCATCATATCGCCTGCGGCGATGCATCATTGAAATATGTTGATTTTTTATGTTATAATATTGGAAGGCGAATCAGGATTTAATGGAGGATAAGATGGAATGAAAAAAATTTTGTTATTAAGTGTATTTGCTGCTTGTATGCCTGTAATAAGCGCTTTTGTAATGACTTTTTTTGAACAGGAATTTATTGAAGCTGTAGTAAGCGGGTTATTAATTGGTTGTATCGTTGGAAGTATAGTTGGTATTATTACACTTGTTTTAAATAAAAATAGAAATAAACTTATAACTGTTTTTTCTGTTATTCCTATTTTTTCTTTAGCACTCTATTTAATATTAGTAATTCCATATTTTTCACATAGATAACTTCCAGTTTGCCGAAAAAATAATGGTGTACTTTTCTTCGGACTTAGCTACATATATGTACAATTTAGTCTTACTTACACACAAAAAAAGTCACCTTTGTCTACCAAGACAAAGGTGACTTTTTTGAATGATGTGTGGCTTGCAGGCAAATCATCCCTCTTCACACATCCTTCCTTTTCTGCATAGAATTCTTTGAGGGGTGATTTTATTGGAATATAACAGAGTGGCGGCGGTGCGCTACGCGCGCAGGTGGGCATTCCGGCGCAATCCCGCCTACTATAACTTTGATGAGCTTGGCGGAGACTGCACAAATTTCGTCTCGCAGGTTGTCTATGCAGGCGCGCAGGTTATGAATTTCACGCCGGATTTCGGATGGTATTATATCTCGCCCGAGCTTCGCGCACCCGCATGGACTAGCGTGCGCTATTTCTATGATTTCATGACGACCAATGAGGGCGCGGGCCCTTACGGCTATGAATCGGACATATCGGAGCTTCTTCCGGGAGATATCGTCCAGCTTGCATATGCAGGCTCGGAGGATTTCACGCATACTCTCGCCGTTGTCTCCGTCGGGCAGATAAGAAGACCCGAAACAATTCTTCTCGCCGCCCACACGCGCGATGTATTTGCCCGCCCGCTCGCGGCATATAACTACACAAGCTCGCGTTTCATCCATATCGAATCCGTCAGAGAAGCATAGCAAAAAAACTGTATCTTCCTCATCAGA
The DNA here is from genome assembly GCA_045533555.1 of Eubacteriales bacterium. GTDB lineage: Bacteria > Bacillota > Clostridia > Oscillospirales > JAAYXM01 > SIG480. The sequence continues at coordinate 1,296 of JAZSHZ010000151.1, forward strand.
AGGAAGATACAGTTTTTTATTGAAATTCATAGAATCCGAGTGAGTGCACGCCGTCAAGATCATACAATTCAAGATAATCTCCAAGATATTCACGCAGAATATAATCCGCAAAATCGATAGCCTCCGCACTCATATCCTCCGTTGCATCGATCAAACCGTATTTATAATCCCAATCGCCTTCAAATTCCTCGAAAAGAGCGATTGCCGGGTCTTTCGTCATAAGCTCTTTTCCAATAAATGTTCCGCCTGTTGCGGTCGCGTCAAGATAGAGATTATGATAATATGTTCCGCTGACATAGACCTCATCTTCTCCCAGCTCAAGCGTGACGGTAACCATAAGAAGCTGTCCACTGTAGCTGTAGTTATTCCATAGGGTAATGCGGTCTTTGTATTCATCGACGGATATCATATATGTCGCTTCGCCATCGCTATCCGCATAAACCTCGCGATATGCCGGGTCCTTCGAAACATCATAGTTTGCGTTGTTTATGACCCAGAGTTTCAGAAGCTCAAATGCAATTTCTTCTTCGCTGTTTCCGCTGACGGCGTAATTTCCGAGCACCTTGTTTCCGGATGTTCCGATCGAGGAAAGCGGAGTCGCACGATCCTTCTTATATCCTTTTATGACGGAAATCGGAAGCGCGAGATTGAGATTCTGGCCGCCGTCAAAGCCCGCAGAAGTTATGCCGATAACCTTGCCCACCTTGTTTATGAGAGCACCGCCGCTTGAACCGCCCGAGATTGCCGCGCTCGTCTGAATGAAGCGGACATTGTCAAGAACACGGTTCGTATTTGAGATAAGCCCCTGCGAAATCGTGTTGTCAAGTCCGAGCGGGCTTCCGATTGCATAGACGGTCGCGCCTCCGACGACCTCGCTTTCATCAAGCTCAAGATACGGAAAATCCTTTCCGTCAATCTTTATGACCGCCCAATCATTCTTGACGTTATAATCATAAACGCCTTCGACATCATATATCTTATTGCCCGATGCCATCTTGATCCTTGCGCTTGCCGCGCCCTTTATGACATGATAATTCGTGACTGCCGTTCCGTCACTGTTTATAAAGAAGCCGCTTCCCGTTCCGAGACCTCTTCCCTGCTTGTCATAGACCTCGACATAGAAGACCGCAGGCGAGCATTTTGCATAAATCTGCTCTGCCGTAAGCTCCGCTGAGCTTGACTGCTTCTCGAATGCATAGAGATTATAATGCTCCTTATATTGCATCGCGGTAAACGCGCCGGATGCGATAAGCTTCTCGGCAAGCGTCTGTGTTGTCCCCTTTATGCATACCTCAAGCGCCGCATACGAAACAAGAACAACGTCGGCACGGAGGAAATTGATCACGTCAGGATTTCCATAGAGAACGCCCGTCTCTCTCGCAAGCATATACGGGTTATCCCATGTGAAATCCGCACCGTTTGCATCGGAATATCCAAGTGCGCGGAGGACGAACGTGAGATACATCGCAGATGATGCGATATCGGTCGAACCGAATTTCGTCGCCGAGATGCCGTTTGTCAGCTTGTTCTGATATGCATAGCCGACATATTTATCCGCCCACTGCGGAACATCGAGAAACGGATGCTTTCCGCCCTTTGAAAGCGCTTCAGCTTCCTTTCCGAGAACGCGGACGAGCATAACGAGAGATTCGATTCTCGTCGGCGCACGGCCGAGGGCAAAGTCCGTCTCCGAAACGCCCTTGAAAAGGCCGAGTGACTTGAGGTCCCGCGCAAGCTCCTCCTCAAAGCTGAGGCTTGAGCTTGCCGCAAAAGCAGGCACAGCAAGGCTCAGAACCATCGCAATGCAAAGCATGAGCGCCGTTATCTTCTTCATAAAAATCATTCCTTTCGGATTTTCATATTTATATGTTAGCACAATGAGTTAAAATTTACAACAAAAAATCCGCTGCGGTAATTTCCCGAAGCGGATTTGTTTTTTATGCATCTGCGCCTGTCTTTGACTTCTCGATCCCGCGCTTGATGAGCGGAATTGTCAATGCCGCAACAGCGCCGCCGATGAGCGCAGTTATGAGCTGAGTCGTTCCGAACATGACGGTCATCTTTGCCGCAACCTTCTCGGCAAGGTTGATAAGCGGGAGAACGACTTTAACAACGCCCACAGAAAGGACGAGATATTTGACGATTGCCGCCGCAGGAACGGAGATTGCAAACTGAAGCTTTTCGTTTATCGGAATTCTTGCGACGAGCGCAAAAACAGCAACAAGCGAAAGGTTTCCGAGCGCGACAACAGGGAGAATCGGATATATCGGGCCTATTCCGAAGAGCTTTGCGAAAAACGGCGAAAGGATGGCGACGATAACCGCGGATTTCCAACCTGCAAGCAGGCATGCCGCGACGAGCACGAAGTTTACGAGGCTTCCCGTGACGAGCTGACCGAGACTTGCCGAGAGGCTCTGGAAGACGATGAGAAGTGCGAGGAAAACCGCCGTCAATGTTATAAATCTGATTCCTTTGTTTTTCATTTTTGAAAGCTCCTTTTTTATTTTTTTACAAAAAAATCCCACAGACTTTATAGGTCTGCGGGATTCTGCGTTTGGTGATCCACCGGAGGCTCGAACTCCGGACACCCGCCTTAAAAGGGCGGTGCTCTACCTACTGAGCTAGTGGATCATATTTGGCTGGGATGGCAGGACTCGAACCTACGAATGCCAGAGTCAAAGTCTGGTGCCTTACCGACTTGGCTACATCCCAACATGTGCCCCAAGTGGGAAAAATGGGGTGGGTAGCCGGATTAGAACCGGCGACCCCCAGAGCCACAATCTGGTACTCTAACCAACTGAGCTATACCCACCATACTATCAAACCTTGAACAACGGCAAAAAAATTTTTTTGAAAATGGCGCGCCTGAAGGGACTCGAACCCCTGACCCACTGCTTAGAAGGCAGTTGCTCTATCCACCTGAGCTACAGGCGCACATTTGACAAAAAAAATGGAGCGGATGATGGGAATCGAACCCACGTAACCAGCTTGGAAGGCTGGAATTCTACCATTGAACTACATCCGCATCTAGCTTGTAAATTATACAACGAATTTCCACCGTTGTCAAGCACTTTTTTTAATAATTTTCAAAAAAATCTCCGCACCCGTTTTTGGATGCGGAGATCTATACATTTGTCCCTACTTCTTGAGCGAATTATAAAGCATTGCCGCGAGCTCTGCGCGAGTAACGCTTCGCTTGGGGCTGAATGCTCCGCCGTTTCCGGAGACGAGCTTCAGCGCCTTTGCTATTGCGACATATCCGATTTTATCCTTTGAAATTGCCGCTTCATCCGAGAATCCCGTTTTAAAGATTCCCTGGAGCTCCGCCGCCTCGCCGAAGCCGAAGAGTCGGACGAGATATGAAACGGTCTCCTCGCGCGTTATCTTCTTCCCGGGGTTTCTCTCACTTGACCTGATGACTCCGCGGCTGACGAGCCTGTCTATATATCTTTCATATTCGTTTTCCGCTATCGGATAGGGGCGCACGCCTCCCTCAAAGCAGTTTATCAGAACCGCAATCTCCTTTTGCGTGATCGCCTCATCGGGGCGGAAGTTCTCTTCATAGGAAATGATGATTCCGTTTTCGGCAAGAGTCTTCACAATGCTCTCAGCCCAATGGCCTGCAAGATCCTTCTGGATGACATAGTCATCGGGATTCTCCTCCTGCATCTGACCCATATTCCAGTCATATGCCGCGCCCGTCTTTGCATCTATATACTGCGGCGCATTATCGGGAAGTCTGTATATCAGCGCGAGCTCCTCCGCGTTATTTGAAGCATATCGGACGCGCTTGTTTGCGATATAGAGAAGCTCAGGCGGAGCCGCTTCGGTATATTTTGCGGTTGCCTCTTCTGCCGTCAGGATTCCTTCCGCGGAATCGAAAACAATATCCTTATCCCAGTTCTTTGAATAGGAAAGGATTTTGCCCGTCTCCATATCAACGCGCATATTGATTCTGTTGCCCTGATATTCTATTCCGTTTTCGCTGTGGGTGAAATAGAAATATTCTCCGCTTTGATTTTCATCGAAATTCTTGACGTTTCCGACGATATCGGAAGCCCATGTCCTTATAAACTGCATCGCATTGGATTCCATGCGTTCTCTCTTGACCTTTTGGCTCTTGTTGTATTTGTATGGCAGATATGTCGAGAAGGAAATGAGCTCTCCCGTCTCGGCATTGAGGGTGACCGTGCCCGTTTTCTCTCTGTCCTTTTCAAGACGGACGGTTGCATAGTACGTCTGCTCATCGCCGTTGTCGACACGTCTGTAGTTGAGTGTCTTGATATCAAAGCTTGCAATTTCCGTGTTTGCCATCTTGCGGATTATTCCCGTTATCGCCGCTTTTGAAAGAAGGCTCTCAAGCTTTTCGATGCCTTCGATCTCCTTATCCGTGAGAGTCGTCTCCGCTTTTTCATTCGTTGCGCTGTCGGACATAGACGGAGCCATTACCGCACCGCCGCCCGCGGCGCCGCTCTCTTCGATTTCCGCATCAATATATTCGACCTCGAAATCCTCGCCCGTAAACGCATCGATCATCATATATGATTTTTCGGGAGCATACATAAGCACGGCGCGGTTTTCATTGCGAAGCTTATAATAGCGGAGCTTAAGCGCCGCCTGCTCGCCGAGAATCTTTGCCGCTTCGTCAACCGTTATGACTTTCTCGGGCGATCTGACATCCTTTTCGCGCGTCCAGTTCGAATACATGGAGAGTATCTCGCCCGTATATTTATCAACCGATATATTTATGTAGTTCCCGTCAACGGGGATTCCGTCCTTGAAGCGCTCTATATTGACGGAAACCGTGGTCGAATGGACATTTCCCGTATTTACTCCATATTCCTTTGCAAGCTCTGCGGCATAAGAGGGATTGACCCTCGTTATCCATTCCTTTGCAAAGCCTGCATATTCCTCGCGGCTATATGGCGCAAAGCCCTTTTTTGCGTAGTCTCGCTCAGAATCATAATAATCATAAGAAAGGATTTCGCCGGTTGAGAGAACTCTCGTGTTGATTTCGCGTCTTCTGTCCGAGTCCTTTGTGCTCCACGAGAGCGAATAAGTCTTCTGACCGACGGCATTCTGCACGTTGCTGTAAAACTCCGTCAGCTCCTCGGGAATCTGCAATCTGCTTTTTGCGAGCTTGACGATTTTCGTAAGCTCCGAATCCTCCGCTGCAAAGGCATTTGCACCGAGCGAAAGCACCATGGCAACGCAAAGCACGACACACATAAATTTCTTCATTTTGACACACTCCTTTTCTTCAATCCTATTTATTAGATAAATTTACCTGCCAAAAAGTTTTGATTTTTTAAAATTCATCCCTGGTAACGCTTACAATCCAGTCGCCGCGGTGGATAAGAGCTCCGCTCGCAACACCTTTGAGTATTTCCTCGGAGAGCGAGAACAGATGAACGATCAGCACCGGAGCACCGAAAACGAATGCCGAGATAAAGCTTCCGGGAACGGACCAGAGATACATGAATATAATATCAAGCACTGCCGCAATTCGGACATTTCCCGCGCCGCGGAGGATTCCGACGATTGCCATATAGTCATATGTCTTGACAATGACCTTGATTGCCATGACGAGCATCATCATATGCCCTATCTTTATCGCCTCTCCGCTTATATTGAACATTTTGAATATGACCGAATCGAGAAGGAAGCGCTCCGTTAAAAGCGGCAGAAGTGCCGTCAAAAGGCCTGTTATGAGAGAGAGGTTCAAAAGCCATTTACCGGTCGACTCGACCTCCGCTTTGCTTCTTCCCTCGCCAATCTGCTTACTTATGATGACCGCCGCCGCAGTTCCGATTCCGTTGCAGAAGACGAGCATCAACCGTTCAATGCTTCCCGCAACCGAATACGCCGCAACGATATCCGCCGCGCCCTGCATATGGCCGAAAACAACGGCATACATTGAAAATCCCGTGCTCCAGAGAGTCTCATTGATGACAACGGGTGTCGCATATTTGATATAGTCCTTTGCGATAAGCTTGCCCGGTGCGAAAAACTCCTTCGGCATAAGCGGAATTCGCTTATCGATGAAGAGCGCATAGATTATAACGGTTATGATTTCGAAAACGCGGGAGGCAAAGGTTGCGACCGCGGCGCCTTCGAGCCCCATCGCAGGTGCGCCGAGCTTACCGTAGATAAGAACCCAGTTGAGGAATACGTTTATGACCATCGAGCCGACGAGAACGAACATTCCGAAGGACGAATTTTCCGCATTTCTCTGCGCGCTGACATAAACCATCGAAATACTGTTCAGCACGAAGCTGTAGGCAACGATCTTCGCATATCTCGCCGCGCAGTCGACAAGCGCGGGGTCATTCGTCGTGAGTGACATTATCTGCTCGGGGAAGAGGAAAATCGCCGTTGCGGCAAGTATGCTGACGCCCGCCGACATATAGACGCTCACACCCATGACTCTGTTCATCGCGCAGATATCCTTCTTGCCCCAATACTGACCGAGAAGGACGGAGCCGCCCGACATTATTCCGAAGGTAAAAAGCTGGAACACGAAAAAGACCGTATTCGCCTGATTGAGTCCGCCGAGCTCATTCTGGCCGAGAACACCGACCATGAGCGTATCGAAAAGCCCGAGCGAGTTGGTTGCGACATTCTGGAGAATTATCGGTATCATAAGCGCAAAGAGCGCCTTATATTCAGCGCGCGGACGGCGCAGTGATTTGACCATTTGTTTTATCCTCTTTTCCTGAAACTTTTTTTCTACATTTTTGAAAATATATCCATAACGAGTGCACCGTCTGCAATGCCGTCACACGATGCCGTCGCGCTTCCTGCGGCGACTCCGAGTGCAAGGGCAAACTGCGGCGAATTTTTCTCCCCCGCGAGAAATCCCGCAAGGAATGAGTCGCCCGCTCCGACCGTGCTGACCGCATCAATTGCGGGCGCGCGCATACGATAGATATTCCCATCATCGGATGCAAGCAAAGCCCCTTTCGCACCAAGCGACACGGCAACATTTCCGACCCCGCGCGACTGAAGCTCTCTCGCCGCTCCCGCAGCTTCCGCCTCCGACATTTCCGAGACTCCGAAAAGCTCGCAAAGCTCTGTGATATTAGGCTTTATCAAATAGGGCTTTCTGCAAATTGCCGCCTCAAGCGCCCTTCCCGACATATCTGCAACAAGGCGCGCACTTCCGCACGCATCAAGGACATTCTCAAGCAGAGCTCCGCTCTCGCTCTCGGGAGCCGAGCCTGAGATGATGACCGTATCCTCATCCGTGAGCAAGGAAAGCTTATCAAGAAGCCCGCGCTCCTCCTCCAAGCGGATAAACGGTCCTTTCCCGTTGATCTCCGTCTCGGGAGATGCACACACCTTGACATTTATGCGCGACGGTTCCGATATTTCACAAAAATCGCATTCTATCCCTGCGCGGCGCACAAGTCGCGCGATTTCTCCACCCGAATAACCTCCGATAAAGCCGAGCGCGCGGTTTTCAATGCCGAGATTCGCAAGCATCGCGGAAACGTTTATTCCCTTACCTCCGTATGTATGCTTTTCATATTCACTTCGGTTAAGCTCTCCTGCCGAAAACGCGGCGGGATGCATAAGATAATCCACAGACGGATTCAACGTCACCGTGTATATCACAGACCCATCCTCCAAGGTACATTTTTACATATATATTTTATCATACAACCGACGCATAATCAAGACACCGCGACTTTGATTTTGAACTTGACTTATCAGCCTCCGTGTGGTATTATGTGGATATATTTGGAGTTGATTGGAATTGCTTGTAAATGAAAGATACAATCTCATAAAAGACCGCCTCCGGAAAAGCGGCGCGATAACAGTCTCCGAGCTCATTTCGGAATTCGGAGTTTCGGCGGAAACCGTCCGCCGCGACCTGCTTGCTCTTGAAAAATCCGGCATTCTCTCAAGAGTACATGGCGGAGCAATCGCGCAGGCGCACCTGAAGCCTGCGGGGGATTTCAGCGCAAGGCTTGATGAGCACCGCGCGGAGAAATCCGAGCTTTCTCTCAGAGCCGCAGAGCTTATACGGGAGGGTGATATAATCGCGGTCGATTCGGGGACGACGGCAGTAGAATTTGCCGAGGTTCTCAAATCGCTTGCGATTCATTTCACCGTGATAACCCATTCGCTCGCTGTTTTCAACGTTATCTCAGGATGCGAAAACATCGAGACGATCCTTATCGGCGGAACTTACGACAAGACTGAAAACGCATTCTGGGGTCACCTCACCCACGAAGCACTTCGAAGACTCCATGCATCAAAGGTCTTCATCTTCCCGACGGGCATTTCACTCGCGCTCGGCGTATTTGATTTTCACCTGAATCTCACCGACATACAGCATACTCTTCTTGAAATATCCGACAAGGTCATAATCCTTGCTGACAGTTCCAAATTTGAGAAAACATCGCTTGTAAGACTCTGCGATGTCTCTCCCGAGCATATATATGTCACTGATTCGGAGCTTCCCGAAAGCATTTTTGAATTATATAAAGAAAATAATCTTACAATTCTGAAAGGAAGGAATAACCAATGAACAAAAAAGTTATTCTCATTCTTGCAGACGGAATGCGCCCCGACTCGATGGCGCATCTTCCTTATGCAAAAAAGCTTATGCAGGAAGGCGCATATTCTCTCGCGGCGGAAACGACTTTCCCGTCCGTCACGCTCCCCTGCCATTTCTCGCTCTTCTTAAGCGTGCCGACAGAGCGCCACGGAATCAGCACGAATCTCTATATGCCGCCCGTACGCCCCGTCAGCGGTCTCTTTGAACAGCTCGCGGCGGCCGGCAAGAAAAGCATCGTATATTATGATTGGGAGCAGCTCCGCGATCTCTGGCGCCCCGGCACGGTTGAGCACGCGGTATTCTCAAGAGGCAACTACGAAGTAAACGACGAAAAGCACACGACGGAGGCCATTTCCTATATTGAAGATAATTCTCCCGATTTCGTCTTTCTCTATCTCGGATATCCCGACGGCGCAGGTCACGATTTCGGCTGGATGGGCGAGGAATATATGAAGTCCGTCGAATTCGTCTGGAATCAGATCGAGCGCATCGTCGAGCGCTTCCGCGATGAATATACCTTCATCATCACCGCAGACCACGGCGGTCACGAACGCCGCCACGGCGAAAATATCCCCGAGGATATGCTCATTCCGCTCGTCTGCGTCGGGCCTGATTTCAAACCCGGCGAACTCGAATCGGCAAATATCATGGATATCGCGCCGACGGTCGCAAAGCTTATGGGAGCAGCTCCCGCACCTGAATGGGAGGGCAAAACTCTCATATGAACAAAATACTCGATAAGAAAAAAGCGGGGCTTTTCATGCTCCTCTTCTCCGTAATCTATTTCACAAGCTATATATCCCGCATAAACTTCGGCGCGGTCATCGTCGAAATGGTTTCCTCGGAGGGCTTCATAAAAGCAGATCTTTCACTCGCCGTTACCGCCGCATTCATCACATATGGCGTCGGTCAGCTTATAAGCGGCGTCCTTGGTGACAGGCTGAACCCGAAATATCTTATGTTTTTCGGTCTGCTCCTGACAGCGGGAATGAATGCGCTCATACCGAGCTGCACAAACACTTCCTATATGGTCGCGGTCTGGGCGGTCAATGGCTTTGCACAGAGCTTTATGTGGCCTCCGCTCGTCAAGATAATGACTATGCTTTTCGACGCGGATACCTATCGCACCGCAACAGTGCGCGTCTCCTGGGGAAGCTCCGCAGGAACGATTGCCGTCTATATCATCGCTCCGATATGCATATCAACGGTCGGCTGGAAGGGAAGCTTCTGGTTCCCCGCAATTTTCTGTGTCATTATGGCATTTTTCTGGCTCATCGCACTTCGCAACACGGATACGTCCGTCTCCGCGAAAGCAGAGAACAAAAGCGATGACAACGGCAAAAACGCATCCCCCTTCGGTGTATTTGCTCTCGGTGCAATCGTCATCGGAATTGTCATTCAGGGCGCTCTGCGCGATGGCATAACGACCTGGATGCCGACGTTTATCAACGAGACCTATAACCTCGGAAGCAAGATTTCAATCCTCACGGGCGTTATCCTCCCGATATTCAGTATCCTCTGCTTCAATCTCACCCATAAACTCCGAAGCAGATGCGTCCAAAATGAGCTTCTTCTCGCGGGATATATCTTTATTGCGGGAGTTCTCGCATCGGCTCTTCTTTATTTCACGTCATCGAAAAACGCAGTTCTCTCAATTCTCTTTATGGCACTCCTCACGGGCTCAATGCACGGCGTCAACCTGCTTCTCGTCTGCATGGTTCCGTCATATTTCAAAAAGTCATCGACGGCTTCGGGTGTTCTCAATGCGTTCACCTATATCGGAAGCGCGATTTCGACCTTCGGAATCGCGGTTCTCTCCGAGAAATTCGGCTGGAGCAACACGATTCTCATCTGGTGCGGCTTCGCGCTCCTCGGCGCAATCTGCTGTCTCTCCGCCGTGAAAAGAAAAAAAGCATAATAAAAAACGGTTTCGGAAAATCCGAAACCGTTTTTTTATCAATGCAGTCTGCGCGAGAAATGACAGTTCGGCCTCCGCTCCGATTTCATTGGCAGGGAACGGCGGCGCGTCGAAAATCGCCGCGCCCTACGGGGTTCCGCATTGGTGATGGGGTTATGTCCTCTGCAATGCGATCTTTTTTTCATTCTACTCCCGCATTTGTGCATTTGCAAGCACACAAAAAGACGGGCGATTTCTCGCCCGTCTTCCGCGGTGGTTATCGGTTATTCCTTGTATCCGTATTTCTTCGCAAGTTCTGCAAGCTTTTCTTCCTGGTCGGGGTTTTTTTCGCGAAGATAATCCATCGCATTTTTGCCATTATCAGCTTTTGCGTATGGGTTCGCGCCCTTCTTCATAAGAGCTTCAAGCGTTTCATAAGAGTAATTATCCATTGAAGCACAATAGCACCTGATAAGATACGGATCGGTATAATCAAGATCAATTTCCTCGATAAAAAATCGAATCGCTTCCTCAGCTTGCATATAGCAAGCACGCCAAAAGTCACCGTCATCCACACGTGCACCGACAGCGACAAGCTCCCGCAAAATTTCCATTTCGTCCGGAGCAGACTTCCAATCAGCTAAAAACTGACTTATAGGGTACGGATGTTCGGCAACTGCGCCGTTTTTTATCAGATATCTGATCATCTCAAACTTTTCCGGACTATCACAGTCCGCAGCAAAAAACAGAGCATTTGCCCAAGCATTAGGCGGATAATAGTTGACGTCCGCACCATTTTCAACCAAAAGCTTCACCATTTCAAAATTGCCAAGTTCGCAAGCTTTCTGCAATGGTGTCACTCTGTACCACTCGATAAAATATTGCTCAATCCACGGAATTCCCAAAATCGAATTGGGATTTCCTTTTTCCAATGCTTTCTGCAACTTTTCCATATCGTTTTCCTTTATTGCTTCAAGCATCTGCGAGCAATAGTATTGTTCGATTTGTGAGGGTATTGCGCTGCATATCGCTATTA
>JAZSHZ010000063.1:0-6519 GCA_045533555.1 Eubacteriales bacterium
TATATTCAAGAATACAACAAATGGCGGTCCATCCGGGATAAGCACAACACTTTCCGCATTGGACGGAAGCAGCGGATTTACAGATTATGCCGATGGACGTGATTGGGCATATCTCGGATATGCGGGAAACGGAGCAAACGGCTCTGCATATATGAAAATAAGCAATTGTCTCGAGGGAATAACTCTCAAGGGACAGTGGATAGCACTTAAAATCAAGGCACCTGAGCCGGGAACTTACAGCGTGTCAGCATCGGCATATATGTATTACAGAAACACAAACAATATGGAAATATATCTTGTGCCGATGAATGCAGTGCTTGATTCAGCAAATAACAAAACAGCGGCAGATGTATTTGCTATCTCCAATACGGATATGTACGGAACGGTGAGCTCAGGCGTGTGCTCGGGTTACACTCCGTTTGCAGACGGAAAGCTTGGAGCATATGATATTTCCGAATATCTCGTAGGAAGTGCAAATATCCGCACTGCATCTACAGATGCAAACAATGCTACTGTTTCGGAATGTGTTCTTGATAATACGAAGCCCATATCGGTTACGGATGACACAGAAGAATACGTTCTTTTGTTTGTATCAAACGGAACAGGAAACTATCATAATATTCGACCGGCGACTCTGACACTCGGCAAAAAAGGCGAAGCACCGGCAAGTGTTGAGCTTATATGCGATACGGAAATGCGTGTGGGTGGAAACTCCATTAAGGCGAAGGCTACAGTGAAAACTGCAACCGGGTCACAGTTTCTTGGTGCATATTCAATCAAATACACAAGCAGCGACGAAAGTGTTGCAACTGTGGATGATGACGGAAATATTATCGCAAAAGGCGCAGGAAATGCGAGAATAACCGTTTTTGCGGCAGAAGAGGGCGCAGATGATGTGTCAATCTTAAATGCTGTGGCAACAGACTATGTTGATATCACAGTACATGAGGATTTTGAAAGCGGAACATACAGTTTTGTTCTGACCACCGATGCGATCCTTGCCTCCAGCGGGCTTATCACTGCCGACGGCAAGGTATTAAACGGCAATTTTACAAAAATCACTCCCGATAAGCTGAACTGGATGACAAACGGATATGCGATAGAGGGAATGAACGGACATCACTCGGGTAATTCGTGTTGCATGACCGAAAGCAGTCTTGTTTATATGATACGCACCGATGGCGGCACAAACCGGGTGTATGATAACAATCCCTATATAGTAATACGTCTTAAAGAAATATCGGCAGGACTTTACAGGCTTTCACTTTTCAACAGCTCTGCATCAACAGGAACTGCACCGATGAAGGTGTATTTCGGAAAAGCTCCGGAAAGCTATCCCGGAGTTGGCGGAATAATAGATTTGTGCGACAACTACGGCCTTCTTGGCATTCATGACAGCCGAACAGCCCACGATGGTACAGAAGAGCTTCCGGCAGAGCATTTTGAAGTATATGCAGAAGAAGACGGAGATTATTATATGGTTCTCCTTGCAGACCCCGAAACCTACGCAATGAATCCAACGGCAACGTCGGACAGACCGTATCAGTATGTCTATCTTGATAATATAAAGCTTGAAACGGTTAAACCGCTTGGGGCTGCAGAGCTTTCTGTTGAATTGGATAATATTTCCGCACCGAAAAAAACTCAGGCAAGAATTTCGCTTTTTGCAGAGGACGGAAGTGAGTTTATCGGCGAATATGATGTGAAATATTCAAGCGACAACACATCTGCCGCGGTAATCGATGAAACAAGCGGATTGGTAACCGCAAAAGAAGTGGACGGGGATACACGGGTAAAAATCACTGCCGAGATAACTCCGAAAGCAGAACCTGAAAATATCAAAACCGCATATGCCTATCTCACCGTGACATCTGTTCCGGAGATTGAAGAAATTATATCAATAACCGCAGGTGGAAGCGAGCATATCCGCCTGACAACAAAAGAGGTTCAGGACAGAATACCGATATATGTCACAGCATCGGATAATTCGGGTGGTGAGATTACTCAGAATGAAGTTCAGTTGAAGGTAACTGCTCTTAATCCGGAAATTGCGGATATAGACGAAACCTTCAACATAATCCCGAAAGCCCCGGGAAAGGCAAGTTTTGAGGTGAGTGCAGTTTGCAGAGGTAAAGAAACTCCCGTAAAGACAGCTACATTAACTGTTGCGTATGCAAAAGAAAAGTCGACTTATATGACGGCAAAAGAGGCTGAGATCGCACGTGCAAACATAAATAAATATGATTGGGCAGAAAAGTCCGCAAAGAGTGCTATTGAAGAGGCGGATAAAATTGTAGCGAACCTTGAAATATTGTATGAGATGATTCCTTCTGAGGGAATTCCGAGAAACTGTGTGCCCGGAAACCATACAGACCCGTATGTATATATGTGCAGATATTGCGGATGTGATATCCGCGCGGATTATGGAATGTATGGATTGATTACAAACCCGATTCAGCGTCCGTGGAAGATTCAGTGTCCGGATTGTAAGAGACTTTTCCCGAGTAACGATTTCGGAAGCTTTTACAAACTTGGTCTTAATGAATATGGAGAATTTGACCGCATTCGCGCTCTCGAGAAACACCATGAAATGATTTATCATAAGAACGGGGTATGCTCCTATGCAGAGGAGTGTGGAAAGCTTCCGGCAGAAGAGAATCGTACAGAGTGGCTTGAATATTTCGGATACGGTCAGGGATATTTGAAAAACACCGCGTATCAAGAGCTGTATACAAGCGGAAACTCGTTAAACGGCATCGACCCATTTTACTATAATGCAGACCTTGATGGTGACGGAAAAGCCGATGAAGCCCAAAGAATGCTTGGAGGAGGATACGGAGAGGTTTCTGCAGGTATGCTCTGGGGTGTTGATGATGGCTTTGGATATGTTCCGCTTGAGGAAAACGGAGAAGAACGATATCCTGTTAATATCAACGGCAACCGATACACCGACAAATACGGATTGCAGGTCTATGAGAGACACATGTATATTGCAACATATGTTCACAACGGTGTTTGGTATGGTCTTTCGTCCGGACAAAGTGGTGTGATAAAGTACGGTGTTGGAAACTGTGCGTCTGCATATTTCTATACAGGCGACAAGAAATACGGAAGAGTTGCGGCAATATTGCTTGACAGAGTTGCGGATTTTTATCCGGATTTGAATTATGAACAGCATACACAGTTGTTTGGACATCCATATCAGGGAAAGATAGTAGACCGTATATGGAGCTGTTCTACTGCCGTATTCTACATTCAGGCATACGATGAGATTTTTGAACTGTATGAAACTGACCCGTATATCATAGAATTTATAAACAGCCGCAAGGTAAACGGAGAGCCTCTTAAATTCAGATATGCGAAGGAAAATGGAAATCAGATACGCACACATATTGAAGATGGAATAATTCGCGAATCGCTTGAGGGACTCAAATCCGGCAAGGTTGCAGGAAACTATGGTATGGATCAGAAGGTGAATGCTATAGGTGCCGTAGTCCTGGATTCTCAGCCGGAAACATCAGGGTGGCTTGAGTTTATGATGGCAGCCGGTTGGCATACCTTGCCTGGTATGGGAAGCACGGGCGGAAGCATATACGAGCAGCTTACGGATGACGTTGATGCCGATGGTCAGGGAACTGAAGGTTCAGCGTATAATGCCGGATGGGTTTCTAATATGATGCTGGTGCAGGAGGTTTTGGAGGATTACCCCTCGGGGATAAATCTTTTTGAAATCCCCAAATATACGCAGATGTTGTATTCCAATATCCCCCTTATGTCTGCAACATACACTCCACAGATTGGAGACAGCTCGTCAACACTTGGAAAAGATCATTGGATGACCGCCGCAATTGCTCAGGACGGCTGGGAAGGGCTTTCTGATCCGGTTTTTGCACAGCTTTTATATTTGTTCAACGGCAATAAGGCAGACGGGCTGCATTATGAAATTACAGAAGAAAATCCCGAGCGCCTTGAAGATGAAGTGCAGGCAGTAATTGATGAGTACGGAGAATTCAAGCTATCATCGGAGGTTATGACAGGTTTTGGCTTTGCAGCTCTTCGAAGCGGTGATGATTTTACAAGCAGTGTAAACGCTTCCGGTAAGGATACACGCCGTGATGTATGGATGTATTTCGGTACACTTGGTGCAAGCCATGCGCACACCTGCGCGCTGAACCTTGGAATGACAGCATTTGGTTTAAACTTCATGCCGGACTTAGGCTATCCTGCAGCAACAGGAAATGATGTAAACCGTGCTCAGTGGATTGATACAACATTTTCTCATAACACTGTTATTGTTGACGATAAACAGCAGAAGGGCGATATTGAAATCCGCGGTAAAATAAAGCATTTTTCCGATGACGGTAACATTAAGCTTATGGATGTTTCAGCACCGTTCGCATATCCTGCTGAGACATATTCCGTTGATGAATATCGCAGAAGTATTCTGCAGATAGATGTTGATGACGAAAACTCATATGTTGTGGACTTCTTCCGGGTTCTTGGAGGAAACAGCCACACCTACAATCTGCATGCTTCTTCAAACGCAATTTCAGAGCATCTGGGACTTGGTGAAGTTGTTCCGCAGACGGACGAAAACGGAAACTACATAGGTTCATACGCAGGTCCCGATGTACCGTACGGAGAAGGTGCTGCCGGTATTCCGTATGGTCACACCTGGCTTGAAAATGTTGACCGTGCATCCAATCCGGAAGATAAGATGGAGATAGATTTTGAAATAAAGGATTTCAACAAGGCGATTAAGGACTCCAAAGGACTACATCTCAGGATGACAATGCTTAACGGAACCAATGTTGCAAAGGGTGCAAAATCAAGCCTCGCTATTGCAGACGGACATCCGCCGCAGAAGGCAGAAAACAAGAATATCGACAGACTCAAATACGTTCTTCTTAAGAACGAGGGAGAAAACCTCGATTCAACATTTACAACAGTCTTTGAACCGTACAGAAACAAGAGATATCTATCATCTTCCGACGAACTTGTGATGACTCCTGTTGACGGCACACCTGCGAAATCAGATGATGCCCGTGCAGTTAAGGTGATGCACACAAACGGACGTGTGGACTACATCTTTTGGGCAACAAACAACAGCGTTACCTATGAAGTTACCGACGGTGATATGACGCTTGCGTTCCGTGGATTTATGGGTGTTTACACATTGCAGAATGGTGAGAATACGTTGAGGTATCTTCATGACGGCGATATCCTCTGTGAGAAAACAGAAGACGGCATTGTGACAACAGGTAAGCTCGCATCCATAGAAGGAAGCGTTAAGTCCTTCACCAGAACTCCCGAAGAAAAGAATGAAATTATCATTATGCCTGCACCGGGGATTTCCGTAACAAACGAAGAACTGTGTGCGCTTCGTGGAAAGCTTCTTGTTGTGGACAACGGTGATGATGTAAGAAGCGGAACATTTAAGATTGAAGGTGCATCTCTTTCCGGTGATGATATCACAATTGACATTGGAAGAGTTACACCGATACGTCAGTACGTGGATGCATATGAACCGGAAAAAGGCTATGTGTATATGATAGCCGAGGGGCAGAATGCGCGCATTCCGCTTAGCGTAAGCGAGGATGATGCACCTGAGTTTGACAGTGTTGTAGATGAATTCAGTGTTTCGGCAGGAAGTTCGATAACGGTTAAGGTAAATGCTGAAAGTCCGCTTGAAGGAAAAACAATAACGTATGTTGGTACAACACTTCCGCGAGGTGCATCGCTTGATGCAGAAACAGGCACACTTATCTGGAAACCGACAGCTTCACAGATAGGTAAAAATCATATTGCAATAACTGCACGCGACAACGATGGAAGAGAAACAACCATAAACTTCAGTATTGATGTTTACGGTTCAACAACAGGCGGAGCTTCCGGCGGTGGAGGTGGTGGCGGAGAAACAACAACTCCGACAGTTCCGATCACGCCTGATAAAGAAGAAGTAACAACTCCGACAGCACCTTCAACCGATGGTGATACACGCTTTATCGACCTCTCTGAACATTCGTGGGCGGCAGATTCTATTAACGCACTTGCTTCGAGCGGTATAATCAAGGGAACAAGCGAAAATACCTTCTCACCTGCAAATAACATCACACGAGCAGACTATGCAATTCTCCTTGTTCGTGCATTTGAGCTTCAGAGCGATAATGAAGAAAACTTTGCAGACGTAGAAGAAAGCGACTACTTCGCAAAAGAGCTTGCAATCGCACGTAATACAGGTGTTGTAAACGGCATCGGTGATAACAAGTATGCACCGAGAAATGCAATCACACGTCAGGATATGATGGTGATAGTTTACCGCGCATTGAAGTCAATGAACAAGCTTGATGTAGGGAACGGCGTCCTCGACGTCCCGCAAGGTTCTGACTTTGACACTGTCTCCTACTATGCCCGTGAAGCAGTCTCTGCACTTATAACAAGCGGTCTTGTAAACGGAAAGAGCGGCAAAATCGCCCCGACCGACTACACAACAAGAGCAGAAGTTGCAGTTCTCATTAA
>JAZSHZ010000179.1:0-1815 GCA_045533555.1 Eubacteriales bacterium
CGAAGTAGTACATAAGTACGTCGAGAGGTCCGATAAGCTTTACGCATAAAGTGTAACTAAATCCTCAAATTCGGCTTCTGCCGAATTTTCAATTTACTTTCAAACTTCATACCATATACTTTTTCGATGTTATCTGCAAAAAAATATCACTTTTACACTTTATGCGGTCTGGGCTGTTTTGCTACAGCCCCTTTTTTTAACTATCCTAAAACCTTCAGTACATAAGTTGCGATGGACTTTGTGTATTCAACAAGCTTATCGCATTCGATATATTCGTTTGGCTGATGCGCGCCGCCCGCTTTGCTGAAATCACGCCCCGATCCGAAGGAGAACGCCGCAGAGCTTCCGTATTTTGAAATGACGGACATATCGGAAAGGCACGAGCCGCAGACGATAGGCTCTTTTCCCGTTGCTTCGCGGCAGGCCTCGAGCATGGTTTTAATATCCTCGCTATCCGGCTCGCAGCAAATATAATGGAAAAATCTCGTCGCAGGGCGGAAGCCTTCGCCGATTATGCCGAGCGGAGCGAGCTTTTCCTTGAGAATTGCATCAAATTCATCAAGCTCTTTATAAATCTCCTCGCGAGTCTTATCCGTATAGAAGACGAAATGAACCTCACCGACGCCGAGGTCGCTTCCCTCATAGCCCGCGCGGATTCCCATATAGCGGAGCGAGGTTTCGGGGATGATCGTTCCCGCATAGAAGCGGTTTTCGGAAAGCTCCTTCTTTCTTCTTGCCGCAAACTGCTCCGTAACCTCCATAACGAGCGGAATTGCTTCCGCGATTCTCTTTGCGCTGTCGACGGTTTCCTTCGTCCTGAAAATATATTTCAGCTCTCCGCCGCCCGAGCCGCAATGCCAGATCTGATTCTCGCGCCCGTCCATACTGACTATCTTCGGGCAGGGATATTTCATAACCGCCGCCATCGCGCCGTGGGACCCGCCGTATTCCTCATCGCAATATGCCGCAAAGAGAAGATTCTTTTTCGGAACGAAGCCGTTCTCACGCAGAAGCTTCATAACGAATAGCGAAGAGGCGATTGCATATTTATCATCACACGCACCGCGACCGAATATTTTTCCGTCACGGATAACGGCGTCAAACGGATCTGTCTCCCAATTTGCGAGGTTTCCCGCGCGCACGGTGTCTATGTGCGCCATGAGCATAAGCTCATCCTTATCCTCTTCGCCTGCATATTTTGCGACGACGTTATATCTGTTGCCGAGATCCTTGCCGCGGAAATAATCAGGGTGCTCCGAAAATCCCTCAAGTGAGAGCGGAGAATATATATCGCTTGAAAGTCCCATACCTTCGCAGAGCTTGTGGATATACTCGGCGCATTCCTTTTCATTCCCCGTGTCGGGAAGGTTTTCCGAATTTATGTTGATAAGTTTTATGAGCACGTCGAAGAGCTCTTGTTTTCTCTCCTCAATGAGCTCGCGCAGTTTCTTTGCATCCATTTTTTATTCTCCTTTTCTTATTTGTTATCTGATAGGTCAATTTTCTCCGGAACTATTTCAAATTTTTCATAAACGGTTATTCCGAGAATGTCAACCTTTATTCCTACCATAAAATCAGGTTTATCACCGACAAAATTATGATAATTCGTCACACTGTAAAGCAGTGCTTTATATTCAACTGTACCTCCGTCATCATAATACCTGGCCTCCGGAATAAGCGCAAACACAAGTGCAATGAGGAGAACGATTGTAATAATCCACTTTACTCTTTTATTTATTGTGTTTTTTCTATCCATTAACAATCCCTCCGGGTTTTGCTTTGCACCCCCCACCCACCTTTACACAAGGGAGGCTT
>JAZSHZ010000259.1:0-2160 GCA_045533555.1 Eubacteriales bacterium
GAGCCTCCCGCACCTGCAGAGCCGGGCGAGGAGATTTCCGGAACGGTCACGTTCGGATTCGGTGCAGAGGTCTATTCCCTGAACGAGTATATTTCTGCTCCGGGTTACACGGCAGGCTCACCCGCGCAGGTTCCTGTCGGAACGAAGATAACGCTTACGGCAAGAGATTCCGATGATTCGGCAGACAAGTTCCAATACTGGATGATCAGCGGTCGCTTCTACTCCGCAGAGAAGGAAATAACTCTGACGGTAGCAAGAAACACCTATGTTTGCGCAGTATATAGAAATGAAGACGAGATAGCTGACATAGGTTCTAAGCTTGTATATTATTGGGACTCAGATAAAATCCTCTGGAATGTACAAACTTTTGTTGGAGACACACTATCCTCAGAGCCCGCAGATCCTGATGATATAACCGGTATGCGCTTTGTCGGCTGGTATATCGACAAGGAAACAAAGCTGACGGAAGATACCGTTCTTACGGAGATTGAAACTCACGTAGTTGCAAAGTATGAGCCGCTTGATACGGAATATACCGTCAAGGTAAACGGAGAAGAGAACAAGGGTAAATATAATTCATCCGTTTCCGTCAGCGCACCCGAAGCCTTCACATATTGGAAGCTCGGAGAAGAGAAGCTCAGCTTCAGACGCGCATTTGAGTTCTTTAACTACGGAAATGCTGAAATCACGTCCATCTTTGACGAATCGGTAAAGGCAGTCCCGACGGTAGTTATCGAGAAGAGCCTCGGCGCGGCGTTCATCACATATGATACACCGGCAGGCTATGAAAGAATCGAAGCAGGCATCATCTTTGGCCCGACTGCGGAAATCACGGTCAACAGTGCAAATTCCAAGGCAAATGCACAGAAGACAGCGGCATTCGGTCAGTTCACCGCAAAGCCGTATGATAACGAGCAGTATGCACGCGGATATCAGATATTCAAAAAAGACGGAATCGTCCGCGTAATCTACACAGAAGCAATCGAAATGAACTAAGAAAAAAGCACCCGCGAGGGTGCTTTTTTCAATGCAGAGTGCAGAATTAAGGTGTTTTGCTTATCGCAAAACGATTGAAATTGCGGAACGACACCGTGGTGCGTTTCCTACATTCTGTCATCTCGACCGAAGTGGAGAGATCCCATTCGCGGTTGAGATTTCTCGACTACACTCCGTTCCGCTCGAAATGACAAGGTTACCGCACCCCGTAGGGGCGGGCGTCCTCGACCGCCCGCATTCCACCACCCGATTTGCGGACAACGCACAACCCCCCCGCACCAACGCGGCAGGAATTTTTTCATAATGTCGTAAAAAACACTTGAATGCCTGCAAAAACGGGTATATAATGTTAGTATCTGTAATTGTAAATAACAGGAGGAAAGTAACATGAAAAGAATTATATCCGTTCTTCTCATTGCGGCGCTCGTCATCAGTCTCGTTCCGATGTCGCTTGCGGCAGAGACTCAGGTAATCAACCTGCTTGGTGACGGAACGTTGGCAGTAACGGATGCCACCTTCGATACCCACGGTTGGCAGGTAAACAAAACGCATACATGCGGATATCTGCTTGATGGAAAGAAATGGGAAACGGCAACATATTTCAACAAGACTTCGGGAATCTATCTTTATTTTGATACCGGCGATGCAAATGCAAAGACCGCTGCAATCGATTTTAAGGTAAATAATGATGGCTGGTATGATGTCATCGCAACAATCGGAGCCGTAATTGCAGGTGGAGGAATCACATACAGCGGATATATGAGCGTCTGGATTGACGGAATGCTCGCAGGTCAGATTGACACGACAACCGGCACGGGCGATAAGAGACTTCGCCCGATGTATCTCGAGGAAGGAACACACACCTTCTTCATCGCGCTCGACGGAACAGGTAACACCACGCGATATGTCCGATGCGCAATGTCTGCAATTAAGCTCAATCCGATAACGGAAGATAAGGCAAAGCCGACCTCCATGGAATTTTTATTGTCAAAAGATAAGATTTCCAGCGGCGGTGAGGCAGAAATTTCCGCAACGGTAACATTCGGCACGGGCGCAAAGGTAAATCTTTATACGGAAAGCGCAAAAGCAAAAGCTTACCCCGGCGCGCAGACTTCGGATGACACCGTGGTTATCGCGGCGACAAAACAAGTCGGATCGTAGCCA
>JAZSHZ010000244.1:0-10966 GCA_045533555.1 Eubacteriales bacterium
TATGAGCGTCCCGCGGTCTCCGATTACAGACAGAAGAGCATTGATAAAGGTTTCTATTCCACCTTCAACGGCGCCCATTGATTTGAACGAGCTGTGTATGAGAACGGAATCTCCACTCTTTAACCCTAATGATTTCAAATCATCTTTAATTATCTGATAATCGCGATTCATGACATCACCTCAAACTGTTTTTTTAATTATATCACAGTAAGACTTTCTCCGCAACATATCAGTACTTTACTTCAACAAAATCTACAAGCTCAATAATTTTTCTCTTCAAAACACTCCTTACCTCCGCAATGCCGTCGACAAGTCCGAAAAAATTATTGTAATAATTATCGGTTATTGACTCTTCCTGCTTTGAAGTTTTATCAAAATTTTCAGACAGCAACACAACACCAACCAATATAGCAAAGATAACAAATAAAATAACCCTGACAATAAAACGTTTTTTCAAAGCTTTCACCTCATAATTATTATTTTTTATTCAGCACCCGAAATATGCAAATTTATTATTTTTCGTGTTGCAATAGAAAGAGTTTGCAGGTATAATATATCTGTATAAATTTTGTCTTAAATAATTGAGGTGATTCCGTGGAAGATTTTCTTTTTTCCGTCAACGCCGTTATACCATTATTCCTGATGACAGCTTTGGGATGGTGTCTGACAAGATTCAAAGTATGGAATGGTGATTTTCTGAAAATCGCAAACAGCTTATCTTTCAACATTCTCATCCCTTGCAATCTTTTCTGCAATATATATAAAGCAAATTTCACAGAGGTTTTTGATATAAAGCTTCTGTGCTTTGTCCTTATAACGGTTGCAATAATCGTCGGCGCAGGATTTATCATCGTCCCGATCCTGACAAAGAACAGAGCCCGTCAGGGAGTTGTGCTCCAAGCTCTTTTTCGCGGAAATTTCGCACTTCTTGGTCTTCCCTTGTGTGAAGCTCTCGCAGGAGAAGAAGGTGCTCAGATCGCATCTGTTTTTCTCGCATTTCTCATCCCTGCATTCAATGTTCTCGCAACGGTCATACTAAGCGTATACAGTAACGACAAAGTAGAATCTCCTGCAAAAATTCTCATCAAAATATTGAAAAACCCTCTTATTATTGGCTGCATACTCGGTCTTCTCTTCTCATTCACAAAGCCTTATTTCACAATACCCAACATAGTTTACAAGCCACTGAACGACCTCAAGACAATCGCAACACCATTCGCACTTCTCGTTCTCGGCGGTGATTTCAAGTTTAAGAGCTTCGTTAACAATTTGAAGCCCGTTATATTCACAGGTCTAACGAGATTGATTCTCGTTCCCGGAATCGCACTTATCGCCGCATACTTTGCTGGATTCCGCGGTTTGCACACGGCGCTCATCATAAGCACCTTCGGAACACCGGTTGCAGTTGCATCTACCGCTATGACATATAAAATGAACGGCGACTATGACCTTGCCTGTCAGGTAGTTGTTTTCACAACCGTATTTTCCGCATTTACGATAACGATGCTTGCATTTATAACCCGTTCACTCGGAATACTCTAAACAAAGAGGTTGATTGATATGACAAAAAGAATAATCGCATTTTCACTTACATTGCTTATGATTGCAACTCTTTCCGCCTGCTCCTGGTCAGAAGAACCCGAGGCACTCTCGGGGACAGCTCCTGCAACGGTTGATGTCCAGCCCACTCCGATAACCACGGCAGATGAGTTCTTATATGACAGCCAGCTGTCACTTGCCGATTCCTTCAACCAGATGAATTCTCTTCGCCTTGCAGTTCGTGACGATATGTATTCTGCAGTTGTTTCTTTTGCCGATGATTCCGCATGGGTCCCCGTTGCCGCAAATAAATACGCGCTCGGTTGCGATGAATTTCTCCCCGCATCCTACGTTATGGAAATCGAGCCCGGAATAACCGCTAAAAAACTTTTCCGTGAAAACGGATTTGAAAACATCGAAATTTCAACACTTGACATCGAAAACACATGGAAAATCACTGCTACCAAAAAAAACGACAAAGGAACAGCAGACCGCTATGAATTTACCGTTATGTATGGTGCGCAATCCGACTCCTATCGCTTCACCCTCTCGACCAACAGTGAACCGACTATGCTTCTTGCATCACGCCGAATCGCAGGCGGATATGCAGTTCAGGTCTGGCAGCCCGAAGGCGAGCATCGAATACTTGTTCAGGATGTCAAGGAAGGAAGATTCGGCTTTATACCAAAATCGCGAGATGCTGAAATAGACTTCCCTGACAATGATATCTATTTTGACGATTCCCTCGTCACAAGCACATTTACAACAGACGGAGCAGACTATACCTTCCTTGTAGCGAATAGCATTCTTTATATTACGCGCGACGGAAAAAACTATGCTATTCCGCTCAAATAACAATAACAAGAGCGAGAGCACGAATCGAAATTCTTGCTCTCGCTCTTATTATATGCTATAATTCAAATAAGCTCTTTTATTTTTCTGTTTATAGCCTCGCGACGGCGGATTATATATTCTGAGCTTCGCGGATATTCATCGAATGTTATTTCCTCCCCCGCCTCATTTTCTATAAGCGACACGACGGCATCCTTGCCTATTTTTGATGCAAGAAGCGCCATCGCTCTCATATCAGAAAGCGCATCCGAGAAAACAACTATGCGCAGTGATTCCGCAACGCCGTCTTTATAGGGGTAAACAGAAAATGCATCACCCGATTGGAATGCTCCGTCCGCATCGGTTATGACATACGGATTGAGTTTATCCTTCGAATACTGCGTATAATAGAAATTATATCCCCAGTGCAAAAAACCCTTTATATCGTATTTAAACATCTGCTCAGCTATGATGCGGTTGCGATATGACGGCATTCCGATAAAGCGGTTGCTGACTTTCTTTGCCTGACAAGTGCAATAATATGTCCATCGCTCATCAATATCTTCCTTAAGAAAATCATCGATATGGTCATTTGCAGGAACCGGCAATTCTACGATTCCATCTTTATAGAAAGCGACATCAGAAAGCGCATCCATAATCTTATAACCGTGAAGATATTTTTTAACTGTCTTCTTCGCCGCAAGGTAATTTGCTTTCGCTTCATCTCCGTGAGGTTCATCTGAAATATGGAAATATACGCGATCGGCAATTCCTTTTGCTTTAAGGAACTTATCAATTTCAGGCAAGAAAGCAGAAAGAAATCCCTGATATTCTTCGGATGTTGAAGCAACGTCCCATCCGAAAATGCGTTTTGTTTCGCCATCAACATCAGCTATTATTTTGGGAGTGCATTTTGCTCCCCACTGAGTAAACAAATGCGACATTTCAAAATATTTTATTCCGCATCTCTCGCACATATCTATCCAGCGCTCAAGCATCGAAAAATCAAACGTATAACCGTTTCCCTTTTTCACGACGCCGACAAGCTGAGCCGTCGGGCGCTCGGCTCCTATCGCCGTATCGAGCGGCGGAGTAAAGATCGGGGTAAGAAGCATATTTATTCCGTTTTTCGCGGCACATTTTGCAAACTTTTCGATATATTTCCAATGCGCTTCCGAAAACATCGGCACATCAAAATACGATGCAATACAATCACAATGGAACCACTGTGTAAACTTCAGCGTTTGTCCGGGAAGAAGCGCATCAATGATCTCAAGCTTCATTTTCTTTGAAATGCAAGTCTTTTCCTCTCCGTCTCCAAACTCGAAGCTTATGTCAATATCATATTTTCCTGCGGTTCGTTTTCCGTCAAGGTCAATAGAAATCCATATACTTTCCCACCGGGCACCGAAAAGGTCTGTTTGTTCTCCTTCGATCGGAAGAAGCACATCAGGTGCAAGCCCCGGCCCGGTCATAATGATATCATCATCGTGGTTATTCTCATTATAAGGCATCTGAACAGGAACATTCAGAACTCTGAATATTTTAACATCCTCCGATATATCCGAGGATATCTTCACTCTCATCGGAATTTTGCCGTGAGTTTCTTTTCTGTATGCAATCTGATAAGAAATTCTCTCGTTTTTGAGGGCGCTCATCTCAAAAAGCTCATCGCACACGGGTCTCTTATTCATAAAAACCTTTTCAAGCGATGAAATCTGCACAAATTCAACATTAAACAAAACAATCACCTCGCCAAATAGAATATCACACAAAAAACAATTTTGTCAACAAGACTCAGGAGGTATATATGTTAAAAATAGGTTGTCATCTATCATCATCTAAGGGTTACCTTGCAATGGGCAAAACCGCAACAAGCATCGGAGCAAACACCTTTCAGTTTTTCACCCGTAATCCGCGCGGAGGAGCCGCAAAACCGATTGATCCCGAAGATATTGCCGCATTTATTGAATACTCAAAAAGCCACGGCATAACAACAATCCTTGCACACGCTCCATATACGCTCAACGCTGCAAGTAAGGACACAAAAATCCGCGAATTCGCAAAACTCGTCATGAGCGATGATCTCGCAAGACTTGAATATACGCCCGGAAGTCTCTATAACTTTCATCCCGGCTCGCATGTCGGTCAAGGAACAGAAGCAGGAATTGAACTTATCGTCAGTCTTCTTAACGAGATCATGTTTCCGGATCAAAAAACAACAGTTCTTCTCGAAACAATGGCAGGAAAAGGCAGTGAGATCGGCGGAAAATTTGAAGAAATCGCAGAAATCATTTCCCGCGTAGATCTCAACGACAAAATAGGTGTCTGTCTTGATACATGCCATGTATTCGATGGTGGCTATAACATCAAAGAAAACCTTGAAGCCGTCCTTGACGAATTCGACCGAATCATCGGCATAGACCGCCTTCAGGCAATTCATTTAAACGACAGTCTCCACGGTTACGAAAGCCACAAAGACCGCCACGCAAAAATCGGGGAGGGTTTTCTTTGTATCGAAACATTTGATGCCGTTATCAACCATCCAAAACTCAAAGATCTCCCCTTCTATCTTGAAACGCCGAACGAACTTGACGGATACGAAAAAGAAATTGCCTTATTAAAAAGCATCTATAAATATTAAAGGAGAAAACAAAAATGAAATATCTTATTGCTTCCGATATTCACGGTTCTTCCGAATACTGCAAACAGCTTCTCGAAGCGTACAAGGCAGAAAAGGCAGACCGCCTCATTCTTCTCGGAGATATTCTTTACCACGGTCCGAGAAACAACCTTCCCGTTGAATATGCACCAAAAAGCGTCATTGAAATGCTTAATGCCATAAAGGACGAAATCCTCTGCGTTCGAGGAAATTGCGACACAGAGGTCGACCAAATGGTTCTTGATTTTCCCATTCTGGCCGATTACGCAATTATTACTGTCGGCAATCGTATGATTTATGCAACACATGGACATAATTACAATATGACGAACATTCCGCCGATGAAGAAAGGAGACATACTTCTCCACGGACACACACACATTCCGAAATGCATTGAGTTTGGAAACGGACTTCTCTATTGTAATCCCGGTTCGGTTTCTATTCCAAAGGAAGGCTCTCCAAACAGCTACATTCTTCTTGACGGAGTTAAAATGCAATGGAAATCGCTTGACGGCAACGTTTATATGGAGCACGCATTATAATTGATTTAAAGACGGCATACGCAAAATTCGCGTATGCCGTCTTTTTATAAACCTCAGCCTTTAATTTTAATTTTATTTTCAGGGACATATTTTTTTATGTAGTCTATAAATAAAGCTCTGTGGTCTTCATTTTCAAAACTTCGCTTTGGAAAATAGAACGCCTTTCGTTTCGTCAAAAAAACATAATATGAAGACTTTGACTCAGCAACGGAATATACATCAGCCCACGGAAGACGGGTTTCTCCCTTTGCTGATTTTTGCCTGATCTCATCGTCATCAATTTCAAGATACAGTTCGCTCGACGCACCAAACGCACCAAAGCGGCGGTCTGCACGGCGAATAACTATAAGTTTCTGGATCCAATAGCACATAGGCGCAAGAAACAGATATATCGCTATCGCAAGAGGGATATTAGGTATAATCGAAAAAATCGTGAACGAAAAAGCAAGAGCAAGGAGCACCGCCAATATTGTTGACCAAAACCTTGTCTGGAACCAGCAAAGCATCGAATAGTCTTCAGCCAAAAAATCAGTTTTAAATTTCATTTTAATCTTCCTTTCTGTTTACTGCTCAACCGCTGAATTAAGCATATCAAGAAACTCATCTTCGGAAAGAACCGTAATTCCCAGGTCATTTGCTTTCGTAAGCTTTGAGCCCGCATTCTCTCCCGCAACAACAAATGATGTCTTTTTCGAAACGGATGATGAAGCCTTCCCTCCGAGCTGCTCAATCTTCTCTTCTGCTTCACTTCTCGTAAACTTTGTCAAAGCTCCTGTCAAAACGAATGTTTTACCCGCAAAGGCAACACCGCGTTTTTCTCCCTTGAATTTCGTATTGACGCCCGCACTCTTCAATTTTTCGACAAAAACTTTCGAATCATCAAGTGAAAACCATTTGATAATACTTTTTGCCATCGCTTCGCCGACATCATAGGCGGCCTTAAGCTCATCTTCACCGGCTGACATTATATCTTCAAGCGAGCCAAAATGTTCAGCCAGACTCTTACCTGCCTTTTGACCAACATGGCGAATTCCCAACGCAAACAAAAGACGAGACAAATCGTTATCCTTTGTCATTTCTATTGCTTTAATAAGATTCGTCGCTGACTTTTCACCCATTCGCTCAATTTCAGCAACGGACGCAACATCAAGCGAATATAAATCGGCAGAATCTTTTATGAGCCCACGCTCAACAAGCTGCTCAATAACGGCGGGCCCAAGCCCATCAATATCCATAGCATCGCGCGATGCAAAATGAATGATATTCCTGATTCTCTGTGCCGGACACTCGGAGTTTATGCATCTGACTGCTGCTTCACTCTCATCGGAATAAACCGCTGCACCGCAAACCGGGCAGTTTTCCGGCATAACAAATTCATATGCATCATCCGGTCTCTTATCTTTGACGACGCCGACTATCTCGGGAATGATATCTCCTGCTTTCTGAACTATAACGGTATCACCAATCATAATCCCTCGTTCACGAATAAAATCCCTGTTATGGAGCGTAGCTCTGCTAACAGTAACACCGGAAATATGCACAGGTTCGAGCACCGCATTCGGGGTCAGAACACCGGTTCTTCCCACTTGAAGAATAATATCGAGAAGTTTTGTTTCTTTCTTCTCCGGCGGATATTTATATGCCGCCGCCCATTTGGGAAATTTCGCCGTTCTCCCAAGCTCCGCGCGCATATCGATCTGATTTACTTTCAAAACAGCACCATCTATTTGAAATGGAAGCTCATCTCTCATATTACCAAGTCTCAAAACTTCTTCGAAAGCATCGTTAATACACGAGAATGTTTTATAATAAGGACTCGTTCTGAAACCGAGACGCTTGAGCCAATCAAGTGATTCCGAATGAGTTTTGAATTCAACACCTTCCGCAAGCTGAACATTAAAGATGATGATATCAAGCGAACGCTCCGCGCAAAGCTTCGGATCAAGCTGGCGCAATGACCCCGCCGCCGCATTTCTCGGATTTGCAAGAAGCGACTCACCGCGAAGCTCGCGCTCCTCATTTAACCTTGAAAATGTTTCGCGTGACATATACACCTCACCTCGTACAATCAAGCGAGAAGGAGCATTTTCAATCTTCAAAGGCAATGATTTTATGGTTTTAATATTCGATGTAACATCTTCTCCGGTTATTCCGTCGCCGCGCGTAACGCCACGCTTGAGAACACCGTTTTCATACTCAACCGACACAGAAAGCCCATCAATTTTCAACTCAACTGCGTACTCGGCGTCTGAAAAAACGCGCTTTACTCTGTCATCAAACTCACAAAGCTCTTCCTTGGAAAAGACATCCTGCAAGCTGTCCATCGGGATTTCATGCGTGACCGCCTCGAATGCTTCCAAAGCCTCTCCTCCGACACGCTGAGTCGGTGAATCAGGCGTTATAAGCTCCGGATTATCGGCCTCGATTTCTTTAAGCCGACGCATAAGCATATCATATTCATAGTCAGAAATACTAGGCGAATCTTCAACATAATATCTTCTGTTATGCTCATTAAGTTCTTTTTTCAGTTGCTCAAGTTCTTTTTTTATTTCATCCATAATCTTAACCACCAGAAAAATTCTATGATTTTATTATATCAAATCGCAAGATATTTTAAAAGGCTTTTTATTCTTTTTCAAAAAAATATTTTGGAATCTCCCCAACAATAACAGTCTCTGCAACACAAACACCGGTTCCAACATCCACACCAATTTCGCGACCCATGAACATCATGCCGACATTTATGGAAAAATCCAACATAACACGATGCAATGTCTGATTTATTCCGGCTGTTTCAAACGAATTTGAAAAATCGCTGTTCACACTCGAAACCCAAAGAACTCTGAATTTAACATCAGGTCCGACCCCAGTCAAAAAATCAACACCCGTAAGATTCCCCAACGGAATTTTTATTGTGTCTTCAGTTCTTATAAACATTTCTTCCGACAGTCTGTTTGCAATGCGAAGCTTCAAAAGATTAATTTTCTGCATATCCGTCGTCAACGAACTGACCTTTCCGTTTTCATCCCTTTCAATTTTCACAAGCTCTCCGAACTCTCCTTTACTTTCAGTTATTTCCTCTTCCGCAACACGCCCGACAATATCATATGCAATGCTCTCAAGCTCCGATTGCGCAACCTCACGCAGCATTTCCGAACGGCTGGCAATAAAGAAAACAACAATCATACCGATTCCCGCAACAATAATCAGATTTCTGCATATTCGCGAAGATACATCTCTCCGCGCTTTCTTATTCGGACGTTTTTTCAATTCAAGACGCAACCGCATTCACCTCATAGCAATCATATGCAAAAAGCAATTGCTTTTTGTCTTCAAATATATTGACTGTTAATCCCCATTAATGTATAATTAATATATTTAATTAAAAGGAGCTTTTGATAATGAAAAAAAGAGTTTTTTCACCGGGAGATATCCTTCTTCCGAAAGCAACCACAGATATGACAAAATGGAGTGTCGTGGCATGCGATCAGTATACATCCGAACCTGAATACTGGAATGCGGTCTCTGAATTCGTTGGCAATGCCCCCTCAACACTCCACATCACCTTCCCCGAAATCTATCTCGAAGACGGAGACGGCGATGCAAGAATTGCATCCATCAACAAGAATATGTCAGATTATATAAGCGAAGGTCTCTTTGCTTCCCCCGAATCCAAATATATATATGTTGAGCGCACGCAGAGAAACGGCAAAATCCGCCGCGGTCTTATGGGTGTTGTTGATCTCGAAGAATATGATTATATGCCCGGTTCTCAATCAAAAATCAGAGCAACTGAGGGAACTGTTCTCGAGCGTATTCCTCCGCGAGTCAAGATCCGCAAAAACGCAAACCTTGAAATCCCCCACATCATGCTTCTCATAGACGATGCAGAAAAGAACGTTATCGAGCCTCTTGATGAAGCAAAGAAGAATCTTGATGTTGCATACGATTTCACTCTCATGCAGGATTCCGGCTCCATTCGCGGTTACTTTGTCAACAAGACCGAAGAAGAAAGAATCGATGCTGCACTTGCCCGTCTTGCGGACGAAAAGCTCTTCAATGAAAAATACGGCGTTTCCGACAAAGGCGTTCTCCAGTATGCAGTTGGCGACGGAAATCACTCTCTCGCAACCGCAAAGGAATGCTGGAGACTTGTTAAGGAAACTCTTTCTCCCGATGAGTATGACACACATCCTGCAAGATATGCACTCTGCGAGCTTGTAAACCTCCACGATACTTCCCTTGAATTTGAAGCAATCCACAGAGTTGTATTTGACATAGACCCGAAAAAGATGCGTGCGGCTCTCGCAGAGTATTATGAGCTTTCATCTGATGCCGAGCAGAAGTTTGTTATGATAACCTCAGATGGCAGCGAAGAAATCGGAATTGCAAACCCGAAATCAAACCTCACAGTCGGTTCACTTCAGAAGTTCATTGATGACTATCTCAAAGAAAACGGCGGCAGAGTTGACTATATTCACGGCGAAGATGTTGTTAACCGACTCGGTGCAGAAAAAGGCAACGCAGGCTTTATTCTCCCCGTAATTTCAAAGGAATCCTTTTTCCCTACAGTTATATGTGACGGAGCTCTTCCGAGAAAGACATTCTCTATGGGCGATGCCTGGGACAAGCGTTTCTATTTAGAGGCAAGAATCATAAAGAAATAAGGAGATTATTATATGAGCGAAAAACTTATCAAGGGTGTTGCTTATCACGGCAATCGTATGCTTACACATATACGCGAGGATATGCAGGATATTGCCTCAAGCGGCTTTAACGCCGTTCTTCATATGTTCTCTCACAACGATTGGGACAGACACAAGAACATAATGAAGGAGATATTTGACATCACTTCATATTACGGACTTGAAATCTGGGTTGATAACTGGGGTCTCGGTGGCCCTCCGGGAGATAAATCTCATTTTCTCTCATATCATCCCGAGGCTCATCAGGTAGTATCCAACGGCAGCCTCAGCCCTGTACATGTTTGCTACAACCATCCGTCTTTTGTTGAATTCACAAAAAAATGGATTGATACGGTTTATGATGCAGGCGGCAGAAAAATCTTTTGGGATGAACCGCATATGCTTGACTTTCAAGCAAACGGAGAAAGGTTCTGGACGTGTCGCTGTGAAAACTGCAAGAAGCTTTTTGAAGAGCACTATAATATGCCTATGCCAACCGTTTTCACAAAAGAGGTTGACGAGTTCCGCAAATGGACAATAACAAACTACTTCCAAACTGTTGCATCATATGCAAAAGAAAAAGGAATGTATAACTCAATCTGCGTTATGTTCAACGACACTCAGGAGAATTCAAATTTTGGAGTAGATCTTGATAGCATTTGCTCAACACCCGCGCTTGACAATATCGGCTCTGACCCCTATTGGCT
>JAZSHZ010000065.1:0-9213 GCA_045533555.1 Eubacteriales bacterium
CACAGGTGGCGGCGCAAGCTCCGGCGCACCGTCCACACCGGGAACAAGCACACCGACCATCCCGCCGACACAATCGGATGAAAAGGACAACACTGCGGGCTCAACCGATAATGTAGGGGACGGCGTCCTCGACGTCCCGCAAGCCCCCGGCAATGCAAGATTCATCGACCTCGGAAACCACGGTTGGGCAGCTGATGCAATCAACTCACTTGCAGATGAAGGCATCATAAAGGGAACAAGCGAGAAGACATTCTCACCCGCGGCTAATATAACCCGCGCAGACTTCGCAATACTTCTTGTCCGCGCATTCAAGTTAGCAAGCGAGAGCGAAGAAAACTTCGCTGATGTTTCAGCTTCCGATTACTTCGCAAAAGAGCTTGCGGTTGCAAGAAACACAGGTCTCGTAAACGGCATCGGTGAGAACAAGTTCGCACCGAAGAACAATATCACACGTCAGGATATGATGGTTATTGTTTACCGCGCACTTACGGGAATGAACAAACTCAATGTAGGGGACGGCGTCCTCGACGTCCCGCAAGCTCCCGACTTCGACCAAGTCGCAGACTACGCCCGCGAAGCAGTATCTGCTCTCGTCAATGCAGGTCTCATCAACGGAAAGAACGGTCTCGTAGACCCGCTTGCGAACACAACTCGCGCAGAAGTCGCAGTTCTCGTCAAGAGAATCCTCGATTTCGTAAAATAACAAAATATCTTCCGAAAGGACGGGCGATCAATCGCCCGTCCTTTTGCGCCTGGAGGGGAGATTTCTCGACTACGCTCGAAATGACAAGGCTTGCCGAAAACAATGTAGTGGGTGGCGTCCTCGACGTCCCGCGTTCAGCGATTTGCATTTTGTCAATTTCATACCTGCGGCGTTATATAATTCGGCAAAAATGGCGCGAAACGTTTGCTTTTTCCGTACGTTGTGATATATTTAATATATATAGATATACAATGGGAGGGTTATATATGAAAAACGTTATGAGAAGCCTTTGCGCTCTTCTTTGCGTGATGATGATTGTTTCATTCATCTCCGCAGTAAGCGCGGCAGAGCCTATGGCGCTCGAATATAGCTTTGATGCAAAGGATTACGGAGGCACGGTATCAGGATATTGGTTTTCGGATCTGACGACGAGAGTTGACGGATTCGTTATTCCGGAATATAAAAATTCCGGCGGACTCCTTGAATATTTCGGCTCAACCAAGGCGACGTATTCAAACTGGATGGCAGGCTGGAACGGAGGATATGCAACGCATGACCTTTCTCTTACGGGCAATGAATTTGTTGCATACAAAATCCGTGTTCCTGCGGCAGATACATACAATGTCACATTTGAGCAACCGTCAAGCGGCAAGGGCGGAAAATTCAATCTCTATATCATTCCCGCAGCAGATGATATAAAAGTCGCAAAAGATCTTCTCTCTTATATCAGTGATACAGAGACTCTTGCGATTTCGGGAATAGAAATCGGCGATTGGAGCACAACAATCTATAACGGAAGCTTTACTGCGGAAACTGCAGGAGAGTATTATGCCGTCTGGCGCCGTATCGGTTCGAGCGCATCAAACAATGCAAACTATGTCCGAATCAAAAAGCTCACGCTTACGGCGACAACAGCTGAAGGAACCGCGCCTATTTGGGCAGACGTTTCCCTTGAGAGCACTGCGGCTCTTGATGTTGCAAGCGCGGCTTCGACGAAAGCGGTCGTAAATAAGGTTTATATGTCCGATGCAACGGAGGCGGAAACTCTTCCCGAAATAACCTTTGAAAGCTCGGATTCATATATCGCATCCGTCTCGGCGGCAGGAACGGTCACGGCAAAATGCGCGGGCAGCGCAAAGGTACGCGCCGTCACGACACTTTCTGACGGAAGCAAATATATCCTCGGCGAAACGGTTGTAAACGTTATCGATACCTCGCTTTGCGGAGTTAATGCTGAATATTCGTTCACTCAGGCGGATTACCCCGAAACGGACGATGCATCGGGCATCACATACGAAACAAGCGGCGGCAGACTCGCATACAATAGCATCGTCACGGGTGCAACGAAGAATTTCTATATATGGAGCAAGGCGTATGCCTGCCACAGTCTCACAAGACCTGCGCTCGGCAAGTGGGCGTATGCTATCTATAAGATAAGAATTCCAAAGGCGGGCGCATATAAGCTTACATACGATTATTTTTCAATGCTCAACAGCGCAACGAAGGTTTCGGTCTTCATTCTCCCGAAGGATACGGATATTGAGAATATGAATTCCGTCCTGAAGGAAGAGAGCCCCATATTCGCATCAATCAGCAATGCCGAGAAGGATGGCAAGATAGTTTCAAGCTCCGCGCGCTTTGTTGCGGAAGAGGCGGGAGAGCAGCTTCTTGTTTTCGGCGTAATGAATGATATGAACGCAAGCTTTGTCCGCCCTGCGAAGATTACTCTTTCGGGCGGCGAGAGCGCAACGGCGGGTATTGTCGGTGAAATTGCGGCAGACAAGAATGAACTCGCCGTCGGTGAAAGCGCAACACTCACTGCAAAAGCATATAATGCAGTCGACGGAAGTGTTGTAAGTGGCGTAACGCTCTCAACGAAGTCAGACGTTGTCGAAATCTCGGGCAACAGCATTACCGCGAAAAAGGCAGGTAAGGCGGTCATCGAGGCAACTGCGGAGGGTTATCCGAATACGATCGAATATGAAATCACGGTCAAGGCACCTGTCGAAACGGCAGCCGCGAAGGTCTCGTTCTCGGCTGACAGTGTCATAGACGGTGAGATGGTCAAGGTGAACGGAACGGAATATGACGACTATGTCGCAAGCCTTGCCCGCGGAACGGAAATAACGGTTTCCGCACCTGAGGTTGAGGGTTATAAATTCGTCGGCTGGAAGCGTGGAAGCAATGAGAACGGCGCATATGTCGAGAGTAATTCTTCCTATAGCTTCAGCCTTATGACAA
Source organism: Eubacteriales bacterium (assembly GCA_045533555.1). Taxonomy (GTDB): domain Bacteria; phylum Bacillota; class Clostridia; order Oscillospirales; family JAAYXM01; genus SIG480. The sequence continues at coordinate 2,945 of JAZSHZ010000065.1, forward strand.
ACACATATCTCACCGCTGTATATGACAAGTCTGATGATTCGGAAAAGAAAGTTGAATTCTGGAATGAAAACGGAAATTTCGTAGCTTCCGCAACGGAAAGCGAATATAACGCGATGACATCTCTTCCGAAGGCATCGCGCATAGGCTTTGTGTTTGATATGTGGAAGACGGATGAGGAAACGGAATTCACAACGGGAATGACGCTTGCAGAGGGAACGACAAGAGCCGTCGCAACCTATAAATCGAGCGGAAGTGAATTCACCGTCACCGGTCTCGGTGCCGGAGAATATTCCTACGACGATAAGCTTTCCCTTTCCGAAAGCTCCGCGGGAATCTGGAGCCGCGGCGGCAAGGCGGTTGCATACGGAACGGATTATACATACTATGTCTGGGATAACACTGAAATTTCCTTCAGTGCAGGCGGCGAGAACAAGCCGATGGTAAATCTCGAATACAGTGAAACGCACAAGGCATATATGCTTGAATATTATGGCGAAAATGTTGTCGAGGCGGGAATTCTCTTCTCTGCAAGCGGCAAGCCGACTGTTTCAAGCTGCGCCGAGAAATTCACTTCGCAGAGAAAGCTTACCCACGGTCAGTTTACGGCAAAGTCAGATTATGCAAACGCACGCGGCTATATCATCTGCCTCGTTGACGGCGAGTATATCGTGACATACACTGATTAAAAAACAAACAAAAAATCCGCATTTCCGAAGAAATGCGGATTTTTTCATATATTGAGTTATTTCCATGTGTTGAGAAGTATTTTAAGGTTTCTTCTTGAGCACATATCGTTGGAATAGACCTCATCCCAGCTTCTTATGCTTTCGCGGATCATACTCGGTGATGCTTCGAGATTTCTCATGCAGAGCTTGATGAAATGCGCACTGTTTGAGAAACCGCACATCTGCGAAATATCGGATATTGAATAATCAGTATAGCGGAGAAGCTTGAATGCGCGCATGATGCGTATGTTGATGAGATAGTTATGCGCGGTCTGACCCGTATAGCTTTTGAATTTGCTCGTGAATGACCGCTCGGACATCATTGCGATTCTGCTCACCTTTGCGAGTGAAACCTTTGAAGTGCTGTTCTCTTTCATATAATCAAGCGAATTTTTGATGAGGTCTGCCTGCTCTCTCGCGGATAGAAGATCAACTGAAGAGATCTTTGTGTTGACGTTTTTTGCGCAAAGCTCGAGAATTTTTGCAGTGCTTTCAAGCGCCTTCGAAAACGGGACCGGAGAAGCATCGGAGCTTTGGCGCATCATGCCGGCGAAGAGCTCGTCACAAAGCTCCTTATCCTTGCCGGATAGTCTGACGAAGGGATGGAGAAGAAAATTCTCAAAAGTGAAAAGGTTGTATTTCAGTGTGAAGAATGGTATCTGCGTTTCCTGTATGCGGTCACCGTCAAGCGAGATATATGAAATATCCGCTTTTTCAAAATTCGTCTTCGTCGTGTCGATGGAGTGAATCGCCAGGGGAGGAACGATGCAGACCGTTCCCGGAGTCTGAAGAATACGCTCACCGTTTACAGTGTGGACATATGAGCCCTCGGAGCAATACCACAACTGGGCATAATCGTGCCAATGAACATCGCTTATATGCGGATGAGTCGATTTATGGACAACGAGCGGAGCTATTTTGAATTGCTTGTCCTTGCCGTGGAAAAAAGGCGTCATGCTCGTTATCATCGGCGCAATAAATCCCATCGTGGCTTCTCCTTTCCTTTTTCTTTAATAATACCATATTATGCGCGGCTTTACAAGTCAAAAAGTTTGCTTGATTGTATAATGTGCCCGCCTTGACTCACTGTTAACGAAAATGATAAAATTATATTATTAAAATAGCATATTTGCGCAATAAAAGGAGGAAATGAAAAATGAAGAAAGGATTATCACTGCTTCTTGCGATATGTATGGTAATATCGCTCCTTCCGTCAGTTGCCTTTGCGGCAAGCGCGACGGATGAGAAATTCGTCTATTCGTTCCAGTCAAAGGACGTGACGGATGCCGCCGCCTCCGCGCAGTGGACGGATGTCTCGATGTATCCCACGTATGAAAAGACGGGCGACACATATATGTTTGTCGAGGCAAACAATCATAGCAGTGACAGCTGGGGAAAGGGATTTAACTCCGGCTACATCTGCCATAACCTGCGTGCAGGACGTCTGGCAGTATACAAAATCAAGCTTCCGCGCGCAGGGGAATTCGATGTTGCATTCAAGTATTGGGATAAAAACGGCGGCATTTATGATATGTATATCCTGCCTGTCGGAAGCGAGACCTATGCAAGCGCAGATGCCGAGCTTTCCGCAGTCGGCAAGAAGCTTGTGACACCTGTCATAACGGGCATTGACCACACGACGAAGGGCTCGAAGATAAAGAGCGAAACAGGTTCGTTTGTTGCGGAGTCGGCAGGGGAATACTATGTCGCATTCAAGGCGACGACGGCGGGATATATCCGCGGAGTAGAGCTCACACTCACTCTCACCACAAAGCTTGGTGAAGTGAGCATAGCTCTTAATGAAAGTGAAATCCATGTCGGTGAATATGCATATGCAACAGTTGAGGCTAAAAATAACCACGGCAGCCCTTTCGCACTTGACGATGCGGAGATAACTTATATAAGTTCAAACGAATCGGTTGCGAAGGCAGATGCAAAAGGTGAGATTGTTGCGATCTCTGAGGGTGAGACCGAAATTTCAGCAAAGGTAACTGCAAACGGCGTTACCATAACAAGTCCGGGAGCAAAGCTCAAGGTGCTTTCGTATGAAGTTCCCTCATCCATCCCGGAGCTTGCGTTTACGTTTCCCCAAGGTTTTATTCACAAGGGAGACAGTGTAAAGGTCAGAATTGTTGACAGCGAAGGAAAAGCCTACAGCGGAATTTCCTATGAATATAAAATTGAGGATACCTCTGTTGCAGAAGAAGAGAACGGTGTATTCACCGCAAAGAAGCCGGGCAAAACGTCGGTAGATGTCATCGCCACCCTCGGCGAGGAGACACGTGAATTCACATTTGACCTTATCGTCACGGGCGAAAACCTTTTCACAAGAAACGGCGTGCGCCACGGTGAGTTTGAAAACAGCATCTATTTCACCGATAAATCAAACAAGGGCGTTTCTGCTTCCAATACGCTCTGGTCGGTAACGCGTGATGAAAAGCGCGATACGTTTGATTATGAGATAAAATTCGGCATATCACCGATAACCGGAAAACCGACAAATATTTTCCGCGCCATTCTCAATGATGTTCCGCCGGCAAAGCCTTCGGGCGCAAATAAGATGGTATGGCTTCAGCAGGGAACTGCGGTCAATGCGGAGGGCGAGCACAGCGGACAGGTTCTTCTTGAAAAAGGAAAAATTTATGAGTTTTCAGGAAATATCAGTCTCGAAAACGTAAAAACACCTACTACGGTCACTTTGATTGTCAACTTCTTTGCTGACGGCAGCGTCAGTGCATATCGAAAGCTTTCTCTCAATGAACTCTTTTATGAAAATACAGAGAGCGATCAGTCGTGGACAACGTTCTCTTCAACTCCCGTTTATGTAAACTGGGATTATAAAAAGCACCTCAATGCAAATGCAACGGTTCAAAGCAAAATGCCGCTTGACGGAGCAGGCTTTGATGTTCTTTTCTCGGAAATGTCCTTCCATGAGGTAACCTTCAATGAGGTTGAGCTTCTTCTTTCGGGCACAACCGAGGGTGCAAAGACTTATGATACATTTGAAACGACTGTAAAGAACCTTTCAAACACCGGCAAGGAAATAAAATTCGGCAACGAAACGGAAAAGCCGGAGATTGTTTATTCATCGTCCAACCCCGTTGTTGCAAGGGTGAATGAGCTCGGTATCGTAACGGTTGTATCTGACGGTGAATGCGAAATCTATGCAGATGTAACGATCGGTGATACAACGGTACGCGGTGTTCTTCCGATAAGCGTTTCCGGGCTTGAGGTTATGTTTGAAAGCATCAGGGCAGAGGCGGAGAATAGCTCGCTTTCTGTTGGCGATACAACGCAAATTGACGTAAAGCTTTATAATACAGATATGTCCGAAGCAAGCGATGAGGGCATAACCTGGTATTATGAAAGCTCGAATCCGGGCGTTGTTTCGGTTGATGAAAACGGAAAGGTAATTGCGAAAGCACCTGGAACAGCAGAAATTTCCGTTTTTGCAAAGATCGAAAAGGTTATGACGAAGGATAGCGTCACAATAACGGTTTCCGACAGCTCTCCGCTTGCAAGTGCAAGCGTGAAGGGCACAAACATTGTTGAACAGGGATATTCGGTAAGTCTTGCGGCAACAGCGCTTCACGAGAGCGGAAACGCGGCGGATATAAGCACCTGCGAGGTTTCGTTCGCGCTTGCAGAGGATGCACCCGAAGGAATAATCTCCGTCAGTGAGGACGGCACAGTAACGGGACTTGCGCTCGGCACATCGTATGTCGTGGCAAAGGTGACAAAGGGAAATACTGTATACAGCAAGCCTTATGAAATCGAGGTTACCGAGGTTGTTCCGAAGGATCACTTTATCGACTTTTCCGCAAGAAATGCCACTGCGGAGAATATCATAACGACTCATGCAACGATTGAGGAAGACGGATATTATCTCGACCGTGAAAAAACCTCACAAACGGTTATATCAAACTGCGACAACGGAAAAAAAGATTGCTATAACCTTGCATATGCAATGTACAGCAAAATAACAAAAATTGCAGACTCTGCAAAAACCAACACGGTAGAGGCAGATACAGCGATTGTATTCCCCGTGAAATACAGCGGCTGGTATGAGCCGGTATTCACCGGCCTTCCGATGCTCACAAGCGGATATGCGCATGTATATCTTGACGGCAAATATATCGGCGACTATGACTTTTCCGCACCGGATAAGGAAACTGACGGCGCGAAAATCTCCGAGAGAATGAATCCGATTTATGTTGAAGGCGGAGAGAATCACACTCTCACTGTCAGAAGCTTTAAAGAAGGCAGAGACGGCGGCGCAACTCAGTATATAGTGAGCTTCGAGCTTGACTGGCTCGTAAACGAGCCGGAGCTCGGTGCTGTTTCGATGTCGGCTGAAGACGATGAGCTCATAATCGGCGAAAAGACCAATATGGTTGTAACCGGTGATATGGGTATCGGCAAAGCATATCGCTTCGGTCTTAACCAGGGCTATGTGGCGGATGAAGGAAACTATGTTGTGCTTTCAAGTGATAATGAGTCTGTCATCAGAATTGTTGACGGCGTGCCGACTGCGGTCGGAGAGGGAATTGCAACAGTTTCAGCTGATGTATATTATAAGGGCGAGAAGGTATTATCTCCCGAGCCCGTGAGCATCACGGTTCTTGCTCCTGCGTTTACGGAGGTTGTGCTTTCGGCAGAGAAACAGACCTTTGAACCTTTCAGCGAGGGCTGCGGAATAACCGTGAAGGCATATAACTCCAAGGGCGAGGAGCTGGTTATCCCCGAGGGCGGAGTAAGCTTTGAAAGCTCTGACAGCGCAGTTGCGACAGTTTCCGAAAACGGATTTATAACTCCGCTTGCCGCCTCAAATGAAACCTGCGAAATCACGGCAACGGTTACGATTGACGGCCTTGTCCGTCATGGAGCGCTTGCGGTAACCGTTCGTGAAGGTAAGGTTGCCTCGACCTACTATACAGAAGAAAGAGTGGCAAACGCAAGAGAAAATATCGGCACCTATAAATGGGCTAAGAGCGAAAAAGAAAGCGCGGTCAAGAATGCAGATAAATATCTCCCGTATGTAGACGCGATTTACGATATGATTCACTCGCAGGGAATTCTGCGCTCGAACTTCGTCGGTGTCAAAGCGGATCCCGAGTTCCGTTATTGCCGCTATTGCGGAGAAGACCTTGTTGTTAAATACAACCGTTTCCCGTGGGCAATGAATCCGTTGAACCGCCCGTGGAAGATTCAGTGTCCGGAGTGTAAGAGAACCTTCCCGAGTAACGATTTTGAAAGCTTCTATGAAAACGGACTTAACGAGCATGGCGAGTTTGACAGAACGTATGCTCTTGAGCAGAACGGAATTCTCTGCGGTCGCGGTGAGCGCGATCCGGAGACCGGCAAATACGTTGTTTATGAGCAGTTTGCCGATAATCCGTATGGCTACGGAGACGCGAACGGAAACCTTTTCAATGAGACTTATCCGGAGCTTTACACCCCCGACAATGCAGCTTACGGCATTGACCGGCGCACAAAGGACCCGATAACTCACGCTTGGGGAGATTTTGAGCTTCCGCACGCAGG
>JAZSHZ010000154.1:0-33987 GCA_045533555.1 Eubacteriales bacterium
CATAATATGTATATTTGTTTCTTGCCTGGCTCTCGCCGGAGAATGCCTCCATAAGATTTTTCTCTGTCTTGCTGCCCTTGAATTCCATAATGACAACTCCTTTTTATAAAAAATTACTATTTACATTGAGTAAAAAGTATAGTATCATAATCTTGAAAATATTTCTGTTGCATTTGCAACAAGAGGGTGAAAAATTTGAAGCTGGAAGATACTTTTCTGTTTGACGGAGTAAGCGCGGAGGATACTGCGAGAATGATCGATTGCTTTGCGATCCGCCGCGAGAAGTTTGATGCGGGCGAAACCGTCTGCGATTTTGATAAAAACAGCGGAACCGTCGGCATAATAATGTCGGGAACGGTCTCGCTCATACGCAACGATATAAACGGAAACCGCGTTGTTCTCGAAAACCTTGAGACAAACGATGTCTTCGGAATGAGGATTGCTTTTTCCGAAAACAGCGAAAAAGGCGTTTATGCCGTTTGCGAAAAGAAATGCGAGGTGGCGTTCATACGCTATGAGCATATCTCAAAGCGCTGCACGAATGCCTGCCGATGCCACACAATTGCGGTCGAGAATATGTTCCGTGTGCTGACTCGCAAAGCGCAGAGGCTTTCAGAGCGCATAGAAATACTGAGCAACCGCTCGATACGCGAAAAGCTGTTGAGCCTCTTTTCGATATACGCACAGAGAGCGGGAAAGGAAAGCTTTGAGCTTCCGTTTTCGCTATCCTATCTCGCAGAATATATCTGTGCGGACAGAAGCGCGATGATGCGCGAGATGAAGAAGATGAGCGAAGAGGGAATCATCAGGACAGAAAGAAGAAGGATAGAGCTTCTGCATTGAGGATGGAAGAATGAAGATTATACACGCCGACATTAGAATATACGGAATCGTTCAGGGCGTCGGCTTTCGTCCGTTCGTGCATAAAAATATCGGGAATCTGCTCGGAAATGTCCGCAACACGTCCTTCGGAGCGCTTCTTGAGCTTGAAGGCGAGGCGCTCGCGATAGACGGATTTTTGCAGATGCTTTCGGATAGCCCGCCGCCGCTTGCATATATCGAGAAGATCGAATGCGAGAAGACGGAAAAGCTTTCGGGGTATACACGATTTTCAATCGTGCAGAGTGAGCGGGGAGAGAAACGCGAGACGCTCATTTCCCCCGATGTCGCGACCTGCCCCGATTGCATCGCGGAGCTCTTCTCGGAGGGCGACAGAAGATATAAATATCCGTTTATAAACTGCACGAACTGCGGGCCGAGGTTTACCATCGTCCGCGATATTCCGTATGACAGAAAGAATACGACGATGGAGCCGTTTCTGATGTGCGAAAGGTGCGCTTCGGAATATGAGGATATAGAAGACAGACGCTACCACGCGCAACCCGACTGTTGCCCGACCTGCGGGCCGAGGCTCTGCTTTATCGGGGAGGACGGAAAAGAAGCGGAGGGCGATGCCGTCGCAAATGCGCTTTCATATCTGAGAGCGGGAAAAATCGTTGCAATCAAAGGAATAGGCGGAGTTCACCTTGCCTGCCGATGCGATGATGCGGAGATTGTGCGAAAGCTTCGGGAGAGAAAGCGGCGCGATGAAAAACCGTTTGCGATAATGTGCCGCGATGTTGCGGAGGCGAAGCGGTTTGCCGTGATTTCGGAGGAGGAGAAAAAGCTTCTTACCTCGCACCGCCGCCCGATCGTACTTATGCGAAAGCGGGGAAAGGGTGCGTTTGCGCACCTGAGCGAAAACGGATATATCGGGATAATGCTTCCATATGCACCGCTTCATCATCTCCTGCTTTCGGAGGATATAGGAAGCCTTGTTATGACGAGCGCGAATATTTCCGATATGCCTATAGTCTTCAGGGATGATGAGGCAAAGCTCAGACTTTCGGGAGTGGCTGACGGATTCCTGCTCAATGACCGTGAGATTCATACGCGTTGCGATGATTCTCTTATGTGGGCATATAAGGGTCGCGAATATTTCGCAAGGCGAAGCCGCGGCTATGTCCCGTATCCGGTCTCGTCGGAGAGAGAGCTCGCGCCGATTCTCGCCTGCGGAGCGGAGCAGAAGGCATCCTTCTGCATAAGCCGCAAAAACCATGTCTTCCCAAGCCAGCATATAGGAGATCTCAAGAATCTCGAAACGCTCGATTGCTACGAAGAGCAGATAAAGCATTTCGAAAATATTTTCGATATAAAGCCCGAAGCTATAGTTTGCGATATGCACCCGGACTATCTCTCGTCGCAATATGCGTCGGAGCGTGCGGAGAGGGAAAACCTCCCGCTTGTGAGGGTATATCACCACCACGCGCATATGGCATCCTGCATGGCGGATAACGGCTTTGAGGGAAAAACCATCGGTATAATATGGGATGGAACGGGTCTCGGTGAAGACGGAAAGATTTGGGGCGGGGAATTCCTCGTCGGAGATCTTCGCGCCTTTGAAAGAATGGGGACGGTTCTCCCGATAACGCTTGCGGGAGGTGACCGCGCATCGCGCGAGACGGTGCGAATCGCCGCCGCTCTTCTCGATTCGTCGGGGCTTCCGTGCGATGCGAAATATAAATCGATTCTCGCATCGGGCATAAACTGCCCGACCTCAAGCGGAATGGGAAGACTCTTTGACGGAGTCTCCGCGCTTCTCGGAATATGCACCTCGGCATCCTATGAGGGGCAGGGCGCGATACTCCTCGAAGCCGCGGCAGAGAGCGGGATCGAGCGCGAATATCCGTTTGAAATCGCGGAAGAGAACGGAATATACGTCTTTGACTGGCGGCCGATGATAAGAGAAATCGCGGGAGAGAAGGAGAGCGGGATCGCAACCGGTGAGATCGCGGCGGCGTTTATGAATACGCTCGTCTCCTTTGCTTCGGTGATGACGGAGAAGATATCCCGCAAAACGGGAATCGGAACGGTCGCGCTTTCGGGAGGAACATTTCAGAATATGTATGTTCTGGAAAGACTTGATGCGCGGCTTTCGGATATGGGAATGAACGTCCTGACCCACAGGCGCGTCTCCTGCAACGATGAGGGAATAAGCCTCGGTCAGCTGCATATTGCGGATGCGATAAGCAAAGCGAAGAATTGAGTTTTATTACGGAGGGAAAATTTAAAATGTGTCTTGCAATACCCCTTAAGATAACGGAAATAAACGGTAAGGACGCCGTCGGTGAGAGAAGCGGGATCAGAAGAAAAATCCGCCTTGATTTCATCGAGAACCCCAGGATAGGAGAATATGTCATCGTCCACGCGGGATTTGCGATAGAGCGTCTCGGCGCGGAGGAGGCAGAGGCTTCTATCGCCGCGGCGGAGGAGGTCGAAAATGAGCTCAGGAACATGTGACGCAAAGAAGCTGCTTTCGGAAATCGCCTCGATGAAGGTCGGCAACGTCAAGCTGATGGAGGTCTGCGGAACTCACACGATGGCGATCGCAAAATCGGGGCTCCGCTCGGCGCTCCCCGAAAACATAAAGCTGCTTTCAGGGCCTGGTTGCCCCGTCTGCGTGACTCCGCCCGAGGTGATAGATGCAATTCTCGGGCTTGCGATGCGCGAGAATTTGATAATTGCGACCTACGGCGATATGATAAAGGTGCCCGGAAGTGAACACGGCAAGAATCTTGCGACGGCAAGAGCACTCGGTGCGCGCGTTGAGGTCGTCTATTCGCCACTTGATGCGATTGAAATCGCAAAAGAAAACCCATCCTCGGAGGTGGTCTTCCTCGGTGTCGGTTTTGAGACGACCGCGCCGGGAACGGCGGCGGCAATCGGTGCGGCGAACGAGTCGGGAATAAAGAATTTCTCGGTTCTCTCAATGCTCAAGACCGTTGAGCCCGCGCTCCGCGCGCTCATCGCGGCTGAGGATTTCGATGTCGCGGGGTTTCTGTGCCCGGGTCACGTTGCAACGATAATCGGAGAGGGCGGCTTTGAGTTTCTGGCAAGTGAGTTTTCTCTGCCCTGCGTCGTCGGCGGCTTCGAGCCTGAGGAGATTCTTCTGGCGGTATATAAGCTTCTGCGGCAGATCGAGGAGAAAAACCCCCATATCGAGAATGCATATCCGAGCGGAGTCCGCGCGGGCGGAAATCCGCTTGCGAGAAGGATGATTGAGAAATATCTCACTCCGCGCCGCGACATATGGCGCGGCCTCGGCGAGATCGAGGCGAGCGGCCTCGGCATACGCGAGGAATATGCGGAATATGATGCGGAGAAAAAGTTTGATACTAAATATGTAAAGAACGAAAAGGAGACGGCATGCCGCTGCGGAGATGTGATCTGCGGTAAAATGTCACCGCGCGAATGCCCGCTTTTCGGGCGCGCCTGCGTCCCCGAAAACCCCGTCGGACCGTGTATGGTATCGGGAGAAGGAGCCTGCGCAGCTGCTTTCAGATATGGTAATCAATAAAGGCAGGCCTTTATTGAGAAGATTGCACTCTGCTGCGCGCACTCACTTGCGCTCGCACACTTGCAGAGTGAGCGGTGTTTTTTGTGAGGCGCATGTCCCCACAAAAAACGATTCTGATTCTTTCACATCTGCGGATGCGAATCTCAGCGAGGCGAAGAAAGGAAAAATCTTATGGATGAAATTATAACACTTGACTATGGAAGCGGGGGAAAGAAAACCTCCGAGCTGATTGAAAAGCTTATCGTCAGAAAGCTTTCAAATGAGGCGCTTGCCTGTCTTGGTGACGGTGCAGTGCTTCGCGGCGAGGAAAAGCTCGTTTTCTCGACGGACAGCTTCGTCGTCTCGCCCGTGTTCTTCCCGGGCGGAAACATCGGAAAGCTCTGCGTCTGCGGGACGGTAAACGACGTCGCAATGTCGGGAGGAATTCCGAAATATTTAAGTCTTTCCTTCATAATCGAGGAAGGCTTCAGGGTTTCCGATCTTGAGAGAATCATAGATTCAATTGCGGAGACTGCGAAAAAGGCGGGAGTTTCCGTCGTCACGGGGGACACAAAGGTCGTCGAGCGCGGTCGCGGAGACGGCATATATATAAATACTGCGGGAATAGGCTTTTTGCGACATATGAATCTATCTCCCGCCAATATCAGAAAAGGGGATAAGGTTCTCCTTTCGGGAACTGCGGGTGACCACGGCGCCGCGGTTATGCTCGCGAGAAACAAAAACCTCGTCGAGGGCGAAATTCTCTCCGACTGTGCGCCGCTTGCTTCCCTTGCCGAAAAGCTTTATCCGCTCGGCGATAAGCTCCGCGTGTTGCGCGATCCGACTCGCGGAGGAGTTGCGACGACGCTCTGCGAATTCGTTGAAGGAACTCCGCTCACGATTGAGCTTTCGGAATCCGACATACCCGTCGACGAAGGCGTCGCAAGTGCCTGCGACATACTGGGGCTCGATGCGCTCTATTGCGCCTGCGAGGGAAAGCTTCTCGCGGTTGTCTCTCCCGATGCCGCGGAGGAGGCTCTTGGAATTATGAGAAGCACGGAAGAGGGAAAAAATGCCGCGATAATCGGCGAGGTGACGGAATCCCGACCCGGCAAGGTTACCGTCTCGTCGGGCTTCGGCTCGCGCATCGTCGCAAAGCTCACGGGCGCACTTCTCCCGAGAATCTGCTGAAAATAAAAAACGGGCACATAAGCCGTGTGCCCGTCGGGATATTAAAGATTATTCGTGAAAGAGACCTTGTTTTCCGTTGCAAAGCGTTCAAGCTCGGCCTTGTAAGCATCGAAGAACTTCTTGTTCTCAAGCTTCTTATAAACGATGGGCTTTGCAAGCTTTCCGGAAACGATTGTTATTGATTCGGATTCCTTCGGGATAATTCCGAGAACGCGCTCTGTGATCTTGTCAAACTGGATGCGGACTATCTCCTTTGCGAGAAGGCTTTGGCGGACAACCTTCTTGTTCGTCGGAACCATAAAAATAATTTCTGTCTTATCGGGGAAAATTCTTCTCGGTGCCATGTTAATGTCTTCCTTCCTGTTTTTCGATGTGTATCAATTTTTCGATTGATAAAAAAATAATATAGCAAGAGTGCTGATTTGTCAAATTATTTATTTTGCGACTGTCAAAAAATAAACGAGAATAAAGCGGTTTTTATGCTTTTCAAATGTAGAAATTTGTGCTATAATGTAGGTTGCGAAAAAATGCAACCTTAAAATATGTATGGTGAGGTGGAAAAATGCAGGAATATAAGAAAATTGAAATCACAAAAGAGCAGATAGTTCCCACTGCGGAAAAAATGCGTGCAGAAGGAATTGCGCTCGCTATGATTCACGGCTTTATCAATGATGAGGGAAAGCCCAATGTTTCATATGAGTATGAGGTCGGCAACGGCATCGAGTCCTACACGGTCGACGGAGAGAGCGTCTTGCCCTCCATCGCTCCGATATATGATCTTGCCGCAGAATGGCCGGAGAGAGAAATCTGCGAGCTTATGGAGATCACTTTTGAAGGTCTTGACACTTCAAAGCGTCTCTTCATGCCTGACAACATGCTCGACGGTCAGGGTCAGATTCTCGTCACACCTATGGACGAACTCATCGACAAGGCACACGGAAAGAAAGGGGAATAACAGATGAGCTATATTGTTCCTATCGGACCGTATCATCCGGCGCTCGAAGAACCTGTTCACGCACGTCTCTACACTGACGGCGAGCAGATTACCGATGCCGAGGTGTTTATCGGTTATAACCACAGAGGAATTGAAAAACTCGCGCAGCAGAAGAACTTTATCCAGACGATAACGCTCGTTGAGCGCGTCTGCGGAATCTGCTCGCACTCACATGCACTCGGATATTGCATGGCGCTCGAGAACATCGCACAGATGAACGTTCCGAAGCGCGGTCAGTATATCCGCGTCATTATGAACGAGCTTGAGAGACTTCATTCTCATTATCTCTGGCTCGGAATCGCGCTTCACCTCGTCGGTCACGACAGCCTTTTCATGCACTGCTGGAATGACCGCGAAGCGATTATGGACATTCTTGAGGAAATCTCGGGTAACCGTGTAAACTACGGAATGGTCACAATCGGAGGTTCGCGCCGCGATATCGACGATGATAAGAGAAGAAAGGTTCTCGAAATGCTCGATAAAATCGAGAAATCGATGATCCGCCTCCGCGATATTCTTCTCTCCGACAAGACCGTTGCGCTCAGAACTCAGGGCGTCGGTGTTCTCACGACGGAGGACAGCATCAGAATCGGTGCGGTCGGCCCGCACGCAAGAGCATCCAACGTTGCGGTTGACGTCAGAAAGGATTCTCCCTATATCTGCTATGAGGACTTTGAGTTTGACAAAGCGGTATACCACACCTGTGACGTATTCTCCCGCGTTGTCGTCCGCGTCCTTGAGAACTTCGAAAGCATCAAGATTATCCGTCAGGCTCTTGAAATGCTCCCGACGGGTCCGATAAATCTCGGTGTCAAGATTCCGAAGATTCCGGCAGGTGAATATATGGTTCGCCATGAAGCTCCGCGCGGTCAGCTCTGCTATAAGGTCGTCACAGACGGCAGTGAGTTCAACAAGCGCGTCAGCCTCCATGTTCCGACCTTCAAGACAGCACCGACGATCCCGACGATGCTCCGCGGCAACTCCGTTGCAGATGCAGGTCTCATCGTTGCAAGTATCGACCCGTGCTTCAGCTGTATGGACAGATAAGCTATGCACGAGCTTGCTATCACACAGGGAATAATCGATGCGGCAGTTCCCGAAGCGAAGAAACACGGTGCGAAGAAGATTCTTGAAATACGCCTTCGCATAGGTGAGTTTTCGGGTGTTTTCCCCGAATATATTCAGGAATATTTCAATATCGCAAGCCGCGGAACTCTTGCCGAGGGTGCAAAGCTTATAATAGACAGGATCCCGATCACCATACGCTGCAATGATTGCGGCTATGAGGGCGAGATCCCGAAGCGGAAGATTCATTGCCCCGAATGCGGAAGCGCGGGGATAAAGCTTCTTTCCGGACGCGAATATTATGTCGACAGCCTGGAGGTTGAATAATGGAAATCAAAATAGTAAAACAGATTCTCGAATGGAATGAGGATGTCAGCGATGAGGTAAGAAAGACCCTTGAGGAAAAGAACATCTGCCTCATAAACGTCATGGGCTCACCCGGAGCGGGCAAAACAAGCCTTATAACGGACATCATAAACCGCCTCCGCGATACTTATCGCATAGGCGTCATTGAAGGCGATATCGCAGGTGCGATAGACGCCGACAAGATAGACAAGATGGGAATTCCCGTCGTCCAGCTTCAGACGGACGGCGCCTGCCATATCGAGGCGATGTCCATACGTCATATGCTCTCATTCTTCAGTCTCGATGAGCTCGATGTGCTCATCGTCGAGAATATCGGAAATCTCGTCTGCCCGGCAGAATTCAACATCGGCGAGGATTTCCGCGTCGCCATCCTCAGTATTCCCGAGGGCGACGATAAGGTTGAGAAATATCCGCTCATGTTTGCGACGAGCGATGCGCTCGTTATGAACAAATATGATATGCTCCCGTATTTCGAATTCGATCCGGAGCGCGTCGAGCGCAACGTTCTCGATCTCAACGGTATGGCAAAGGTTTTCCGCGTCTCCACGAAAACGGGTGACGGTGCGGAAGAATTTGTTTCGTGGCTTTCCGCAAGGATAGACGCGAAGATAAAAAAATAAGTTGGAGGTGTTCCCTTGAAAAAGACAAAGTTTTCAGCGTTCCTCTCAACGGCGGTTGTCTGCTATATCTTCTGGCTGTTGATAACGGGACAGATAATTTCAATTTTCACGGGTGATTGTTCCGCGCAGGTGCTCATCGCGGGTGCTCTCGTCAGCATCCTTGCGGCGCTCTTCTCCGCGCGCTTCTTCATCCACTCAAAAGCCTTCTGGCTTTATAACCCGCTTCGCTTCTTCGTCTGGGTCTTCTATTGCCTCGTAATCTTTGTTATTGAGCTTACAAAGGCAAACGTCGATGTTGCACTCCGCGCATTCGGCTTCAAGAAGAATAACCCCGGTATCGTCAAGATAAAGACGGACCTCAAGAACGATTATGCGCAGGCGATGCTCGCAAACTCCATCACCCTTACTCCGGGAACAATCACGATGGATATTGCGGAAGAAAACGGAACCACATATTATTATATCCACTGGATTGACGTCGCAACTCAGGATATCAATGAAGCAAGCGACGGAATCAAGGGTACTATGGAAAAATGGATAAGGAGGATCTGGGAATGAGTTTTATGAATGAGTTTGCGTTTTTCGCAATCTGCTTTGTTGTTCTCGCTCTTTGCCTCTGCTACCGCCTCATCAAGGGTCCGAGCGTTGTCGACCGCGCAATTTCGGCAGACAGCATCGATATCCTTGCGGATATGGCGCTTATCCTCTTCGCTCTTCACAGCGGCAGAAGTATCTATCTTGACATCGCGATGGTAACGGCAGTTCTCGGTTTCATCGGCTCCGTTATGATTTCGCGTTACCTGGAGGGCAGATTATGAGAATAGCAATAGATATACTTATCGGTTTAAGCATTCTCTTCGCTCTCGCAGGCGTTGTCGGAATGCTCCGCTTCCGCGATTCTTTCTCAAGAATGCAGGCAAGCACAAATATCTCGACGTTCGGAATTCTCGGCGTCATCATTGCAGGCTGCCTCTATTCGGGCTTTATGCTTCATGACTATCAGATGCTCGTAAAGCTCATTGTTCTCGGCGTGTTCTACATAATCACAAGCCCGATTTCGGGCCACGCGATCGCTAAGGCAGCATATAAGAAGGGTATCCGTCCCGAAAAGGAAATGGTATGCGACAAGTATGGGGAGGATTTGGAAAATGAATAATTTTGCACAGATTGATTTCGTATTCATCCTCAATGCGCTCGTCATGGTCGGCGTTCTCGTCTCGGCATGCCTTGCGGTATTTTCAAAGAAGGTTCTCTCCTCTGTCATCGCTCTCGGTGTCACGGGTGCATTTATGGCGCTTGAGTTCATCCTTCTCCACGCTCCCGACGTTGCGATTGCAGAAGCTGCTGTCGGCGCAGTCCTTGCGACGACGATCTTCATCATCGCAGTCAAGAAAACGACAAGCAAGGAGGATGAAGAGAAATGAAAGCTAAAAGAATAGTTGCAATAGTCTCCCTTCTCGTTATCCTTGCGGCAGGTCTTGCGGCAGTGCTCCATGCAAACACTCTCACAAAGACCTATGAAGGCAATGTCGATGTCGACAACCTCTATATCGAAGCAACAGACAGTGTTGACGGCTCCGTAACTGCAGACGATGCTCTCATCAATGCAGAAGCAACTCTCGATGTCGCAGACGATATCGTTGCAAGAAACCTCGGTGAAACAATGGCGGCAAACAACGTCGCGGCAGTCGTTTTTGACTTCCGAGGCTTTGACACACTCGGTGAGTCGTTCATTCTTCTCACCTCTATTGCGGGTGCATTCGTAATCCTCGCAAAGTCACATAAGAAAAAGAAGGAGGATGAAGAATAATGAAGTTTAAAAACGGAATTACCGAAAAGAACGTCATTGTCAGATGCGGTGCGGATATGATGCTCCCGTTTGCACTCGTTTTCGGTATCTACATCATCCTCTTCGGAACGGTCTCTCCCGGCGGCGGCTTCCAGGGCGGCGTTATGGTTGCGGCAGCTGCGGTTCTTCTCTACCTCGGCTATGGCTATAATACGGCAAAGAGCGCAATCAACACAGAGGTTCTCCGCGTAGGCGAAGCCTGCGGTGCAACGCTCTATGTCATCCTCGGTCTTTGCGGAATCGTTCTCGGCGGTCTCTTCTGCCGCAACGTATTCTTCAATAACGGCGCTATCGGCGATCTCATCAGCGCAGGAACAATCACCTATATGGGCTACTCGGTCGGTTTTAAGGTTCTCACGGGCGTTGGATTCCTCCTTCTCCTTATGATGAGCCTTCTCGCTCCCGACAGTGATGAAGAAGAGGAGGAAGAAGAATAATGATAATAGTAAACTATGTTGTCGCAGTTCTGCTTCTCGTCCTCGGACTTTATGCAGTCTGCACTCAGAAAAACCTTATCAAGGTTGTCCTCGGTCTCGGTATCATTGACTATGGCATAAACCTTCTCATCGTCAGCATCGGCTGGAACGATGCAGGTACCGCACCGATCTACACGGTCTCCGACCTTATGAACGGCGTCGCAACCCGCTTCTTCGTTGACCCCGTTCCGCAGGCTCTCACGCTCACATCAATCGTTATCGGCGCTTGCGTCGATGCAATGGCTCTTGCTCTTGTTATTATGATATACAAGAAATACAAGACGATCAATTCTGATGAAGTAAGGAGGATTCGCGGATAATGTTTGACTTCCTTACACTTGATTTTGTAAAGCATTTCCCCGTCATTGCGGTTATGGGTCTCTTCCTCTGCGCCTTCCTCGTCGAGATATTCGGCGCGAAGAACAAATACATCCGCAACACGATTGCTCTCGTCGCTTCCTTCGGCGCATTTGTACTTATTGCAAGTCTTATAAAGCCGATCTTCGTCGACGGAGAAATCCTCTCCTACTGGATGGGTAACTGGAACGGTATCGGTATTGCCTATGAGGTTGATGCTTTAAGCCTCTTCTTCGGTCTTCTTGTTGTGACGACCGTTCTTCTCTCGGCAATCTATTCGATGAAGTATATGGCGCGCGACCACCATCTCGGCCATTACTACACGTTGTTCCTCATGCTCTCGGGCTCGGTTCTCGGCCTTGTCCTCACGGGCGACATATTCAATATGTTCGTTATGATTGAGATTATGACGTTTGCTTCCGTCGCTCTCACTGCTTTCCGCAACAACAAGTTCGGCGCAGTTGAGGCAGGATTCAAATACCTCATAATCGGCTCGATCGGTTCTTCAATGACTCTCGCGGGTATCGCGCTTCTCTATGCGCAGTGCCACACGCTCAACATGGCTCAGATTTCCGCATCTCTCGCGGGCGGACTCACTCCGACAAGCATCTGCGCATTCGCTCTTATGTTTGCGGGATTCGGTGTCAAGTCCTATATGGTTCCGTTCCATGCACCTGCGGCTGATGCTTATATGACTGCTCCGACATCCATCTCGATGGTATTCTCGGGTATGGTCAACAAGGCGGGCGTCTACGGTATGATCCGTCTTATCTACGTCATCTTCCGCGCAATGGAGCTTCCTGCATTCCAGGTTATGCTCGCAACCTTCGGAACAGTGACGATGTTCATCGGTGTCACGATGGCTCTCGCACAGCACGACTTCAAGAGACTTCTCGCATTCCACAGTATTTCGCAGGTCGGTTATATCCTCACCGCGATTGCTCTCGGAACGGCTCTCGGTCTTGAGGCAGGTCTCTTCCACGCAATGAACCACACGCTCTTCAAAGGACTCCTCTTCCTCACGGCAGGCGCAGTCCTCTATGCAGCGGGAACGACAGACCTCGACAAGCTCGGCGGTCTTGCAAAGAAGATGCCGAAGACGGCAATCTGCTTCCTCATCGGTGCATTCTCGATTTCGGGTCTCCCGCCGTTCAACGGCTTTGCTTCGAAATGGATGATTTATCAGGCAACGTTTGAGAAGGCAGCAACATCCGGCAACTTCGCATATGCATTCTTCACGGTTGTTGCGCTCGTCGTCTCGGTTATGACTCTTGCATCCTTCATCAAGGTAACTCAGGCGGTATTCTTCGGTCAGCTTCCCGCAAATCTCCGCGATGTCAAGGAAGTTCCGTTTGCAATGCGCGCTCCGATGTGGATCATGTCCGCGCTCTGCATCCTCACGGGTGTCTTCTATAACTTCGTTCAGACAAAAATCCTCGTTCCCGCAGCAGATGCGGCATTGAGCGTCACGCGATATGTCGATAAAATGATGGGCGAGGGCGCTGCAGCTGCCCGCGGCGTTGCGGATTATATCGAAATCGCAACGAACGGCATCGTCAATATCTGGAATCCTGTTCTCTGGCTCATTCTCTTCGCAATCGTCCTCATTGCGGTCTTCATCGTCATCCTCACAGGTGACAAGGAGCGCGGCGAGGTTCTCGAAAAGGGAGAGGAAGACGGAGAAGACGGCAAGTTTGCGACGTTCTTCGGCGGCGAAAAGAGCGTTCACTCCCATGTTTCGGGCTCAGACCTCTTCTGGGGCTTCAAGCACGATTTCAAGGGCTACTTCAAGTTCATCGGCGGAATGCACTCGGGTGTCGTCAACGACTATGCTCTCTGGGCTGTTGTCGGCGCGGCTCTCATCACAGTGTTCATGTTCGTTATGTATCTGTTTGTATAAGGAGGTGAGTAAAAGTGGATACTATTATTGAAATCATCAGAAACGCGGTTCATATTCTCGTGTTCCCCGGTCTTCTGTTCGCATCGCTTGCGGGGCTTTTACTCGCAGGACTTGACAGAAAGATTCTCGCTCGTATGCAGAAGAGAAAGGGTCCTCCCGTTCTTCAGCCGACATACGATTTCTTAAAGCTTATGGGTAAGGAGACAATCATCCCCCACGCGGCAAACAAGTGGGCATTCCTCGGCGCGCCGATCATCGGCTTCGCGAGCCTTGTCGTCCTTATGCTTTTCCTCCCGGTCGCGGGATATGAAGCTCCGTTTGCGATAAACGGAGACCTCGTCATCGTTCTTTATCTTCTCACGATTCCGGCAGTTGCCCTCATCATCGGCGGCTCCGCATCGGGTTCGCCCTTTGCAGGTATCGGTATTTCGCGTGAGATGGTCGCAATGATGGCATATGAGCTTCCGCTCGTTATCGTCCTTCTTGCAGTTGCGAAGAAGGCAGGGGTGGACAGCCTCGCATTCTCGCTCGAAGCAATCATTGATGCTCAGTCGGGCGGCAACCTCTTCATCACGAACTGGCAGCTCATCCCCGCAGTTCTCGCAATGCTTCTCGTCATCCCGGCAGAGGTCGGTACTCAGCCGTTTGACGTTGCAGAAGCAGAGACGGAGATCTGCGAAGGTCCGCTCATCGAATACAGCGGTGCACCGCTTGCTATGTTCAAGCTCAACACGGCTATCAAGATGTTTGTTATGACCGCTCTCTTCACGGTTCTCTTCCTCGGAGGAATCAACCTCGGAATTGCAGGCTGGTACGGAATCGTCCTCAACGTTGTCGTTCTCCTCGCTGTCTGCGCTCTCATAACAATCCTCTGCATGACGCTTATCCACGCGATATGCGCAAGACTCAAGATAGAGCATATGTTCAAATTCTACTGGACGACTGTTACCGCGCTTGCGGCACTCAGCCTTATCCTCGTCTGGATATTCTAAGGAGGGAGATTAGATATGTTTAAGAAAATGATAGCAAAGAGCATGGCTAAATCCCCCTGGATTTACCACGTCAACACAGGCTCCTGCAACGGCTGTGATATCGAGCTCGTCGCAGTTCTCACTCCGCGCTATGATGCCGAGCGCTTCGGCTTCAAGCTTGCGGGAACTCCGCGTCACGCCGACATCGTCGTTGTTTCCGGCCCGATAACGAGCCAGTCAAAGGAAAGACTTATCAGAACACTTGAGCAGGTTCCCGAGCCGAAGTGCGTTGTTTCCATCGGTTCGTGCCCGCGCTCCTGCAACGTCTTCAAGGGCAGCTACTCCGTCGAAGGTCCGCTTGAGAAATATACTCACGTTGACGTTTCGATCGCAGGCTGCACACCGAAGCCCGAGGCAATCATCGAGGGTCTTTATAAGGCAGCGCAGATACTTCAGGAGAAGAGGGAGGCAATGGAAAAATGAAATTCTCATTCCCGTTTTTAAAAGAAGCAGTAACTAACCTCTTTTCAAAACCGAGCACGGTAAATTTCCCTGCAGTGCCCGTTGAGGCAAAGCCGGGATACCGCGGCAAGATCGCATATTATCCCGATAAGTGCGTCAACTGCGGAATGTGCATCAAGGTCTGCGGACCTATTGCGATAACAAGAACGAGCGAGGAAGTTCCGGGTGGCGAAAACATTACATATGAATTCGACCTCACCTCCTGCACCTTCTGCGGAATGTGCCAGGACTTCTGCTCGACAAAGGCTATTGAGCTCACGACGGATTACCATATGGTAGCGACAGACCCCGAGGACCTCATCGTCCGCGGCGTCCGCTTCAAGGAAAAGGTCGGCGGCAAGCTCACCTGCGGCGATGCGTGCGTCTACTGCACGCTCTGTGCAAAGCAGTGCCCCGAGGGCGCAATCACGGTTGACCGTGCAAACAAGACATGGACTGTCGATGAAGAAAAGTGCGTCAAGTGCGGAATCTGTATCGACAAGTGTCCGAAGAAGTGCCTCTCGTTTGCTGAGGTCGAGGAAGGCGTTGTCTGCTCCGATTCGTGTGTCTACTGCACACTCTGTGCAAAGAAATGCCCCGCTGAAGCAATCACGGTTGACCGCGCAAACAAGACCTGGGAAATCGACCGCGAGAAGTGCACTCAGTGCGGAATCTGCATCAATGCATGTCCGAAGAAGTCGCTTTCAATGGGCGATATAAATGCACAGGGTCCTTGCCCCGATGCGGCAGACGT
The DNA here is from genome assembly GCA_045533555.1 of Eubacteriales bacterium. GTDB lineage: Bacteria > Bacillota > Clostridia > Oscillospirales > JAAYXM01 > SIG480. The sequence goes on from JAZSHZ010000154.1 coordinate 15,420, forward strand.
TCCTGCTCCGACTCCGGTTGCACCGAAGGCAGAAGCGGCGGCACCCGCAAACAACGGCAAGCTCACCTGCTCCGATTCCTGTGTCTACTGCACACTCTGTGCAAAGAAATGCCCCGTCGAGGCAATCACGGTTGACCGTGAGAACAAGACCTGGGCAGTTGACGAGGAAAAGTGCATCAAATGCGGCGTTTGCGTTGAAAAATGCCCGAAGAAGAGCCTCTCGTTTGAAGAATAATCAAAAAAGCACCCGCGAGGGTGCTTTTTTTAATGCAGAATTAAAAGCGGAAAATTATTGCGGAACTCCCGTAGGGCGCGGCGATTTTCGACGCGCCGTATTCCGCCGCCGAATTGCGGGCATCGCCCCTACGAACAGTCAGATAAAATCGCAATCATAACAGTTACCCGTAACCCTTCGTAGGGGACGGCGTCCCCGACGACCCGCCGAATTGCGGTCGATTCGGAAACCTCCCACTTGAAATGCAATGCCGTTTATGGTAGAATTATGCGGACAGAATTTTAAAAAGAGGTTTTCATAAATGTCAATTCCCGTCTTGCTTTTTGGAAAAATCGCGCAGCTTTTCGTGTTTTTGCTTCTTGGCTTCATAAGTGTCAAAACGCGCCTCGTCAAGAGCTCGGAGGCTTCCGTTCTTTCAAAAATCCTCCTCTATATGCTGACTCCCGCAATAGTGCTTGAAGCATTTGACGTCGATATGACCCCCGAAATAATGAAGGGATTTCTTCTTTCGTTCGTCGCGGCGCTTGTGGCTCACGTCGTTATGCTCATTATAGATTATTTCTATCGGAAAACTCTCCGTCCGGGCATTGTCGAGCGCGCCTGCGCGATGTATTCAAACTGCGGGAACCTGCTCATTCCCATTGTCGTCTCCGTTCTCGGTAAGGAATGGGTCATCTATTCAAGCGGTTTTCTCTGTGTTCAGCTCTTTTTCGTCTGGACTCACGCGCTCAGCCTCTATTCGGGTGAGAGAAGCTTCAATCTCAGGAAGATTTTCGGGAATGTCGTTCTCATAAGTGTCATTGTCGGTGCGATTTTCGCGTTTGTCGGAATCCGTCTTCCTGCTTTCGTCAAGGAAATCACGGGTCCGCTCAGTGATATGGTCGGACCGATAAGTATGATTATCTGCGGAATGATTGCAACCGAGGTTCGCCCGAAAGCAATACTGCGCGACAAGCGGCTCTATGTCGTTATGCTCATCAGAATGGTGATAACGCCGTTGATATGCCTCCTGTTCATCCGACTCGCGCGCAGTCTCATCAATATTCCGGACGTCGAAAACGTCCTCCTCATAACGTATCTTGCGATAATCGCGCCGACGGGAGCCTCCGCCGTGCAGTTCGCGCAGATATATGACAAAGAGCCCGATTTTGCGGTTTCGGTCAATATTATAACGACGCTTCTCTGCATTGCAACGATGCCTGTCTTCGTTGCACTCTATCTGATGTAAGGAGAGTTTTGCCTTGAAATATTTAAAACAGTTCGGAATAATTCTCGCGATTTCGTTTGTCGGAGAGATACTCAATTATCTCATTCCGCTTCCGATCCCCGCGAGCATATACGGAATAATAATACTTTTCCTCGCGCTTGAGCTTAAAATTATAAAGCTCTCCGCCGTCAAGGATGCAGGTTCGTTCCTCATTGCAATAATGCCCGTAATGTTCATTCCCGCCGCAGTCGGGCTTATGGAAAGCTGGGGCATACTGAAGCCGTCGCTCATTCCCATCGCGGCGATAACGATTATAACGACGGTCATCGTTATGGCATCATCGGGTCTTGCAACGCAGTTCGTCATCCGTTGCGGCAAGAAGAAGGGGGGAAAGAAATGAACGAATTTTTCGGAAACACTCTCTTCTTCGGCGCGCTCATAAGCCTTGCGGCATATGGGATAGGGATGCTCCTCAAAAAGAAGCTCCGCCTCGCGATTTTCAACCCGCTTCTTGTCGCAATCGTTCTGACACTCGGCTTCGTTCTCGTCTTTGACATAGACTATGAGACCTATAACAACGGCGCGAGATATTTAAGCTATCTGCTGACCCCCGCGACGGTGTGCCTCGCGATTCCGCTCTATGAGCAGTTTGAGAGCCTCCGCAAGAATGCCGCGGCAATCCTTGTCGGAATTGTGACGGGTGTCATAACAAGCCTTGGAAGCGTTCTTCTTCTTTCATACCTCTTCGGTCTTGACCACGCAGAATACGTCACCCTGCTTCCGAAGTCTATAACAACGGCAATCGGAATGGGCGTCTCGGAGGAGCTCGGCGGCTATGTCGCCATCACGGTTGCGGTAATCATCGTGACGGGAATCGTCGGAAACATAATCGCGGAGGGCGTCTGCAAAATATTCCGCATAACCGAGCCGATTGCAAAGGGCATCGGAATCGGAAGCGCATCCCACGCGATAGGAACGACTCGTGCGATGGAGATCGGCGAGGTCGAAGGCGCGATGTCGAGCCTTTCAATCGTCGTTTCGGGATTCATAACCGTCCTCCTCGCAGGAATATTTGCAAACTTTATGTAAGAGAATAAGCATCCGACCCCCGCAAACCGCTTTTGTTTCGGTCTGCGGGGGTGAATTTTTATATTTTGTCGCAAATATCGCGGAGAGAAGAAGATTTAACAAAAAAATAATTATTTTACCATAGAAAAATGCAAAAAACTCTTGCAAAATTGCTGAAAATATCATAAAATAAGTCGGATGGAAAAATTTTGATTGACGGAGAGTGTGACCCTTGTTCAATATTGTTCTCGTTGAACCCGAAATTCCCGCAAACACGGGCAATATATCGCGCACCTGCGCCGTGACGGGGGCATCGCTTCATCTGATTAAACCCCTCGGGTTCGACATATCTGACCGCCAGTTAAAGCGCGCGGGGCTTGATTATTGGCAATATCTCGATATAACCGTCTATGAAAACCTCGCCGAGTTCTTTGAAAAGAACGAGGGCGGAAGATTCTTCTTCTGCACTACCAAGGCAAAGAAATCATATGCCGATATTGAATATAAGGACGGAGATTTCTTCATCTTCGGAAAAGAGACGAAGGGGCTTCCCGAAGAGCTTCTCGCGGAGAATATGCAAAACTGCATCCGAATCCCCATGCTTGCGACGCTTCGCAGCCTCAACCTTTCAAATTCCGTTGCGATAGTGGTCTATGAGGCACTGCGGCAGACGGGTTTTGAAAATATGCAGATGACGGGAAAGCTTCATAATATCGCTGAATAGTTTTTTTGCATTTTGGCGAAAAAATATTATGAAAAAGCTTAAAAATAGTTAAAATAACAGTGTAATAATGCTTGTATTCGTGTTATAATAATAACATGTGAAATAATGAATATTATAAATGGAGGTCAACATTTATGAACTACAACAAGAAGACAATTGAAGACATCAACCCGCAGGGCAAGCGCGTTCTCGTCCGTTGCGACTTCAACGTCAAGCAGGACGATGATCTCAACATCACAGACGATAAGAGAATCGTCGCCGCTCTTCCGACAATCAAATATCTCATCGAGAAGGGCGCTCGCGTCATTCTCTGCTCCCACCTCGGTCGTCCGAAGGGTGAGGTAAACCCGAAGTTCTCTCTTGCTCCCGTTGCAAAGCGCCTTTCCGAGCACCTCGGAATCGAAGTCAAGATGGCAGAAGACGTCATCGGTGACAGCGCAAAGGCTCTTGCCGCTTCCCTCAAGGACGGCGAGGTTATGCTCATCGAGAACGTCCGCTTCCATAAGGAAGAGGAGAAGAACGATCCGGCATTCGCAAAAGAGCTTGCTTCTCTCGCAGAGCTTTATGTAAACGATGCGTTCGGAACGGCTCACCGCGCTCACGCTTCCACAGCAGGCGTTGCAGATTATCTCCCGGCTGTCTGCGGCTACCTCATCGGCAAGGAAATCGGCATCATGGGTCAGGCTCTTTCCGACCCGAAGCGCCCGTTCGTTGCAATCCTCGGCGGTGCAAAGGTTTCCGATAAGCTCGGCGTTATCAACAACCTCCTCGAAAAGGTTGACACGCTCATCATCGGCGGCGGCATGGCATATACATTCGCAAAGGCACAGGGCGGCACGATCGGTAACTCCCTCTGTGAGGACGATCGCCTTGAGTATGCTCTCGATATGATCAAGAAGGCAGAGGAGAAGGGCGTCAACTTCCTCCTCCCGACAGATACAATGGCTGCAACAGAATTTGCTGCAGATGCAGAATCAAAGGTTGTTCCCACTTCCGCAATTCCGGACGGCTGGATGGGTCTCGACATCGGACCTGAGACAATCGAAAAGTTCTCCGCAGCTATCAAGGACGCAGGAACGGTCATCTGGAACGGACCGATGGGCGTTTTCGAATTCCCGAAGTTCGCAGTAGGAACTGAGGCAGTCTGCGCTGCAGTTGCAGAAAGCGACTCCATCTCCATCGTCGGCGGCGGCGACAGTGCTGCTGCAGTCAAGAAGCTCGGCTTTGCAAAGCAGATGAGCCATATCTCCACAGGTGGCGGCGCGTCCCTCGAGTTCCTCGAAGGAATCGCACTTCCGGGTATCGCATGCCTCGAAGATAAGTAAGAAAAAGACAGACACAAGAAAACCAATAAGCAAAAGGGGCGAAACAGCCCGTTCAGATATAAGGAGAAAATTTCAAAATGAACAGAAAATATCGCAAGACAATTATCGCGGGCAACTGGAAGATGAACAAGACTCCCGCAGAGACAAAGAAGATGTTTGAAGAGCTCAAGGTAGCGGTCGGCAAGCAGAAATGGTGCGACGTCGTCCTCTGTGTTCCGTTTGTTGACATCCCCGCAGCATGCCGCGCAAGCCGTGATGCAAAGATCGCGGTTGCAGCCCAGAATATGCACTATGAGGAAAAGGGTGCATACACGGGTGAGGTCTCCGCAGAGATGCTCAAGGAGCTCGGTGTCAAGTTTGTCGTCATTGGCCACAGCGAACGCCGCGAATACTACGGTGAGACAGACAAGACCGTCAACCTCAAGGTCAAGAAGGCTCTTGAAGTTGGTCTCCGCCCGATCATCTGCGTCGGTGAAACTCTCGAGCAGAGAGAGTTCGACGTCACGAACGAGCACATTGCAATGCAGGTCAAGATTGCATTGAAAGACGTTCCCGCAGAAAAGATGAGAAAAATCGTCTTTGCATATGAGCCCATCTGGGCAATCGGCACGGGTAAGACTGCAACGGCAGAGCAGGCAGAGGAAGTCTGCGAGCTCATCCGCTCGGTCATCCGCGCAAAATACGGCGCAAGAACTGCTCGCGCAGTCACAATTCAGTACGGCGGCTCGATGAACCCGAAGAATGCGGCAGAGCTTCTTTCGAAGCCGGATGTCGACGGCGGTCTCATCGGCGGTGCATCTCTTAAGACGGAGGATTTTGCAGCTATTATCAATGCGGCAAATCAGTAATTTATTATGAGTAACAGAACACCGACAACACTTATCATTATGGATGGCTTCGGCAATGCCGAGAAGGGTCTTGCAAATGCGATAAGCTGCGCAGAAACCCCGAATCTCGATAAGATTTTTGCCGAGAATCCGAGAAGCGCTCTCAAAGCATCGGGTCTTGATGTCGGCCTTCCCGACGGTCAGATGGGCAACTCCGAGGTAGGCCACACGAATATCGGCGCAGGTCGCGTCGTTTTCCAGGATCTCCCGAGAATCACCCGCGCAATTGAGAACGGAAGCTTCTTCGAAAACCGCGAGCTCGTCGCAGCTTGCGAGAATTGTAAGAAAAACGGAACGGCGCTTCACCTTATGGGACTTATGTCCGACGGCGGCGTCCACAGCCACAACACACATGTCTGGGGTCTCCTCGAGCTTGCAAAGAAATTCGGAATCGAAAAAGTGTATATCCATTGCTTCCTTGACGGACGCGATGTTTCGCCCACATCGGGTGAGGGCTTCGTCAGTGAAGCGGTTGCAAAGTGCAAGGAAATCGGAGTCGGTGAGGTCGCAACCCTTATGGGAAGATACTTCGCAATGGACCGCGACAACCGTTGGGACAGAGTCGAGAAGGCATACCGCGCAATCGTCTTTGCGGAAGGCAACAAGACAAGCGATGCGGCAGCTTCCGTCGCTAAGTCCTACGAGGACGGCAAGACGGACGAATTCGTCGAGCCGACGGTCTGCGGAGATTATGCAGGTCTCTCGGCAAACGATTCCATCATCTTCTTCAATTTCCGCCCCGACCGCGCAAGAGAAATCACGCGCACCTTTGTCGATAAGGATTTTGACGGCTTTGACCGCGGCGCAGGCTTCGTGCCCGTCCATTATGTCTGCATGACGCAGTATGATGCGGCGATGCCGAATGTCTCGGTTGCATATGCTCCCGAAAGCCTCGACAATACCTTCGGAGAATATATCAGCTCGCTCGGAATCAAGCAGCTCCGAATTGCGGAGACAGAGAAATATGCCCATGTAACATTCTTCTTCAACGGCGGCGTTGAGAAGATGTATGACGGGGAAGACAGAATCCTCGTCAATTCCCCGAAGGTTGCAACATATGACCTTCAGCCGGAAATGAGCGCATATGAGGTTACCGACAAGGTAATCGAGGCAATCAACAGCAAGAAATATGACGTTATCATCTTAAACTATGCAAACTGCGATATGGTCGGTCACACAGGCGTGTTTGATGCGGCAAAGAAAGCGGTTGAGACGGTTGATGAATGCGTCGGTCGCGTCGTTGAGGCAGTTTCAAATGTCGGCGGTATCAGTGTTATCACTGCGGACCACGGCAATGCAGACAAGATGCTCGAGGAAGACGGAGTTTCTCCCTTCACGGCTCACACTACAAACGAAGTTCCGTTTGTCATAGTCGGCGCAGACGTTCGTCTTCGTGACGGCGGCCTTTGCGACATCGCTCCCACGATGCTCGACCTTATGGGAATTTCCCAGCCGGAAGAGATGACGGGCAAATCACTTATAGTCGAATAAATCTTCATATAAAAAATTACGAAAAGGAGAAAAGAAAAATGAAAAAATTTGCAGAAATCGTAGACGTAGTCGGCCGTCAGGTTATCGACTCCCGCGGCAATCCCACAGTTGAGGTTGATGTTTATGTTGACGACGGCGTCAACACATACATGGGCCGCGCTGCAGTTCCCTCGGGCGCTTCCACAGGTATCTTCGAAGCTTGCGAGCTTCGCGACGGCGACAAGTCCAAGTTCATGGGCAAGAGCGTTTTCAAGGCAGTTGACGCTGTCAACAACGAAATCGCTGAAGCTATCATCGGTATGAACGCTCTCGATCAGGTTGAGATCGACCGCACAATGATCGAGCTCGACGGCACACCGAACAAGACAAAGTTTGGCGCAAACGCTATCCTCGGAACTTCCATGGCTGTTGCTAAGGCAGCTGCAGAAGCTCTCCAGATGCCGCTCTACACATACATCGGCGGTTGCAATGCAAAGACTCTTCCGGTTCCGATGATGAACATCCTCAACGGCGGCGCACACGCTTCCAACAACGTTGACATCCAGGAATTCATGATCATGCCGGTTGGCGCTCCGACATTCTCTGAAGGTCTCCGTTGGTGCACAGAGGTTTTCCATAACCTCAAGGCAGTTCTCAACGGCATGGGCATGACAACAGCTGTCGGCGATGAAGGCGGCTTCGCTCCGAACCTCAAGAAGGATGAGGATGCTATCAAGGTTATCCTCGAAGCTGTTGAGCGCGCAGGCTTCAAGCCGGGCGAGGACTTCATGATCGCTATCGACGCTGCTTCCTCCGAGTGGTATCAGGAAGACGGAACATACTTCCTTCCGAAGGCAAAGAAGACAATGACAAAGCAGGCTCTCGTAAACTACTGGAAGAAGCTCACTTCCACATACCCGATCATCTCCCTCGAAGACGGTGTTGCAGAGGAAGACTGGGAAGCATGGGGCATGCTCACAAAGGCTATCGGCGATAAGGTTCAGCTCGTTGGCGATGACCTCTTCGTTACAAACGTTGAGCGCCTCTCCAAGGGCATCGAGCTCGGCGTCGGCAACTCCATCCTCATCAAGGTTAACCAGATCGGTTCTCTCACAGAGACTCTTGATGCTATCCAGATGGCAAACCGCGCAGGCTACACTGCAGTTATCTCCCACCGCTCCGGCGAGACTGAGGACACAACAATTGCTGACATTGCAGTTGCTCTCAACGCAGGTCAGATCAAGACAGGTGCTCCGAGCCGTACAGACCGCGTTGCGAAGTACAACCAGCTCCTCCGCATCGAGGAAGAGCTCGGCGACAGCGCAATCTACCTCGGCCGCAAGGCATGGTTCAACCTTAAGTAATTTAAGATTTGAATTGAATGAATCCCGAAACGGAAATTCCGTTTCGGGATTTTTGTCACTTTTCAAAGGTTTTATATAATGATTTAATCATTTTTGGTTGACAATGCGGTTAATTTAATGATAGAATAAAGTGTATTTCTATATATTATTAATGGAGGGAAACCGAAATGAAAAGATTCATATCAATTCTCCTCGCGGCTATGCTTGTTGTTGCAATGGTTCCGGCAAGCTTTGCGGCGGAGAAGAACCTTACCGTCAAGCAGAGTGTCTTTGAATATTCTTTCACGACAGCGGCTTACGGTATGACAGCTTCAACAACCGATCAGAAAACCGTCCTTGACAAGGTGACAGATCCGAATCTCTCGGATCAGTGGAACCTTATTCTGCGCTACGGTGTCAACTGGATGCAGGTTGCAAATTCAACAGGAGAGTATATCAACTATACTGTCAAAGAAGTCAATAAAAAGAAGGATGCCTGCGTTGTTGCAATTAAGCTCAATGTTGCAAGCGCGGGAACGTTCATTCCCGAAATTGAATATAAGGGGCGTCCTTCCGGATATATCCACGATATATATCTTGTAAAGAGCGATGAGACGATAAAGCCGTCAATACTTGACTCGCAAGAAGAGCGCGATGCAGTTCTTGCGCTTATAGATGACGGCGATTTCCTCGGAACAGTTGATATGTTTGAGGAAGAAGACACAGTAAAAACCGTTTCTCTCAACCCCGTAACGATTGCTGAGGGAGAAGAGGGAGATTATATCCTCATCCTCCGCTCGAACGGCTATAACGAAAAGTTTGCGCCTTATGTTCCGGATGGCAGAACAGATAAGTTTATGCACGGCTATTTAAGAGGATTCAAGCTTACTGCCGATTTAAATGCGGCAGCAGTTGAAAACGGTGCGCTTAATTATAACATGGGCATGGATGCGATGAACGGCGCGCAGATGCTCACGAAGGATAGCGTTGATATCAACGGCGACGGAACTGCTGATATTACATGGTCAACAGCTCCGATACTCCGCGGATCATCGGGAATCGGAACGCTCAATTATGCACCGGCTATGAACTGGTGGGCAACAACACCTTATGGAAAAGATTTTGCAACAACAAAAGTTGAGGCAGATCCTCCCATTCAGGTTATGAACCTTACAAAGACAGACCCTTGGGCTGTTGAATATTTTGATGCTTACAATAATCGAGTTACATTAAACCCTTCCAACAGCAAAGCAGATTCCGCTTTCTACTATAACATACGCACAGGAAAGGCGCCGAACCATATTGGCAGTATGGGCGTCAATGCAGACGGAAGCGCAAGCGGAGACAAATCCGCATTCAACTATTTCATTCTTTTCAGAGTCATCATCCCCTATGCAGGAGAATATGACCTCTCATTCATGCCATCCAACCAAGCACGATCAGACGGCACTGTCCCTGCTGTATATTTCTTCCCTGTTCGCGGAACGAAGATAACAAGCAAGGCGACGGCTCTTTCAAGAATAAAAGCTGCATCGGCAAGTGAGAAGATTGGTTATGTAAACTTCTCAAACAAGGAAATTCCGGGAACTCTCGATAAAGTTCCGGTAAGAGTATCCGCACCGCGCGCAGGCGAATATTATATTGCGCTTCGTCTCGATGAAAAATCGGTGGAGTATAACTCCGAAGCCGGCAAAACAATCAGCAGCGGTGTTGAGTACGGATACCAGTACGCATATTTCAAGGGAATAACACTCACTCCCATCGCAAAAACAGACGATTATATGACGGATATCGACATCTCAATAAGCGATACTGCTCTCACTGCAGGTGAGCGCGCAACCGCTTCCGTCACGGCAGACTATTTCAAGGGCGCAACCGAGGCTCTCACAAGCGGCGTCACATATAAGAGCAGTGCGGAAAGCGTTGCAACGGTTGATGCAAGCGGCAACATCACGGCTCTTCGTCAGGGAACAGTGCTTATTTCCGCAATGACAGAGGACGGAATGGTTTCTTCCGAATTCGTCACTGTTGCTGATGTTGAGGAAAGAAAAACCGTTTCTTTGGCGGTTGCAAACAGCGTAAATAAAAATATCGATGTCACAAGCGGCGAGCGCGGCGATGAAGTCACCGTAACAGCCGAGGATATAGACGGCTACACCTTCCGCCATTGGGTACGCGGAACTGCAGACAACGGCACATGGCTTTCTGCAGACAAGAGCTACACCTTCAAGCTTATGACAAACACCTATCTCACTGCAGTTTATTCCGAGAATACGGCTGATAAGATCGTCGAGTTCTTCAATGAAAACGGCGAATACTTTTCAGAAGCAAAGGGAAATGAAAACGGAACTGTTGCACTTCCGGAGAATCCCTCAAGAACAGGCTTCAAGTTCCTCAAATGGCTTCTCTCCGAGGATGAAGAGCTCACGGAGAGCACGGTTCTCACAAGCGCGGTAACCCGCGCAGTTGCAAGATACACCGATACGGGAGATACCTTCAGCGTCAAGAACCCCGTAAATCAGAATGACACGGAAACGGCAAACTATAAATACGATGATAAGATAACCGTAAGCACATCGTATGAATATACCGACAACCAGGGAAACACAAAAACCCTCACGCCGTATATGTATTGGTTCCGCAACGGCAAGCAGGTTGACTACGGAACGGAATATACATACCACGTCTGGGATGCGGCAAACATCACAAAGTCCTTCACGGGAACGAATGCACCGCTCGTTGTTCTTGATTCTGTCGTTAAGAAAGACAATGCATATATGATCGAATACGATGCAGCCGGTAAGCAGATAATCGAGGTTGGAATCCTCTTCGGAAGGGCGGGAACAAAGCCCACGGTCGAAAGCTGCGACGGCAAGGCAACAAGCCAGAAGACAGCGGAACACGGACAGTTCACCGCGAAGATTGATGATGACACTGCAGTAGCAAGAGGTTATCTCATCTATAATGATGCAGGAACATACAGAGTTATTTATTCGGATTAAATTAAATAAATAAAATGCAACACAGCCCATTCCGCAGGAGACAAAAAAGCGGAATGGGCTGTGTTGTAATGATGGGGGATGGGAATCAAAATGAAAAAGTGAGAGTGAATCAAATCAATATGCAACACCGTAGGCAAGCATTGCGGATGCAACCTTCTTAAAGCCTGCGATGTTTGCTCCGATCATAAGGTTTCCCTCGTGACCGTATTGCTTTGCGGCGTCTGCCGCGCTGTTATAGATATTTCTCATAATATCCTGAAGCTTATGGTCAACCTTTTCGAATGACCAGGAATAACGAAGACTGTTCTGCGACATTTCGAGCGCGCTTGTGGCAACGCCGCCCGCATTCGCCGCTTTTGCGGGGCCATAGAGCATATTGTTTTTGAAATAAACCCTGATTGCTTCGGGTGTCGAGGGCATATTTGCGCCTTCGGAAACGCAGAAGCAGCCGTTTTTCGCAAGAAGCTCCGCGCTTTCACCGTCAATCTCGTTCTGCGTTGCGCAGGGAAGCGCGATATCGCAGGGGATGCTCCATATTCCGCTGCAGCCGGGTGTGTAGGTTGCGCGCGGATGATATTTGATATATTCGCTGATTCGCTCGCGGTTCTTTTCTTTGAGAAGACGGACGGTTTCGATGTTGACGCCGTCGGGATCGTGGATATATCCCGAAGAATCGCTCATCGCGATGATCTTTGCGCCGAACTCCGTCGCCTTTATATGAGCATAAATCGCAACGTTGCCCGCACCCGAGATAACGACGGTTTTATCCTTGAAGGATTCGCCCTTCGCATTGAGCATTTCCTCCGTGAAATAGCATAAGCCGTAGCCCGTCGCCTCGGTTCTCGCAAGAGAGCCGCCATAGCGGAGACCCTTGCCCGTGATTGCGCCCGTGAACTCATTGACGAGGCGCTTATATTGCCCGTAAAGAAAACCGATTTCTCGGTTGCCGACGCCGATATCGCCTGCGGGAACGTCGGTATTCTCGCCGATGTGTTTTGAAAGCTCAGTCATAAAGCTCTGGCAGAAGCGCATAACCTCGCCGTCGCTCTTTCCCTTGGGGTCGAAATCCGCGCCGCCCTTGCCGCCGCCTATCGGAAGGCCTGTGAGCGAATTTTTGAAAATCTGCTCAAAACCGAGGAATTTTATGACGGATTCATTGACGGACGGATGAAAGCGGAGGCCGCCCTTATAGGGCCCGATTGCGGACGAGAACTGAACGCGGAAGCCGCGGTTGACCTGAACTCTGCCTTCGTCGTCAACCCACGGGACGCGGAAATATATAACGCGCTCGGGCTCGCAAAGGCGCTCGAGCACACCCATCTTTTCATAGCGCGGGTCTTTCTCGCAAACAGGCTCAAGAGATTCGAGAACCTCGTGCACCGCCTGATGAAACTCGGGCTCATTTGCATTTCTTGCAACGACGCCCTCGTATACGCGCTGAAGATATTCGTTTTTAAGTGCCAAGATAAACAGCTCCTGTGTGAGAAATCTTGTATAAAAGTATAGCACGCAATTTGTGGCTTGTCAACTTGCAAAAATATGAAATTTCTATTAAGTTTTAGCGGAAAAATTGGTGAATGTGAAATAAAACGGTTTGGATGTTGCAAATGAGATTAAAAAGAAAAGCTACCCGAAGGTTTTTGAACCTGCAGGTAGCTCTTTTATTCAGGAAATATATCTCCAGGGGTTAACGTATCTGCCGTTAACGTGGATTTCGAAGTGACAGTGCGGACCCGAGCTGTTGCCGGTGCTTCCCATTTTGGCAATCTGCTCGCCCTTTGCGACCTTTTGACCGACGCGCACAGTAACCCTTGAGTTATGTGCATAATAGGTTTCGATTCCGTTGCCGTGGTTGATGATGACGAGATAGCCCCATCCGCCGCGCTTCCAGCCTGCCCACGTTACCGTTCCGCCGTCTGCCGCGGAAATTCGCGTTCCGCTTCTTGCGGCAAAGTCGACGCCCTTGTGCATGCTGCCTCGGCGCATACCGTAGTTCGAGGAGATTATCGCGCCTCTGACCGGCCTTGAAAGCTTGCCTGTTGCCATCGTCTTCGGGCGCGCCTTTGTTCCGACGTGGATGACCTTTGTCACGGGTTCAGCCGTAACAACGCTTGAAAGAATGTTTCTTGAGGTTTCCTTGTTATCAACATAAGTTACATCGGCGACAATCTTGCGCGTTCCGACGCGGCCCTGAGTCACGACCTTCGATGATCCCTTATAGATTGAATCGTCTTCAACCGTCTTTGTCTCATAGGGGATTGTCTCCGTATATTCGACTCGTCTTACCGCCTCGACGGAAAGGAAGGGAACAGCTTTTTCGATGGTGACTTTTCTGCCGACGCGGAGCTTGCCGCTTCGGAGTGAGGGGTTGAGCTCGAGAAGATCTTCGCGCGTCATACCGTTTGCCTTTGCGATGGAGCTTATCGTGTCTCCCGATTTTATCGTATACTGGCGGGAGGAATGGATTGTCGATGTCAGCTTTTCCCTGATTTCATCATAGGAAACGAGCTTTGAGGAATCGACGTATTTCTGAGTTATCTGGACGTTCTGCGTGAAATGCGCTTTGACGTTCGGATCGTTGTTATAAAGAAGCTCATCTATCATGCCCTGCAGTGTCTCGCGGTTATAACTCGCGCCGACGACCTCTCCGTCAACCGTGAGGGCATAGAGCATTGAAACCTCTTTTATCTTCGAGAAGAAATATGAGCGGATGGTATCCTTTGAGATGATTTCCTCTCGCGGGATGATCCCGAGCTCGAAGCGAACATTTTCTGTTATGCTGTATGGGCGCTCGAGAATCTCGCTTGCGCGCTTCTCGACAAATCTGAGAGCCTCGTCATATTCCTCGCGGCTTCCCATATAGCCGATCTTTTCTCCGTCAACCGTGATCTTGATTCCGACGCTGTAGAACGTCGATGCGATGAGAAGCACCGTCACGGAGAAGACGATTGTTGCGAGAACGAATCTGTTCTTGCGGAAGCTGTCAATCGAGACGGTTATCTTATGCGACCACGAGCGGAAGAGGAAATGCGCGTTCTCCGCAATGTCCATCGAAAGACCGACGATGCTCATCACGAGCATTGATGCGGGAGTCAGAACACGGGAGAGAAAAGTCGTCCATGTGTTGACCGCGAAATGAACTGTCTTCATTCCGATGAAGGAAAGAATCTCATATATAAATGTGAGAAATCCGAAGACGGCATTTATGAACTTGTTCTTTTTTGCATATGTCCTCACCCTTTCGGTGGGAGCAACAACCGCGCTTTCAATCGCGGTCGATTCATTTTCCTGCATCGGATCTCACCTCATTTCGTTTATACTGTTGGTTACAAAGTGGTAACAAAGTAATTACATTATAACGTAATCGGGGGTTTGTGTCAACCCTTTGCATAAATGTTTACAATTTTAAAATATATAAAATTCGCCATATTTCGCCATTTTTCGCGCATACCACAACATATTGAGGTCTTGTAACATACCTGTAACATAGGGGATGCCCTCTCCGCACTAACCTTGCAGGATTCGGCGGTTTTCAACGAGCCGCTTTCTCATTAATCGAGAAGGTTCGGCATATTGGAAACAGAGCTTTTTGGGAGCTGTTCTCCGTTGTGAGAAAGTGCATAGTAATAATTGAGTGTTTCATAGCGGTGAAGTCTCTTGAGTCTTTCGCCGCTTTCCCATTTATATGAAATATCGGTATTGATTCTGCGATATTCCGAAGGAGTCATATTGAAATGGGATGTAAAGGCTCGGGCAAAATCCGATTTGTCATAATAGCCGATTTCCTTTGCAATTTCTTCGAGTGTGTTTTCGGAAAAGCAGAGAAGCTGGTCGGCAAGGTGCATTCGCTGGAGCTTTTGCAGCTCCCATGCTGTCATGCCTGTAACCGATTTGAAGTTATCGGTAAATCTTCGCTTCGACATAAGAGCCGTCTCGGCGAGCTTGTCAAGAGAAAGCTTTTCGGAAGCATGCTTTATAATATAATCGACAACGTCGTTTATGAGTCGCGTCTTTTCTTTCATTCCCCGCTTGATGCAAAGCGCGGGCATATCGCGGTTTATCGTTCCG
Source organism: Eubacteriales bacterium (assembly GCA_045533555.1). Taxonomy (GTDB): domain Bacteria; phylum Bacillota; class Clostridia; order Oscillospirales; family JAAYXM01; genus SIG480. The sequence continues at coordinate 30,749 of JAZSHZ010000154.1, forward strand.
ATAAATTCGGCAAAAAGATGGCATCGCTTTTCAAGTGAACCGGGATATTTCTTGGAATCCTCGTCAAGAATGGCTCTGGCAAGAATATCGGCAGCATTCTTTCGGTCTCCCGAAAGCTCAATAAATTCGGGGAGCTCTCTGCCGTCAAAGGCGGCGAAAGCGGAATGGCGAAAAAAGCAATCGTAGGATAGAGCTTCAAGAGCTTTTTCGTCCGCGTACACGGAAAAAATGACGGGTGTGTCTTCCGAGATGGTTGTGTCGGTAAGATGCGAAGTATATGCGGGGACAATTGAGAAGCTTCCGGGAGTCTGCAGATATTCGCGATCTCCGATAATATGCCTCATCTCGCCTTTGAGGACATACCATATTTCAATGTGGTTATGGCAGTGGGAGTTTCCGAGAAAGCGCTTTATGACAGAGCCTGCGAACACAGGGAGAATATTGAAGGAGCGCGCCCCCATTTTTAACGGCTTCATAGAAATCACCTCGTATATAGAGATAATAACACATATAACAAAAAATGTCCATATTTTACAACAGAATTGCTTGAATGCTTGCGTTATTGTATATATAATGATAATATCTCTAATTATCTAAAATAGGAGGAGTATATAATGAGAAGAATTTTATCGGCTATAATTGCGATAGCAATGATCGCAGCAATGTTGCCTGCATTCGCACTTGCGGCGGATACCACGGCAGATGCCGGAATCACACTCAACTATGAGGTAACGAAACATTTCGGAAGCTGGAACAGCACAACGGTGCGTTTTGACAGCTTCACCTATGAGGTGAACAACGGACTCTGGGAATACTATGGAAATACAAACGGTCTCCAGAGCGCGGATAAGAGCACGACAATCAACTGGAGCGGTGTGGACGGTATGCAGATGCGTTCGGGATACTGGGCAATCAAGATAAACGTTCCGAAGAGCGGCGTCTATACACCGAAGATAAATTATAAGAAGTATCGCGAAGCGGCGCTTCTCAACCTTTATCTTATAAAGACGGGCAAGGCTCTTGAGGAAAGCGATATGAATGCCGATACTCTTCTCGGCTCACTCAATTGCTATGACAAAGACCTCGCTACAGTTACGGTGCAGACTCCGGCAGAGCTTGAGCCGCGCTATATCGAGGCAGGCGAATATTACTTCGTCTATCAGTGTGGCGAAAAGATGAGCCCGAGCGGAACAGGCTGGGTATTCTTCGGAAACTTCACGCTTGACGGAAACGGAACGGACACAGTTCTTGCATCACTCTTTGCTGACAAGAATGTAGCAATCCCGATGGGTCAGACCGCGAAAATCACACCGGAGCTCTATATGAGCGACGGAACGGAAGCGGAAGGAAGCTATGCGGTTTCTTATGCAAGTGACAGTGCGGCTGTATCTGTCGCAAGTGACGGCACGATGACAGCCAACTCCGAGGGAAGCGCAAAGGTAACCGCCAGCGCGGTCAACGAAGCGGGATATACGGTAAAATCCGAAATCAACGTCGAGGTAGTAAACGGTGCTACGATAAAGTATGATCTTAAAAAACACGTAGCCACTGATCTTGGATATTATGAAGGAAAGAAAACCGGCTCGCTCAGTGAAGTTGACGAAACTCTCACGAACGGCTTCTACAGCTATTTCGGCGGTAACGATTATAACGGAAGCGCAGTAAAATATTACTCAAGCGTTCAGATTATGGGAACGAATGTCAAGATAGCCTTCAAGATAAATGTCCCCGAGGCAGGATATTATCAGTTCATACAGGATGTGATATCGACTCAGACGAAGCGAATGAATGTTGATATCAATGTTTTTGTTTCCGAGAGCGCAATGAGCACAGCTAAGGCAGACCTTATCGGATATACGAATGCATATATGCCTGACGTTAAGGCAGGAACGGCTATTAGCGCCAATGTCGGAACTGTATATTTCGATAAGCCGGGAAGCTATATCGTAACATTCTGCGTCGGCCCGAAACTTGAGGCAAATGAGGGAAACCCCTATGCTTTGGTAAATTCCTTCTATCTCGTCGGCGGTGAAAAGACCGCACTTATGAACGGAAAGATTTCCTCAACGGCAGATTCAATCAACGTCGATGAAGGCGAGAGCGCAACAGTTTCGGCAACAGGCTTCCTCTCAAAGGATTCAAGCGCGGCAACATTCACATACTCCTCAAATAATACATCGGTAGCAACTGTTGATGCAACGACAGGTGTCGTCACACCGGTCAAGGCAGGTAAGGCAACAATCACCGCAACTGCAAATAATTCAACTGTTGCAAACAAGCTCACAACCGACATCACGGTAACGGAAAATAAGCCGGGCGAAGCGGTAACGGACACAACGGTCAGCGTCGGAATCGTTGCGCTTGAAGGCGGCTCGGTCGCGACAAATCTCTCCTCGGCAGTATCCGAGGTCGAGATCGGAACGAAGGTCATCGCAGAAGCAACGGCATCTGACGGCTATGAGTTTGCATACTGGAAAGACTCAAACGGCAAGGTTCTTTCAACCAATGCGAAGGAAACATTTGTCATCAATGTAAATACGAGCATCAAGGCATATTTTGAAAAGCTCGCGGCAGAAAGCGATGCAACCGCACCGGTATATTTCTACAACGGCAACGGCGAAGCGCTCGGAAGCGAGACGGTCGAAAAGGGCAAGACGTTTGCGGATGTCACAAAGCCCAAGAACGTAAGCCTCACGGGCTTTGAGTTCGATAAATGGAGCATTGCGGATAATGCAATAATCAATAGTCTCACAAGAGCGGTAGCTCTCTTCAAGGATACAAACAACACCTACACAGTAAAGGTAGGCGACGAAGCAGTTGCAACGGGCAAGAAGTATGGAGAAAGCGTAACCGTCAAGGCAACGGAAGCGGACTTCACCTGCTGGAAGCTCGGCGAGAAGGTAATGAGCTATAACGCAAGCTTCACCTTCAATGTCTATGGCGACATCACGCTCACGAAGGTCTGCGAAGGTGCGGCGGAAGCGATCCCGACGGTAGTACTCGATACAATCGGTGGAGAATACTTCCTCACCTATAATGTCCCCGCAGGATATACGAAGATCGAAGCGGGAATCCTCTTCGCAACATCGGGAACACCGGATATAACAAGCTTCTATGCAAAAGCAACGGAGAAGACAGGCAGCGGTCAGTTCACCGCAAAGCCGAACGGAAGCGAATCAATCGCCCGCGGCTATGTGATCTTCCGTGATGCAAGCGGCAATATCAGAGTAATCTATGCA
>JAZSHZ010000274.1:0-5517 GCA_045533555.1 Eubacteriales bacterium
TTCAAGGCGTTTTCCGCTTGTTTTGTTCAAACCTCACCTCTCGACGTACCAACGTACTACTTCGGGTTCGGTTTGAATAATCTTGCACCCTTTTGGACAATCTCTCAGCGTGTCGATAAGTTTATCGACACGCTGAAAACACCCTTGCGGGTGTTTTTTTGTGTTCTTTTGTTTTTTTACTGTTCACTATCAATTTTTTCGCATATCGTTCTGAGGTTCCGGACGATTTTCCCGAAGGTTGCGCGGAAAATCTCGAGCTCCTCCTCCGTTATATTGCTGTCAGCGCCGAAAACTGCGCGGCTGACCGCCTCGCGGATGCTCTCTGCAACAACTCTGCCCTCGTCCGTTATGCGATATTTTGCGCGGTATATCTTTCCCTCGTCAATAATTTCGGCATAGCCTTTCCCCCGAAGTGTTGAAAGTGCACGGGAAATCGCCGCCTTATCCTCGTTGCATAGCTCGCGAAGCTCAATCGGGGTGAGCCCCTCTTCCGCTTTGCTGAGATAGAAAAGACACATGACACAGCTGCCATGAATTCCGAAACGGCGCATCTCTGCCCCTTTTATCTTTTTAACAAATTTATCCGCCGCGGCGACATTCTTCGTGAAAATTTCAAATCGGTCAAGCATATTCTTTCTCCCCCTGCTTTAAAATTATATAGAGCTATTCTACAGAATTTCGCGCTCTTTGTCAAACCCAATTTGATTTTTTGTTCGCACGATGATATAATTTATAAAAAAACACTTGTGGGAGAGATTATTCTATGAATTTCAGATTCGCAACCGAGGAAGACTCGGAAAAGATATTGTTCTTCATAAAAGAGCTTGCCGAATATGAAAAGATGAGCGACCTCGTCATCGCGACGGAGGAGGATATCCGCCGCGAGCTTTTTGAAAAACGAAGCGCCGAGACCGTGTTTGCGCTCGACGATGACGGCATTGAGGTTGGCTTTGCGCTTTTCTTCACGACATTTTCAACCTTTCTCGGAAAGAGTGGAATCCACCTTGAGGATCTCTATGTTCTTCCCGAAAGGCGCGGAGAAGACTTCGGAAAAGGACTTCTGCTCGCACTCAAGGAAATCGCAAGAGAGCGAAAATGCGGAAGGCTTGAATGGACCTGCCTTGACTGGAACACTCCGAGCCTTGATTTTTATAAATCACTCGGCGCAGAAATAATGAACGAGTGGGTTATGCTTCGACTTTCCGGCGAAACACTCGAAAATGATTGATTTGCCGCCGCTTCAATCCGCAGGCTTATTCCGGGTCGTCGATATCTTCATCCTCGGAGAATATTGGCATAATGCGCCCCATTCCGGTGCATTCCGTTGCCGAGGCTATTGATGTCATATCAAAATCCATGCTGTCGCAATCGACGGGCGGCTCAGGCGGAACGAACTTCTTTTCTTTTTTCTTTTTGTTTTTTTCATCCATAATCAAAAACTCCTTTCGGAAACAGTTTTCCCGAAAGGAGCTTTTTTTAATTTGGAAAAATTTTATTTTGCATAGATTACGAAGACTTCATCGCCATCGGTATACATGACATATCCGCGCGCGATATTGTCATCGCCACCCATCGGCTTTGCGGTGAACTGGCCGCTTCCCGTTCTCTCAACTGCCTTTGAGTAGCTCGCGCCGACTCTCGGTGTTCCCGTCTTTGAGAAGAGAATGCCCGCTTCGAGCTTTGTAAAGCCTGCCGGAACACTGTATGTGAGGAAGTAGCTTCCGTTTACCTCATCGAGCGCAACCGTCGGAGCGGCGGTCTTCGCGCCCGCATATGCCGCAGTGAGCGTCATATTGCCGTAAACCTTTATCTTAAGCGTCTTGTTATATCCGACGATGTCATCGCCGAGCATCCAATAGGAGAAATCATTTCCGCTTGCCGTGACCGTGATCTCCTCGCCATATGCCTTGCCGCTCTGAGTCGATGTCTTGTTGCCGTCAATAACGGTTACGGCATATGTTGCAGTGCTTTCGCCATAGAGCGCGACAGCGCGTGTGACATCGGTGATCTCCGCATCGTTTGCGATGCTCCAGTTTTTAAAGACATAGCCCGTGAGCGTCGGCTCCATCGGCTTTGTTACATCCGCAAAGGTCTTGCCCTTTTCGATATTTTCCGTCGCAAGGACTTCGCCGTTGCCGTTGTAGAAATAAACGGGGACGATCGTGTCGCTCGCTGAAACTGTCTTTTCAAAATATGCCGTGATGCTTGTGTTTGAATTTATAACGAAGGTTTCCTTTGCATTGACCGAAAGGACATTTCCGTTTGAATTCTTCCAATATGCAAACTTATATCCATCGTTTGCGGTTGCGGTTGCCTCAACTTCGCTGCCTATCTCAACATTATCGACTGCGTTTCCGAGACTCGTCGAGACTGTTCCGCCCGTGAGCGCAAGGATGGAGACAGATGCGGTCTTCTTCGAGATCGCTTCTTCCATAGCCTCGCCCGAAACCGTGACGGTCTTTGTCGTGCTCTTTGCCACGCCGTCAACTATTGCGGTGACGGTGATATCTGCCGTACCTGCGCGGATCGCATTGAGCTTATATGTCGTCGTCTGCGGGTCTATCGTGTTCGTCGCAACTTTGTTGAACGCCTCTGTTATTCTCTTTGCGCAGTTGACATCCGTTACCGCGACAACTGCCGGGTTGGAGGAGGTTACCTTGATGACATCGTCATCCGTCGGCTCTGCACCGCTGTTGGTGAGACCGAAGTGGCGGTATTCGCCGTCCGTCATCTTTGCCTTTGCGCTTGCTGAAACCGATGCTCCGGCTTCCATTGCTTCGGGAATGCCGCTCGTCTCAACTGCCGCAACGGCGATTTCCTTGACCGTCGAAGGCGTGAATACCATATCCTTCGGAGTGAAGAACATTGCTCCCGTGTAGTGGGATTTTCTTGCGCGGAAGGAGATTTCAATATCGCCTGACGGGAGATAAAGCTTATTGAGCCTTGTCGTTGCCGTTGTACCCCATCCGTCGGGAACTGTGTAGCAGTTGGTGTTGCCTGCAAAGTCTCCGTTTATATATATTGCATAATCCGCGCAGACATTCCAGAGATAGCTTGTGAAGTCGATGTCGTAATAGCCCTCACAGGGAACCGACTTTTTGAGCGTTATCTGAACCATCTGCGAGTCTGTCGTAAGATTCGGCCATGCCGCATAGCCCGAAGCTGTGTAGAACTGATTGAAGACGCCCCAATTGTATCCGTAGCGGCGGCTTTCCACCGTCGTTGTCTTATCAAAAACAACTGATGCTCCGGAAACTGTCCAGTCTGCAGGCTTTCCGTATTCTCCGGAAGTTTTGTTGACGATAAAGTCATCTCCCGAAAGTCCCAATTTGAATGCGACAGCCTCGGAAGGAGCTGAAACGTTGATTGTCGCCTCTTTGGTATAGGCTTTTCCGTTTATCATTGCGGTGAGCGTAATCTTCTGATTGCCGACAGCGTTTGCCGTTACTGCGCCCTTGAAAAGTCCCTCATCAAAGAGCGGGTCACTCATTCTTGATATGCTTACCGAATCGCCGATGACGGATATTCCGTTGTTTGCATCGACCGTTGCCGATGAGGTATATCCGTTGAAGGAATAGCGTGTTCCGTCGCTCATGAGCGCATATGCTTCAAATTCCTTTGTATCACCGAATCCCATTTCGGCAGGAAGAGTGTGGACGATATCGACGCAGGTGACATCCTTTGTCTGGTCCGCAAGCGGAGTGAGCGTAAGCTCAATCGGAGCAAGGCGCGCCTGACCGTAGCCCCAGCTCTTTGCATATGCAAACATTACCTTGACATATCCGTCTTCATCCGGAGTGAGATAAAGTGTGTTCATCTGCTTATTGTCTCCGAGGAAGATATCTTCCGACTCTGCACGTGTGATTCCGCCGCTGAAATCATAGAGACCTGCAAACTGATCATCTACATAAAGATAGAAAAGATCGTTTGCAAACCAATGTGAACCGAGGAATTTTATGTCATACCAGCCTGCTGCGGAAATCGGAAGCTTGAATGTCCATTTTCTTTCCTTGCTGTTGTTTGAGGTTATCCATGTTGTCGAGCTGCCTGCACCCATATCAAACTGCGGATAAGCTTTTCCGCCTGCTGAATAGACGCGGTTGTCGCCGTTGAATGAGCAGCTTTCATCCGCAATTGTGATGAAGCCTGCGCCCGTTGTTTCCGCAAGAGTGAGTTTATCATCCTTCGGGTCGGCATTTGAGGGCTTGACCGCAAGCTCATTATAGAAATTGAAGTTGACTGCCGTCGGGACAGGCTCGACCTCTTCAAATGTGAAGCCTTCAAGGAACGCCTGACCGTCCGGGCATTTGATTACAACGGTATTTGCATATTCCCCTGCTTTGAGGAAAACTGTTCCGAGCTCCTGCGGATTGGTTTCGATAAGGTCGAGCTTCCAGCCGTCATCCTTTGAGCCGTGAGAAGAGAAGGTATTGAGCTTCACTCCGTTGACATATACTTCCGTAAGCTTGCCGTTTGAGCCGTAAGGAACTGCAATGACCGTCATCTTGTATATTCCGCTCTTCGGTGCGGTGATATTGATTGCAAGATCGCCCTTGCCGGAAGGAATGGTGAGGAATTTAAAACCTGCAAGAGTTTCAATGTTCTGCACCTGAACGCGTGCACCTCCGGCACCGGCAAGCTGACCTGCACCCGAAAGTGCTGAATCAACCTTCCAGTTTGTTCCTGCGGATGTGCTTGAAAAATACTGGTTATTACCTGTATATTCCGTCCAATCATAGAAATTGACATTGAACGTATCGCCGACTGCGGCGAATGCGATTGCGGGCATAAGGCTTATGACCAATGCCGCTGCGAGAATAAATGATAATGTTCTTTTCATATCTCTGATTCCTCCGTTTTATATAAAGACACATTATAAATATACCACCTGTTTTGTTATAATACAAGTGCATTTCCCGCCAAACACGCAAAAAACCTCCCTTGAAAGGGAGGTTTTTTGGTTGGTTAACGCGGGAGGATGGTATCCTTCCTTACTTTACGAAATCGAGGATTCTCTGAATCAATACCGCAACTTCTGCGCGTGTTGTATTTGCCGTCGGGTCAACAAGACCGTTCTTGCCGCTTATCAGCTTTGCATTGACAAGTGCCGATACTGCTTCGCGGGCATAGTCTGCAACTTGGTTGAAGTCGCTTGCTTGCGGGACGTCGAGGACGCCGTCCCCTACATCAAGCTTGTTCATTGAATTCAGTGCTCTGTAAACTATCACCATCATATCCTGACGGGTGATGTTGTTTCTCGGTGCGAATTTGTTCTCACCGATACCGTTGACAAGGCCTGTGTTTCTCGCAACCGCAAGCTCTTTTGCGAAGTAGTCGGAAGAGGAAACATCAGCAAAGTTTTCTTCACTCTCGGAAGCTAACTTGAATGCGCGGACAAGGAGGATCGCGAAGTCTGCGCGCGTGATGTTAGCTGCGGGTGAGAATGTGTTCTCGCTTGTCCCCTTTATGATTCCTTCGTCTGCAAGAGCGTTGATTGCGTCAGCCGCCCAGGCATGG
>JAZSHZ010000138.1:0-2516 GCA_045533555.1 Eubacteriales bacterium
TCACAGCTCTTTTCTTTTTTTAATTTCTTCTTGCAACATAGAAAATTCTCTGCTCGCCCGACTTCGGCGGCTCGTCAGAAAGCTCACCGTAGGAGGCGATAAGCTCGAAATCCGCGGCGTTGAGTGCCGCCTCAAGCTCTTTTTCGGAATGCGCGCGCTCTGTATGCTCCTCATAGCTTCTTTCCCAGAGCTCGCCGTCATGGCTTTTGAAAATGTCGTAGTGGAAGGTGCAGAGTCTCTCTTTCTGCTCATATTCCGCAGTCCAGGCGCAGAAATAATCCTCATTCTCGCGAAGATAAGTCTCGCCGTTGAGATTTCTGAATTTCGCATCGGTGTTGACATCAAATATAAAGATGCCGCCGGGGCGGACGAAATAGCGCAGGCGCGCAAAAGCATCCTTGAGGCTTTGATAGGTCGAGAGATAATTTATGCTGTCAAGGCAACAGACCGCGGCATCAACCGTGCCATAGAGATCAAGCTCCTCCATGCGCTGATGAAGAAACATGGGCGGAGTACCAACGGCTTCCCATGCCTTTTCCTGCGCGGCGGCAAGCATATCCTCCGAGGCATCCGTCCCGATAACCTCATAGCCGAGGTTCGAGAGGATGAGGGAAAGAGACCCTGTTCCGCAGGCGAGATCAAGCACCTGATATATACCGTTTCCGTCATCATATTTCTCAAAAAGCGAAGTCAGATAATCTGCCCATCGGGCATATCTGACGTCCTGCGTAAAATCATCGTAACACTCGGCAAGCGAGGAATAGTTGCTCATTTCTTTCAATCCTTTTTGTTTTCTTTTGTTTTGAATTTTTTCTTCCCTAGAAGAAGGAGATAGCCGATAACGGAAACTGCGGCGGCACTCAGTGCATCTATTATGATGTCCTTCATAGTGTCGCAGACGGCAAGGTGTCCGATAAGCTCGGTTCCGTCTGCAAGACGGAATTTCTGCATATTGAGACCGAAGATAGCATCGCCCGCAAATTCATATATTTCCCAGACGGCACCCGATGCAAGAGCAAAGCAAAAAGCAAAGAGCGCGACGAATGCGGGGCTGAGAACGACATTTACGCGCTCGGAATCATTGAGAATATTGACGAGGGTAAAGCCGAGCGCTCCGAGCATTGCGCCCGAAAATGCGTGAAGAATCGTGTCCCAATGAGGGATGCGATAATAAAAGTTTCTGACCTCTCCGAGATATATGGCGCAGAAAAGGAAAATGAAATAGAGGATGCTCATATAGTTTGGTATGGCAAAGGACCATTTCTTTTCAAGAAAAGAGGGAAGCCCGATGACGAGCAGACCGAGCGCGCATTGGAGAAGCATAAGGATATAGTCGCTTCTTTCGTGGAAGCCGTCAGCCGTTGCTGACGGAGTTGTTATGATTCGCATAACCGAATAAAAAATTGAAAGCAGGAGCATCGTAAAAACAAAGACGCCGACGATCTGTTTCCAACTTGCTTTCTTTTTCAAATTAATCACCACCGATATAGAATTATAGTAAAATTATCATAAAAAGTCAATAAAGGCAGAAATATATACTTGCAGAAAAAACAATATACATATATAATATAATTGGGAACTTATTAAAGGACGTGTGAAATTGATGTATATTATAATGGATCTTGAATGGAATCAGGCGCGATGCGCGCGCGATGTCGTTTCCGACCGAGCGGGGAATAAGCTCTATGGGGAGATCATCCAGGTTGGTGCAGTCAAGCTCAATAAAAAAAACGAAATATGCGATGAATTCAAAATAAATATACGTCCGAAGTTCTATAAGGTCATCCATCGCAAAGTGCGGCAGATAACGGGAATCAGCCAGGAGGAGCTCCGCGCGGGCGAGGAATTTTGCGAAGCAATGCGAAAATTCCTCGCGTGGTGCGGCGATGAGTTCGCCTTTCTCACATGGGGTCCGGATGACATAAGAGTTCTCCGCCGCAATATCGAAATGTATGGCGAAGATTCTGCCTGGGTGGATAATTGGTATAACCTTCAGGCAATATATAATATGCAGACAGATTCGGGAGATAACCAGAAATCCCTCGCAACGGCGGCGGAGCATTTCGGAATTGAGATGACGGAACCGCTCCACGATGCGAGAAACGATGCTTATTATACTGCGCTCGTTGCTAAAAAGCTCGATCTTGTCCACGGGATTGCGGATCTTGCACATGCAGAGCGCCAGCGCGCAATACTCGATGAATCGCGTCCGCTTGTCTGCGAAGCATATAAGGGCTTCAAAACCCGCAGGGAGATACTTTGCGACAGAGAGATATCATTTATAAGATGCCCTGAGTGCGGCAATGTATGCGAGGATACGCACAAATGGGTTTCCGAAAGAAACGACAGGTATGTCAGTATCGGATCTTGTGAGGAACATGGGGAATATATCGGAAGAATAACGATAGAAAAGGAAAAGGAAAAATACAGTGCGACGAAGGTGATATACCTCGCGGGCGGCGGTGCCGCGGCTTTTTATGAGAAGAGGGCGAAAAAAAGTCGGATCGTAGGCATGG
>JAZSHZ010000042.1:0-33998 GCA_045533555.1 Eubacteriales bacterium
CGTCAGCCGCCCATGCATGGTTTCCGAGGTCGATGAAGCGGACGTTTTCGGCTCCCTCTCCGAGGGAGCTGTCGGCATCGCCGACTGAGGGAGTTTTATCCCCATTGTCGGTGGAGGACGTTGAATCATCCTTATCCTCCGGCTTCGTTGCGGGGATGGTCGGTGTCGACGGTGTCGACGGTGCGCCTGTGCTTCCGCCTGCTCCGCCGCCGGTCGCACCGTAGACCATAACTGTGAAGTAGATCGTTGCGGTTCTTCCGTGCTCATCCGTTGCATCAATTCCGAAGAGGTTCTCACCTATCTGGCTTGATGTCGGCTTCCAGCTTATCGTTGCGGTCTCGGGATCGAAGCTTGCACCGCGCGGGAGCTGGCGCGCCGCATAGACAACGCCCGCATCCGAATCCTGAGCCGTTGCATTGACTCGCGTTACAAACGAGCTTCCTGCATTGGTTGAGATATCATCCGAGATGCTGTCAAATATCGGAGCCTGGTTATCCTCATAAGACATCGGAATTGCGAAATGCGCTCCGACATTGAGGTCATATTTATAGCCCTTTGATTCATCCTTTGCATCAACAAGCTTTTCAATCGGGGTTATTCCACCGAGGTCAAGGCGAGCAGTGTTGTCGCCTGTTTTTTCTGCGCCGAGGATTACAAAGGAAGAGTTACCGACTCGATCTCTATCCTGAACGAGCATTCTGTCTGCAAGATCTGCAACCTCTTCTGCCGTTACTTCGCGGTTGAATCTGACATCGATCCAGTTATCGAACGAAAGATCGCGCTGGAAGTCAACAACCGTTCCCTCGAGCGCCGGCACGAGCCCCTCAACCTTTTCGGTCTCGTTGCCTATCATTTCGCCGTCGTTTACATATGTGTAGATATTATTGCCATCCTCATTGACAGTCCATACGCCGACAAATCCCTTGAAATCAAAGAGATCTGCGATGCGATAGGTGACGCTGTTGTTCTGCGTATAGACGATATAGTCTGTTCTGCCGTCAACGAGCTCGACCTTGACTGCCTTTGCATTGTCAAACTTGCCCGGGTTTCCATCGATTGCTTCAACGGAGACGCTCTCGATGCTCTTGATATAGCGCTCGCCGTTATACGGCTCAATAACAGTTGTGAAGAGCGTGTTGAGATCCTTGCCCTTGCGGCGGACGAGCATATATTCAAGATGGTTCATAACCGCAAGGTTTGCCGGAGTTCTCGGCGGCATACCGTTTGCAAGCGTTACTTCATCTGCATTCCAGTCATTTACCATTGTCATACGGAGGTGGATATCCATATTCGGGTTTCTGGAGAGCTTTCTGAAGTCATTGATCTGATAGTCAATCCAGAAATCGCTGACTCCCGGATTATCTGCGCGGTGGATATCAAAGAGCCATGTATATCCGACCGGGTATTTAAGAATCGTGTAGTTATTACCAACATTCGTCCACGGGTCATTTCCGAACGGAACATCTGCACCCGCATATGTTCCGCCTACCTGCTGCTCGAATTCAAGCGAGCTTGTCGGCTGGATATGAGAGTTTGCATGGAACGAATAGAGGTGATCATCTCCGCCGCGTACCTTGAAGAAGTCGATACCATAGGAAACATCGCTGTCATAGTCGATCATAACGACCGTTCTGCGATATTCGTCAGTTGCTGTGTAGCACGGAGTTCCGTCAACATCAAGAACCTTGACGCGTGTATCCTTTGCATCATAGTGGAGAGGAACCTGAGAGAATGCGCTTCTCGTCTGGCTCTGCTCATTGACAACGACCGTATTATGCGAAATCGTCGGATTCATCCACTGCGCACGGTTCGGGTCATGTCCCGTTGCTTCGGGATAACCGAGGTCGGTCGTCATACCGATACCGTAGGCTTCGATACCAAGGCTGAGCTGGTCGTGGTTATTATGTGATGTTGCACCGCCGAAGTAAATCCAGAAGTCGCGCTGTGTATCGCGGAGAACATTTGTTCCGACAGAATCATAGAGCGTTCCCGAACGGAGGATACCGAGACCGTAGCCCGTGAGCATTGAGCTCTTGTCATAGTTCCATTCGCCATATTCCTCTATGATTTCTTCGACCTCTGTTTTAAGGCTTTCGGGGTTCTTTATCCATATGTCATAGTGGAGGTTATTGAGGTTGCTTCCCTTGACGAAATACATATGCTGAGCGATTTCAACTGCTATATCATAATCGATATCGCGCATATACTTAAAGCTCTGGATCATAACATCGTCATTATCCGGAAGCACGGGCTAGCTTGCCGCATCTCCGCCGTCACCGATAGCGGGAACACCGCGGCGAACAAGCGTTACATGCGGATAGGACCGAATCATTCCGACATACTTCGGATGCTCATAGAGGCTCATTCCGTCGTATTCACTATATCTTGCGAGAGTGTTTGCGAGGTCTGTGAACTGAGTTACCCAGATTCGGTTATATCCGAATGCGGACTCGGTTGCCTGACCATCGCGGTTGACGGAGTTGATAAGCGCCTGATTCATTCCGCCGCCCGTGTTGTAGCTCGTCGCATCGGACTCTGAATACTGGAATACCCAGTCGATCATCTCATCCGTATCCGGGTGTGTATCGAGAATTACCGCCGCCATAGCGCAGGAATTCTGATGCATACCTGTGTTACCCATTGAAAGTGCCGACGAAACTGCCTTGTAGGTCTCGCGGAGGAGTCCATCCTCGCAGTTCTGACGAATCTTTTCGGGAGTTGATTTATCATTTTCAAGGTTGAATTTCTTTGCCTTCTCGGAGAGGTAGTTGACAACCCACGGATCATCATATGCCGGGAATACTGCATCATATGCCGCGACGAGGTCCTGACCGAGGTATGTTTCCCAGATGGAGCCTATGATCTTACCGCGGACCGCACCACCGTCGGAGTTTGCAAAGCGGGTGAGGTACGGACGGAGGTCATAGCCCGGATATACGTCTGCGATTCTGTCGACGAGGACAGCGCCTGCGCGACCATATTTGATATCGCCCGTATACATATATGCCGCGCCGAGGTCATCAATTGCCTTGTTTATTACGCCCGTGTTGCCCGAGCCTACACCGTCATACCAGATTCCGCAGTGCATAATATAACCGATATAGGTGTGGACTTCCTTGACACCGTTTGAATATGTTCTTCCCGGTGTGTAGCCCATACCTGTATCGACACCCCAGCGTGTCGGATCCTCGCCCTCGGAGAGAGTGATGGACGACGGATGCTTATCCGTTCCGATTTCGGGATAGAGAACATTCTTCATATAGTCAGTCTTGCCGCCGGATTCTTCAACGAGAGCTGCATTTCGCTCCTCAGCAAGCTTGACCTCATAGATGCCGTGTTCATTTCTTCCAAGCTCATAAAGCTTTGCAAAGTCATTGGACGGGAACTTTCTCTTGCAGCTCGGGCACTGGAGCTTCCACGGGTCGCTGATGACATTTACGACATACGGATAATGACCGAATCTGTCATAGAGATATTCTCCGCAGTAGCGGCAATACCACTGATCGGGGTCATTTCTATAGCCGACCGCGCTTGTTCTCGGGAGACCTTCTCCCGGGATCATTTCATAGAGGAAATCAATCTTATCAAGATATTTGTCTGCACGGTTAATTGCGGACTTCTTGATAGATGCTGCCCATGAATATTTATCTGCATTTTCGCGCGCCGCTGCGACCATTTCATCCGTGTAGTAAGTTCTTCCGACCTTACCTGCGCGGACGGAGATATTCGTTTCGCCGCTGATTGCCTTTTCATCAATCGTTACCGTTGCAGTAATCTTTGCGGTTCCTTCCGCACCTGCAGTTACAACGCCGTTTGCATCAATCGAAGCAACCTCTGCGGAATCGCTTGACCACTCGACCGTTGCATTCGTCATATCAACATCCTTGCCGAGACCTGTCTTTGCAACAGCCGAAAGCGATGTTGTTCCGCCATTCGGCGAGAGAACGAAGTTGTCGGAGGTGATTTCAACTGCCGCGAATCCATCGGGCTCAACTGTGATATCCGCCGATGTCTCAAACGGAGGCTCGTTGAAATATGCGATTGTTGCAGTGATTGTTGCATTTCCGACTGCATTTGCGGTCATAACGCCATCCTCACCGAAGGAGACGACGCTCTCATCGGAGCTCTTCCACGTTACCGTCATCTTGGACGGATCGAGGATTGCGCCGGATGCGAGAGTTGCATTGACACCGAGAGCGACCTGCTCTGTTACATAGAATACGCGTCTGTCTGTTGCGAGTGTTGCAATATTGATATCAGAGCCGTCAACAACGACCTTGATATTCTTTGTTGCCGTTTCATCGCCTGATTTTACAGTGATGACAATTTCTGTCTCACCTGCGGCAACTGCAGTGATAACGCCATTTTCATCAACGGTTGCGATATCATTTGCAAGGCTTTCATAGCTTACGGATGCAATCTCATCTGCCTCTCCGTCATACTTTGTCTGCCAATTATAAACAAAGCCATCGGATGTGAGAAGCTTTGTCGAAAGCTCTGCTTTATCGCCGACAACGAGCGAATATTCATTCTTCGCTGTTTGGATATCGGAAATTGTGGGAAGCTCATTGATTGCTCTGAAGCGGAGCTCTGAAATGAGCTGATAATAGTTTCTTCCTCCGGATTTGCCCGGCTTGAAGATGAATGTGTGGACGCCCTTTGTGAGATATACCGAGCGTAGACGAACCGGATCGGTTGCGGAGTTTCTTCCGCCCGAATAGAATTCGAATGAACCGACATAAGTCTCATCGCAGTATATATCACTTTCAAGTGTGTTGTAGTTATTGAGATAGCCTCTGAATACTATCTGATAATATCCTTCATACGGGATATCAACATCAATTGCAAGGATTCTTCCCTCTGCATTCGTTGTTGCATTATAACCCTGAGTCGTGAAGCCGCCGTTGAGCGCGGAGCTATGAGAAAGCGCTGTGTTAAGCTCCCAACCGAATTCTTCGATTGTGACATTCTTCGGCTTTGTCGGGTGTGCTTCATTGAATACGATTTCGAAATCGCGGAGGTCGGTTTCGACAACCTCGATTTCAATCTTGTTTGTTTCAACGGTTGCGCCATTGAGAGTTACCTTTGCAAAAACATTTGCCTTTGCGCCGAATACATTACCGAATACAAGTCCGTTTTCATCAATGGTGATTGCATTCTCTGTTTCGGATTCGATTACCCATTCAATTTCTGCAGCTGCAATATTTGCACCAAATCCGCTCTCGCTGACACCCGTGATAACGAGCTGCTCATCGCGGAGATATCCGACTGTCGGGCATTCTGCAAGATTTGCCGAGACTATCGGCGAATTATCGGTTACTTCAACCTCTGCGATTGCGGATGTTCCCGCTTCGCCGAGAAGGAAGTTTACCTGAACACGACCTGTTCCTGCGCGCTTTGCAGTTATATTTCCCTCTGCATCGACCTCAACGATATCCGGAGTCAACGACTTATAGGAAATATTTCCGCTTGACATATCGGCAACGCTTCCATCGGACATATATCCGACAGGTGTGATTTTTCCTGTTCCGCCTGCTTCAACGGTTGCAGGCTCAACGGTTGCCTCTGCATAAAGAAGCTTCATTGCATATCCGCTTGTCGTGATTTCACGCGTTCCGATTCGCGTTATGCCATTGATTTCCATCGCACAGCTGACTTCCGTCGGGCCATTCTTTCCGCCCATTGTAGCTGTTGCATTGAGCCAGTTTGTTCCAAGGCCATCCTTGCCGAGTGCCATATTCGTGAAGTCCTTGATGACATTCACATCACTCGATGTAAGCTTTGCCTGATCTGTTGTCCAGTCGCCGCCGAGTGAGATATAGTGGCCAAGTGTGGTATAGGGCTTTGCCTGAATCTGGAGAGTCTGTCCTGCTGCAGCTGAACCGGTCGTTGCGATTTCAACGCCTGCATATCCGACCTCACGAACGTCGATATCGTCAATCCAGAAGCTGCCGCTGTAGCCGAGCTTGCCGGAGTCTGCGGTCGTCGGACGCATAACGAGTCGCGGAGTGATGTAGATTACGTCAGCCGGGTATTCCGTCGGAGCGCCGAGCGGAATAACGACCTCTGTCCAGCCGTTCTGCGCTTCCTTGAACTGTGCGTGTGTTACAAAGTCTGTCGAACGGTTGCTTCCGAAAGCGATGGAGCTCGAAGCCGTTCCCGTTGCGTTATTATATGTGTAGATATCAAAGTACATATTGAAATCAGATGCACCGTTGGGCACGACATAGTCAGTTTTGAACTTGAATGTCATCTGATAGAGCTCGCCCGGCTTGACAACAAGGCGGTGGCCGTCGTTCTTGAAGAATATCGTGATTCCCGCTGCGCCGACCTCGGGGTTGAGCTCGAAGCGGAGAGCACGGTTTCCGTCAGCCTCCGTGTCGATATACGGACGCGCGAATACCGGAGTTGTGGGCGGAGTCGGCATATTTGTCGCGCCTGTCCAGATCCACTCATCCGTATCAAAGTGCGGATTGAGGTGCTCTGCGATATTGCGGCTTGCGGGTGCGACGAGGAGATTCCACTTTGCCTCAGCCGTTGCGCCGTCATACGTTACGCGGACCTTTATTTCCGTCGTACCGTTGGAAAGCGCGGAGATGAGACCCGTCTCCGAAACCGTTGCTACATCCTCGTTTGACGATATATATTCTACCGAAAGCTTGCTTTCGTCGATCTCATCGATCGGAACATCAAGCTCATCGGCAAGTGTATAGGATATCTGCTTCTGCGTATAGAGTGCCATCGGGTCTGCCTCTGTGCGGAGAGTTTCAACCTCCATATTTACCTTTGCAAGAGCGCCTGCAGGTACTGCGAGGCGGATGCCCTTGAGGTAGAGATGCTGATAGCCGCTTGAATTTACAGGGTTGAGAGTCTTTGAATTTGCATCGCCGACGAATACGATGAAATATTCGCCCTGACGCGGAGCCTCGACCGTCGCAAGCTTCTTATAGCCCTTCTGATTAAGGTCGGAGAAGCTGTAGTAGCCTGCGGGTGTAATTGTCTTGACATAATCTCTGATCGCCGCGGCACTTGTAAGTGTTCCGTCGTCACGGAAGAAGTAAACTGCGGGGTTGATACCGTGTGCGACGTTGTTGGAATCAAACGAGAGGTTATATGTTCCCTTATGCGGAACTTCAACGCGGAGTGCAAGAATTGTTGATGAGCTTGCACCGTAGCCCGATACGGGGTAGTTGAGGAAGAGATCGTCTGATGCCTTCTGGATTCTGACACCGCCGGGGCTGTACTGATATGCAACATCCCACGGAGCGGTATAGTCAAAGTCCATAAGTCTCCATTCGGGAACAGTTTCTGCATTTGCATTGAGATAGCTCATTGCATTTCTGTTCATAAGGGAGATATTCATAAAGAGACCGCCGCTTCTTGTATAGGGCTTTCCGCCATAGAGAGCGCTGTCGCTCGTTACGGGGAGCTTATCGAGCTGAAGTGCCGTCCAGCCCGTTCTGTATTCGAGGATAACACCTGCGTTACCCGGGTCGGGAGCGAGAACCTCGACATCGAATGTGTCGGCAATGTTCGTTCCGTCAACTGTCGCAGTGATGGTTGCCGTACCTGCCGCTTTTGCAGTTATCTTTGCACCCTCGACCGAAACTACATCGGGCTTGTCACTTGTGAAGGTGACGCCGCTCTTCATTATTTCAAAGCCCGTGCGCGAATATTTTGCCGTGACGGTAATGTCTGCCGTTCCGTCAATTTCAAATTCATATTCGGGAACTGTTGCTTCGATTGAAACCAGGTCGTTTGCATCGTCGCCCTCCTGATAGGGAGAGAGCTTGAAGCCGCGAAGCTCAAATGCCTGAGTGCTTTCGCTTGTCGGGCTCTTGACCTTGGATGCCGCCGTCGGGAATACTGCGAGATAATAGTCTCCGCCGCCCTTTGCGACCTCAACCGTACCGATATTGACATAACCCGTCTTTTCGGTGTCGGCGCAGTTTGCATAGCCGACAAAGCCGTTTATAAACTTGGAGTAATCTTTGTTCTTGTCTGCAGAGAGTGCGCTTCCGTCATCCTTTGCAAAGTAGATGCCCGGTGCGCAGTGACCTGCCTTGCGGTTTGCATCAAAGGAAAGTGTATACTTTCCGCCCTCGGGAACATGGAGACGGAGCATAAAGTAATATCCGCTCGATGTGTTGCCGTAGCGACCTACCTGGAAGTCACCATAGAGAGCATTATGATTCTTCGTGATTGCGAATGTGTTGAGGTATGAGGATGCCCATTCCCAGTCAGCGGTCTCGCTTCTCTTGAAAACGTCATAAGGCTCGCAGGCGTTGCCGTCCTTGCCGATTGCAAACTGAGCCTTGGTGTTCATCTTTGCCTTGTTATAGAGCGCGCCGCCGTGTGCGTTTCTGAGGTAATCGCCCGAGGCATAATCTGCACCCATAGCCATATTCTCTGAATTGAGAACATCAAAGGTCATCTTGTATTCATAGGTGTTTGTTGCGATTGCGGGAGTATTGTCGACAACCGTGATGGTGATGTCGCTCGTCTTGCCTTCATAGCTTGCGGTGATCTTTGCTTCACCCTCGCTGACTGCGGTTACGGTATTGCCCGAAACCGTTGCGACAGCGGTGTTTCCGCTTGTGTAGGTAACGCCCGAGGTGATTTCCTTATCGCCTGAGAGCGAATATGTTGCAGTTGTCTTGAGCGTTGCGGTTGCACCGAGCTCAAGAGTTGTCTGATTTGCGGAGACCGCAATCTTTGTGAGGTCATCGGTCGGTGCCGGAGGCTCCTGTCCTCCGCCCTCTACCTGCTCATTGAGCTCAAGACTCTGGATGAGGTAGTACGCGCTCGTTTCTGCCATTGTGGAATCATAGCCCTTGATAGCAAAGATAACCGTATTGTCGCCTTTGCGAAGCTTGATATCTTTGAGCGTGAGCGTTTCTGTTCCTGCAGTGAAATTGAGTGCGGTTTTGCTTGTATCATATCCGTCAAAGCTTCCGTTCGGCTCAAATGCCTGAAGCATCGACTTGATATCGCCGTTATACTTTGCAACATCGTCACCGTTGAGGATATATACGTTTGTGACACCGCCGGAGCGATACTTTGCATATTTTATCGTTGCATCATATGTTCCTTCTTTGTCCACATTGATTGTGAACGTGAGACCGTTGTTCGGAATAACGGAATTTCCGTGTGTTGCGCGAGCCCAGAAGCCGTTTGAGACATACTGACCTCTGTGAAGACTTCTCTGACCCGGCTGTGCCCACTTGTCGGAAACGGTTGTGTCGATGCTGTCATAAGTCGGATAGAAGCCCGACATTTCAGTGCTTGCCGTTAGCTTTAATGCTTCCATTGAGAAGACATATTTCTGATTGTTCGGAACGACCGGCTCTTCACCCTCGATGACGGGAGTAAGCTTCAGGGAGGTTATCACATTTTCTGCATACTCGTTGCCGGATGCGGCAAACGGTTCTGCATTCTCATTGAAACCGACTGTGCGGAAGATGAGATAATGTGGCTCTGCAGTCTCTACAACAAAATTATTCAGAGAAATCGTTGTCTTCTTGCTATCTTCGGAGCTCCAGAAATCATACTGACCGAGGTAGTATTTTTCCTTCTGATCTTCAGTAAGACCGTTTACAAGTGTTCTCGAATTTGCCGTTCCGTTACCCGTGAGGCTGTTTGCTCCCGTAAGCTCGCCTGCGACGGATTTCGGAATGAGGTAAATGTCGTTTATTGTGGAATCCTTGAGTCCGTAGTAGGTAAGGTCTGTCTTGTATGTGCCCGGAGCCTTGATGTCGAGCGCAACGGTTTCAACCATAACCTGACTTGTTACACGGACTGTGTATGCCTGCCAGAAAAGACCTTTGTACTGACGTCCTGCATAACCTTCTGCTCCGAGGCGTGTATCGGTGAGATATTCCGTCTCTGCAAGCTCCCACTTATCAGATGAGCCTGCAATGATGTTGTCCATCTTATAGCCACCGAGAGCTGCTCTTCCGATAATTGTCGTTGCAGGATCATATACCTTGCTCTGGAAGACAAATTCCTGCTCTTCGGGCTTTACCTCGGGAAGAACCGGCTCGAGGTCGAGGGCTGTGATTGCGTGCTCAATATAATTGTTGCTTCCCGAGGTCATCGGAGTATGGTTATCATTAAGACCTACGGAATGAAGGAGAAGATAATATGTCTCCTCCGTATCAAGAAGCATTTCATCAAATGTGATTGTATCCTTGGTCAAGCGGGTTTCGTTATACATATCATACTGACCGAGGTAGTATTTTGCCTTATTTTCAGCAGAAAGACCGCTTATAGCCGCAAGTGAAGATGCGAAGGTTCCGTTTCCGGTAAGATCCGCACTTTCCGAGGGGAGAACGCCGCAAACGGACTGCGGAACAAGGTATATATCAACCTTCGATGAAGACGGGAAACCGTAGTAAGTAAGCTTCGGAATATATTTACCTGCCGCCTTGACATCAAGAGCAACCGTCATGCAAGCGGCAGAGGTTTCCGCGCGCAAAACATAGGAATGCCAATAGAGGCCCTTATACTGACCTGCATAGGCTTCCGCGCCGAGACGAACGTCGGTGAGATATCTTGAGCCTGCAAATTCCCATTTGTCGCTTGTTGCGCCAATGATATTTGCCATCTTATATGTCGCAAGTGTTGCACGGGGTATTACCACAGTGTTCGGGTCATATACCGGGCTCTGGAAGGAGAATGTGTGCTTAACCGGAGTATAGACCTTTTCTCTCTTGAGGTTGAGGCTGTTTACATAAAGATAGTTGTACTTACCATCAAGAGCAGTCCAGTTCTCGTTTGCACCGTTGGGAGCTATAACGAAAATATAGTTTCCGCTCTCAAGCTCAACATTGTCAAACTCTGCAGATGCTCCCTCGTAGCAATCAATCTGCCCGAGGTATGCATTCTCGTCTGCCTTTGCAAGCTCCAACGCTGCCGCCGCCCCTGTATTTGTCGCAGGAGCCTTGACGAGGTACAAATCAACCTTTGATGCATTATCGCCCCTTGTATAATTATATGTTGGCTTAAATACACCGCCATCCGGAACTTCAAGCTCAAAGGCAAGAATCGAAACGCCCTCTGCCGGAGGATTTGTTCCGATATTTGAAGACCAGTGTGTGTTTGTGTTGTTGGTCGAATAGTTCGTTGCTGTTTTTACGCCATAGAAGCCCCAACGTCCGCTCGATACAGACGTTACGGTGGTGTCTATGGTGTGGTAGCCCGAGTTGAGACTTCTCTGATCGGACTGAATGTTGTGTGCCGGGCTATTGAATACATAGTTGTATTCTGCCGCGGGCTCCGCCTCACCTTCTACCGCAAAAACAGTTGTCGGGAGAAGCGAAAGCATCATCGCAAGAGCCAGCACAAGAGATAATAATCTTTTCGCTTTCATTTGTTTTCCTCCTTCGGGATAGTTGGTTTTCGCATCTGCGTGGTTTTTGAAGAGCCTTCCTCTTGAGGGGAAGGTGGGTTTGCGAAGCAAACTCGGATGAGGTGGAAAAGTAAGTTTGACGATTGAGACGCCGATAAATCGGCTACACCTCATCAGTCGCTTCGCGACAGCTTCCCCTCAAGGGGAAGCCTTTATTTTTCCATTTTAATTTATCTTAATCAGAGTAAACTACTCTGTAAGTTCCGTTATCGTTATAGATAAGGTATCCGCGGGCAACCGTGCCGCCCGTTTTGCCGGGCTTTGCCGTGAACTGACCGTGCTTTTCCGTCTTCTGCGAGGTTGCCTTTGAGTCGCAACTCTCAACTGTGTGGCTGCCGTTTCCGAAGATGATACCAACCTCGACGATCTCCTTGTCCATTGCATCATATTCGATCATATAAGCATTTCCGCTCTTCTTCGTCTTATCGAGAACGACCGTCGGAATCTGCGCACCTGCGGTGGATTTCGTGATGACCGTGTCATCCCAAACGAGGTATGTATATTCCTCTCCGTAGGCTACCTGCTTGCCGTCACGATACCAGTATGCGTAATACTCTTTTCCGTTTGATGCAGTCGCCTTAAGAGTTACCGCATCGCCATAGGAAAGATTTTCCGTTGTCGCATCGGGAAGAGTTATTGCATAACTTTCGCCACTGTTTTCATATCTTGCGACCGCGCGCGTGATTGCCGCAGTGACGATTGTATCGGCCGTGAATTCTTCATCCTCCGAGAGAAGCCACTTTGCAAACTTAAAGCCTGTTCTCGTCGGATCTGCGGGAAGCTTTACCTTTCCGTCCGCATCTGCCGCAGCTTCTGCATAATATTCACCGTTCTCATTGAAGAACTCGACTATCTTTTCGTCCTTATCCTCTGTGTATACCGCTGTGAGGTAAGTGTTTGTCATAAGGTTGAAGCTGAAGCTCTTATCGGAGGAAATCCAGCTTCCGTTATCTGCCTAGACGCGTACCCAATGGCGGAAGGTGTAGCCTTCGATATCCTCAGCCGTGACGGATATCCTGTCACCGCGGATTCCGCTCTCGATAGCCATATTGCTCGGGTCGACACTCGTTGTTATCGCATAAGCGATTTTCTTGTTTGCTTCCTTATCCTTGACGGTTACCCAGAAGGAATCCGTCGCGCCGTCGGATGTCTCTGCCGTTATGAGCGCACGGCCTCCGCAAAGTGCGGTAACGGTTCCGTCTGAAGAAACGGTTGCAACGGTGGGCTTGCTTGATTTATATGTAAGCTCTCCGTTATATGCACCTGCTCCCGCATCGCGCATTCTGACCGTTGCGGAAACGCTTGCCGTCTCACCTGCGATAAGCTCCGTCTTATTTGCGGAGATTGCAAAGCTTTCGCGCACGTCATAGGATATGGGAGTGAGCTTTATTCCCGTAAGCGAGAACGGCTGATAGTCATTGCTGTAGTCAACATATTTCGGATTTGCCTCCTGCGATCTCTTGCTTGTATCAAAGACAATCCAATGTTCTCCGGCTTCCGCGGCTTCAACCATTATCGCATTTCCGTATTCCGTATCCTTAAATGGTACAACCGCTGCCGCAAGGTCTGTTACCGCAAGGCTTTCTGTTCCCGCATTGCCAAAATACTGACCGACAATCGGGAGTGTTGCGCTCATTGCCGCCGTTACTCTGTCGTCACTCGTCGCCTTTGCAAAACGAACATCCGTGACAACACCGCGATAATATTTATATCCGCGCAATTCCATTTTATATTTGCCTGCATAGGGAATGTTGACACGAATCGCAAAGCGTGCTCTTCCGTTTTTCAGAGTTCCGTCGGTATTGCAATAATCATGATATCTTATATTTGCAAATATGCCTTTTCCTGTCTCTGCGGATTCAAAACCCGACGAAACATGAAGCATATTCAGCTTCAATGTGTCGCTCGCAAGATCCGTATCAAGCTTATACGGGTCTGTCTTTGTAATATCCATTGTATAGTAAGGCTCTTCTGCCGTACCCTGTGTTTTTCTGCCGCTTCCCGTACCTATAAGAGTGGTTGTTTTTTTCCAGTCGACATATCCCCAATACTGAAGCAAGATTGTTGAACGAAGGCCTTCGGTTTTGCTGTCATTTGTTCCATGAACAAACATTACTCCGTTATTCAGGGCATTAAGTCCCGTCACATATTCAAGCACACCGTTTGCAACTGCCTCCGCACCCGTGTCCTTTACAAGCTCAAAGGAATTGATTTCCGCGCGGATGAAGGTTCTCTCGTCGGGCTGATAGGGCACCATCTTTTCATTATAGCCGTTTGAACGGAGAACGAGAAGATATTTGCCTGCGCTTGCCGCAGTGTAGGAATCGAGAACCGCAGTCTTTTTGACTCCGCTCGTTTCTCCCCACATATCAACCGTTGCAACGGGAGTCTTGCCCTCAAGATATGCAAGTACTGCCGAACGGTTCTTTGTTATCTCCGCTGTCCACGTTATGCTTCCATCATCGGGAACAAGATATATATCGTGAATATAACCTTCAGTCATTTCATTATAAGAAAGCTTCGGGATATATGTACCCGCTTCGTCAATATCAATGCGGAATACAACGGTAATGTCTCCGCCTGAATTGTACTGATATGCATTCCAGTGATAGTTTGCGCCGGTTACGTCATCACGAAGCTGCATCCAGTTCGTTCCCGCGCGGGAGACGAGGTTCCACTGGTCGGAAACCGATTTGTCCGTCTCCGCATTCCAGTAGTTCTGCGTTGAAGTTGTTGAACCCGTCTTTCCGTATGCATTGTGAGTAAACACATATTTTCTTGTGTTGTCATAAACCGCAAGATTCTTTTCCGCCGCAAATGCAGACGGAAGAATGCTTATGAGCATCATAAGCGCAAGGACAATTGATAAAGCTTTTTTCATCTCTTCTTCCTCCTCAGATTTTATAAAACCGGACAACTCTCCTATTTTAATAATTATGTAATATTATTGTATTACTTTTTATTTGTAAAGTCAATAACATATGTTGTCAAATATGGCGTTTTGTGTTATACTTTTAAAAGGAAGGAGGATGATTTCCATGAAGCAGTTCAAAACGGCGCATCCGTCGGTCATAAATCCCTATTCAATGCTCAGCAGGCTTCCCATTCTCGTCGAGATTCTCGACCGCAAGATAAAGGAATCTCCCCATTGGCACGACTATGTCCAGATATGGTATTGCCTCGAGGGCGAGATGCGGCATTATATCGGAGATGCGGAATATATCCAGCGCCCCGGCTCCTGCTTCGTCATCCTTCCCTATATCGACCACACGATCGACACCTCCGTTTCGGAAGTGACGCCGCGTTTTCTCTCTCTTTCTTTTACCGATAAATTTCTCACCGACCGTGGATATAAATTCTTTTCCTATTTCAACAAGCGCGCGAATTTCGAAGGGCGGCTCCTTCCGATGGTCTGCGAGCTTAAAGGCGGGCTTCGCGAGGCTGCCGACGGGCTTTCCGCTTCCTTTCTTTCGGAATTCGGCAAGCATAAGGATATGAGCTTTGATATCCTCGCGGGATATCTCGCTGATTTTCTGCAGCTTCTCTGCCGCGACGATGTCGATGACCACGGCATCATCTGCATAAAGGACCGCGCAAACGCGATAACCGATTCCATCCGCTATATGTCCGAAAACATCGGAGCGAAGATAAGCCTTGATGACCTCTGCGCCGTCGCGTGTATGTCACGCAGGATGTATACCGAAAATTTCAGGACGCTGACGGGCACGACCTCGGCAAAATTTCTCATCCGCCTGCGAATAAGCACAGCTTGCACACTCCTGACCTTTTCCGACAAGACCGTCTCCGAGATCGCTGAAGAATGCGGCTTTCACGATAAGATGCGCCTTGCCCACGTCTTCGCCGAATATCTCGGCATCTCCCCCACGGCATACCGCCGCCGTCAGAGAAATCCCGAGATTATGGAGAAGGATTCC
The DNA here is from genome assembly GCA_045533555.1 of Eubacteriales bacterium. Classification (GTDB taxonomy): domain Bacteria; phylum Bacillota; class Clostridia; order Oscillospirales; family JAAYXM01; genus SIG480. The sequence goes on from JAZSHZ010000042.1 coordinate 15,346, forward strand.
CTCTACCGCGACAAATGGGCGTGGTTTGACGAGAAAGACTTCGCGTGAGCGTGTCCATCGCCTTATAATGCGAGGATGAGCAAAAGCCTGCAAGAAAAAAATTGCGCCAAGCGTCATTTTCAGCTTGGCGTTTTTTTGCGGAGCTTTTGCCCGAGCATTATTAAGCGATAAAAAGCGGATGGGGGTTTTAAAGGGGGAAGGTGCGCAACACCTTCCCCCTTTTTTAAGACGTTTTCAATTATTTTCACAAAATAATCAATATTCCCCGAGCTCTGCATTTATCATTGCGACGAATCTTTCCGCCTTTTCGGAAAGAGCATAGTTTATTTCCGACCTTGCGATGCTCTGCGCCTCGGAATAGTTCTCCGAGAAGATCGCGGCTTCGATCCTGTCGCAGCAATCAATGACATTTTCCGCCTCGGTGACGACCTCCTGCCATTCCTCGTCAAAGCCCTCGCCTTCCTCGCGCTCATATGCCGTTATCTTTTCAATCTCCGTTCTGACGGAGTCAACATAGCGGAGCGCCTCCTTCTTCTGCATATCGTCCTTTGAGAGCTCAAAGCTGTTGAGGCAATGGTTGACATAGTTTATATCCGTGACATAGTTGAGCTGCGTGACATATTCAAACAGGAGCGAATATCTCGCCGCCATGCGGGAAAGTCGGTTATAATTTCCGTCATCTATGCGTATCGAGCCCATAATATACTGGAATTTCGGATCATCCTCCGAAAAACCGTCCTCATCCGTCTCATATGCGAAGTGATAGAATGCATCAACGCCCTTGACGGCAAAATCTATTCTTATTCTTCCGTCGTTTCTTCTGACCGCCTTGAACCCGCTCGTCTTTCCGTATTTTGTGCTATAGGATTCTTCTCCGATATACCAGATATCGAGAATATCATTTGTATACTGCTCGGGAGTCAATATATCGTTATGCTCCTTATCGGATGCATACACCTCAATGACGGTTCCGTCTCCCTCGAAGGATATATATCCGTCGGTATCGAAGTTTCCGACTCGCTCATATCCCTCGGGGTATTCGATGATTACGCCGTAGTAAGCATTTTCATATCTTGCAAATTCGCCTTCGTTGACATAGTCTATCGGGTCAAAGCTCGTTCCCGATATGGCGAGGTCTTCATGGTTCGTGCACGCCGCAAAGGATGCTATAACAATGAGCGCAAGAATTGCGCATATCAATCTTTTCATCACTGTTCCTCCCTGTCAAGAGTTCTGTATTGAATCGCCTCAGCGATATGCGCGGGGCCGATTTCCTTTTCGCCCGCAAGGTCGGCAACCGTCCTCGCGATGCGGAGTATTTTATCATATGAACGCCCCGTGAGCCCCAATGACTCAAACGCCGCGCGGAGAAGCTCTTTTCCCTCTTCCGTTATCGGGCATTCCTCGTGGAGCCATTTTGCCGAAAGACGCGCATTGCAGGTGACTCCGCGCTCCGCGGCAAATTTTCTCGCGGCATTGACGCGCGCTCTTATATCCTTCGAGCTCTCGCCTCTCTCCGTTCCCGACATATCCTCAAAGGTTACGCCCGGAACATTTATATGGATATCGATTCTGTCAAGAAGCGGGCCTGAGATCTTCCCCATATATTTCTCGCGCGAAAGCGCTGTGCAGGTACATCTGTGCGCCTCGCTCTCATTGCCGTACCACCCGCATTTGCAGGGGTTCATCGCGCAGACGAGCATGAACGATGCCGGATAGGTCGCCGTTCCCGAAGCTCTTGAGAGAACGACCTTGCCGCTTTCCATCGGCTGGCGGAGCACCTCGAGCGCATCGCGGCGGAATTCCGGAAGCTCATCGAGGAAAAGGACTCCGTTGTGAGCAAGCGAAAGCTCACCCGGGTGCAGCTGCGTTCCGCCTCCCGAGAGCCCGACGGCGCTCGTGCTGTGATGAGGCGAGCGGAACGGACGGACTGTGACAAGCGGGTTTTCATTCGTCACAAGGCCCATAAGCGAATGAAGCTCCGTCGTCCTGAGCGATTCCTCAAACGTCATATCGGGAAGAATCGACGGAATTCTCTCCGCAAGCATGCTTTTGCCCGAGCCGGGAGGGCCTATCATCAGGACGTTGTGACCGCCCGCGGCGGCAATCTCAAGAGCACGCTTGACATTCTCCTGCCCCTTTACATCGGCAAAATCAAGCGCATTTTCAAAGTGCGAAGGTGATGGCGCCCATTTCTTCTCTCTCGAGAGCGGGCATTCGCGATTTATATGCCAGATGATCTCCTTTGCGCTCTTCGCGCCGTATACCTCGAGCTCATCACTTGCAAGAGATGCCTCGCGCGCATTCGCGGCGGGGACGAAAAGCTTCTTTATGCCCGCATTCTTCGCGGCAATCGCCATTGAGAGGACTCCGCGCGCAGGGCGGAGCTCGCCCGAGAGCGAAAGCTCGCCGAGGAATGCGCAATCCTTTTCTATATCATTGAGCTTTCCCGCCGCCTCGAGGATCGCAAGAAGTATCGGGAGGTCATATATCGCGCCCTCCTTCTTCGTCCCCGCGGGAGCGAGGTTGACCGTCACATGGCCATCGGGAAATCTTATGCCGAGGCTTCTTGCCGCGGCACGGACACGATCGCGCGATTCGCGCACCGCCGTATCCGGAAGACCGACTATATCGAAATTCGGCATACCTCCGCCCGAAATAAAGCATTCCGCCGTGACTTCAAAGCCACTCGCCGCGGAAATGCCGAGAGTTCTGATGCTTGAAACCATCCTTTTTTCCCCTCTTTTCCCTCATCTTTTCTTTCCATTTTATATAATAATACCACGATTCAAATGCTTTTACAAGATGGAACAAAACGGAAATTTGCGCATTTTACTTGACATTTTGACAAAAATCGGTTAGAATGTCGTGATATAATGGTATAATAATGTAACTATGTAAAAAGGCAGTGATACAATGGAAAAGATAACAGCACCGCGCGGAACGAAGGATGTTCTCCCCGAAGAATCCCGCGCCTGGCAGATACTTGAAGAGAAGCTCAGGAGCCTTGCTCACCGCTTCGGCTTCCGTGAAATCCGCTTCCCGACGTTTGAGGATGTCGCGCTTTTTGACCGCGGCGTCGGTGAGACGACGGATGTCGTCCAGAAGGAAATGTATGACTTCTATGACAAGGGTGACCGCCACATTGCGCTCCGCCCGGAGGGTACGGCGAGCGTCGTCCGCTCATTTATAGAAAACTCGCTCCACGCAAAGGGGCTTCCGCTCAAGGTTTATTATATCGCGCCGAACTTCCGCTATGAGAAGCCTCAGGCGGGAAGATTGCGCGAGCACCATCAGTTCGGAGTTGAGTGCTTCGGCGCATACGATGCGACGGCGGATGCCGAGGTCATCTCCCTCGGTGCAACCCTTCTCCGCGAGCTCGGAATCACGGACACGGAGCTCCACCTCAATTCCTGCGGCTGTAAGGAATGCCGCAAGGGCTACCACGCGGCGCTCAAGGAATATTTTGCGACGAGAAAATCAGAGCTTTGCGACACCTGCAACGACAGGCTTGACCGCAACCCGATGAGAATCCTCGACTGCAAATCCGAAATATGCAAGGCGATCTCAAAGGATGCTCCGAAGATCACGGATTACCTCTGCGACGATTGCCGCGCTCATTTTGATAAGCTCAAGGCTTACCTTGACGGCATTGGCATTTCCTATACGCTTGACCCGATGCTCGTCCGCGGTCTTGACTACTACACAAACACGGTTTTCGAATTCGTTTCCGGCAAGCTCGGCGCGCAGTCGACCGTTCTCGGAGGCGGACGCTACAACGGCCTCGTCGAGAGCCTCGGCGGTCCCGCAACGGCAGGTCTTGGCTTCGGATGCGGAATCGAGCGCCTTCTCCTCACGCTTGAAGCGGAGGGCAAGCTCCCTTCGGACAGGCTCGTCCCCGATGTGTTCATCGCACACGCGGAGGAGCGCGCGGAAATCATCTCCCATAAGCTCGTCTATGACCTTCGCGCACTCGGTGTCAGCGCAGAGCGCGACACGACGGGGCGCTCGCTCAAGGCGCAGATGAAATATGCGGGCAAGATCGGCGCGAAATTCTCCGTTGTTATCGGCGGAAGCGAAATTGACGATAATAAGATTACAATTAAGAATATGGAAAGCGGCGAGACATTCGAATGCGCCCTTTCTGCAGATGAGATAAAAGCTAAGATCGGAGGCTAACGGAAAATGGAAAACATCACGGGAATGAAAAGAACCAAATATTGCGGCGACTTCCGCGCGGACCACATCGGCGAGGAAGCAACCGTCTGCGGTTGGGTACAGCGCGCAAGAAACCTCGGAGGACTTATCTTCGTCGACCTCCGCGACAGAAGCGGAATAGTTCAGTGTACCTTTGACGAAGCGGAAAATGCAGAGCTTTTCGCAAAGGCATCAACCGTCAGAAGCGAATTCGTCCTCACGATTCGCGGCAACGTCCGCAGCCGTGGCGAAGGCGCAATCACGGACCGCATCCCGACGGGCGCGGTAGAGATTCTCGCAACCGAAATGAGAATTCTTTCAAAGGCGCAGACGCCTCCGTTTGAAATCGTCGAAAACAGCGATGTCAACGATGTTCTCCGCCTCAAGTACCGCTATCTTGACCTCCGCCGTCCCGATATGCAGAAGTTCCTCGCGCTCCGCCACCGCATAACGAAGGTTGCGCGCGATTACTATGATGAAAACGGCTTCTTTGAGATCGAGACACCGATCCTCACAAAGTCCACGCCCGAAGGCGCGCGCGACTATCTCGTTCCGAGCCGCGTCCATCCGGGCAAGTTCTATGCACTTCCGCAGTCACCCCAGCAGTATAAGCAGCTTCTTATGCTCGCAGGCTTTGACCGCTATATGCAGATTGCGCGCTGCTTCCGCGACGAAGACCTCCGCGCAGACCGTCAGCCCGAGTTTACGCAGATCGACCTTGAAATGAGCTTTGCGGATGTTGATGATGTCATCTCCGTCAACGAAGGTCTCATCGCAAGGCTCTGGAAGGAGATCCTCGGCTATGAGGTCAAGCTTCCGCTTCCGAGAATGACATACACCGAGGCAATGAACCGCTTCGGCTCCGATAAACCCGATACGCGCTTCGGCTTTGAGCTTCAGGATATTTCCGATATCGCGGAAAAATGCGAGTTCAAGGTATTCAAGGGCGCGATTGAGGCAGGCGGAAGCGTCCGCATGATCAAGGTTGACGGCGGCGCGAAGTTTGCGAGAAAGGAAATCGACGGTCTTGCCGAATGGGTCAAGACATATCGCGCAAAGGGTCTCGCGTGGCTCAAGCTCGCAGAGGACGGAACGATGTCCTCCTCATTCGCGAAGTTCCTCACAGAGGATGAGGTCAAGGCTATCATCGACCGCGCAGACGCAAAGAACGGCGATGTTATCTTCGTCGTTGCTGACGGAAGCCTCGATGTTGTCTATGCTTCTCTCGGCGCTCTCCGTATTGAATGTGCAAAGCGACTCGGCGCAATCGACCCGAACCGCTATGATATTTTCTGGATCGTCGAATTCCCGTTGTTTGAGTATGACGAGGAAGAGAACCGCTATGTCGCAAAGCATCATCCGTTCACCGCTCCGATGGACGAGGACGTTGACACGATGATGACAGACCCGGCAAACGCGCGCGCAAAGGCATATGACCTTGTCATCAACGGCTACGAAGCAGGCGGCGGCTCAATCAGAATCCATTCCTCCGACCTTCAGGAGAAAATGTTTGAGGCACTCGGATTCACGAAGGAAGCGGCACTCGACCGCTTCGGTCATATGATCGAGGCATTCTCCTATGGCGCACCGCCCCACGGCGGACTTGCATTCGGTCTCGACAGACTCGTTATGCTCCTTTCGGGAACGGACAACATCCGCGACGTCATCGCATTCCCGAAGGTTCAGAACGCATCCGAAATCATGATGCAGTCACCCGACTTCGTCGAAGAGGTTCAGCTTACGGACCTCCACATTGCAACAACGGCGGAGAAGGAATAAAACTTTTACGGAACGTTAACACATTTTCCGAAAAAATCTGTTATTTTATAATGGTAACATTTTTATATAGGAGTTTGAGAGAAAATGATTAAAATCAACAATCTTTCCAAACGCTACGGACCCAAGGTGGCCGTCAAGGGCATTTCCTTTGAGGTCAAAAAGGGCGAGATTGTCGGCTTTCTCGGCCCTAACGGTGCAGGCAAGTCGACGACGATGAACGTCCTGACCGGCTATCTCTCCGCAAGCGGAGGAAGCGCAAGCATCGCAGGCTTCGATGTTCTTGACGATGCTGTCGAAGCAAGAAAACACGTCGGCTATCTGCCCGAGCAACCGCCGCTCTATTTTGATATGACGGTTGATGAATATCTCGGCTTTGTCTATGAGCTCAAGCGCGCAAAGCAGCCGAGAACAAAGCACCTCCGCGAAATCTGCGAGAAGGTCGGCATTGCCCACGTCAGAAGCCGCCTCATCAAGAATCTTTCAAAAGGATATAAGCAGCGCGTCGGCATTGCTCAGGCGCTCATCGGCGATCCCGATGTCCTCATTCTTGACGAGCCGACCGTCGGCCTCGACCCGAACCAGATCATCGAGATAAGAAACCTCATAAAGAGCCTCGGAAGTGACCGCACGGTCATCCTCTCGACGCACATTATCCCGGAGGTTGTCGCTGTCTGCGAGCGCGTCGTCGTTATCAACAACGGCGAGATCGTCGCGGATGACACGGTCAGAAACCTTATGGAAAACACGGGTGACAACCAATACAGCGCAGTTATCGAGGGCGAAAGCTCCGATATCCTCCCGATCCTTGCGGCGATCGAAAACGTCACGGATGTTGTCTTTGAGGGCGAGGGCAAATTCCTCATCACGGCAGTTGAGGGCGCGGATATCAGAAAGAGCGTCTTCCTCGCCGCGGCGGAGAATAACCTTTCGCTTCTCTCCTTCGCACCCGTTGATGTTTCGCTTGAGGCAGTCTTCACGCGCCTCACGCAGAAAGGGGGAAAATAAGCCATGTCAGCTATTTTCAAGCGCGAGATGCGCGCATATTTCACAGGCGGCACGGGCTGGGTTTTCTGCTCGCTCTTCGCCATCATCATGAATGTGCTTTATTATCTTGAATGCCTTCTCTCCTATAAGAGCAACTTTATTACGCTCTTCAACTATATGCTCATTATTCTCACATTCCTCGTCCCGCTTATGACGATGAGAATATGGAGCGAGGAGAAAAAGCAGAAGATAGACCAGCTTCTTCTCACCGCGCCCGTCGGGACGACGGAAATCGTCCTCGGCAAATATTTTGCGGCGGTCACGGTTCTTCTCATTGCGCTTGCGCTCACCCTGCCTTATCCGCTCCTCTCCGTTATCTACGGAACGCCGGAGCACGCGATAACCATCGGTAACTATATCGCGATCATCCTTGCAGGCGGCGCATATATCGCAGTCTCGCAGTTTATGGCATCGCTCACGGAGAGCCAGATCATCTCGGCACTTCTCTCCCTTGCAGCGCTTCTCTTCTTTATTCTCACGCAGCTCTTCTTCGATTTCATTCCTTATGATTTAGTCGCGAAGGTTGCGGGCTTCCTCTCGATCCCCACGAGATTTCTGAACTTCACAAAGGGTATTTTCTCCTTTGCGGACGCTTTCTATTTCATCAGTCTTTCGGCGCTCTTCATTTTCTTCACGTCCCGCGTGATAGAGTCGCGCCGCTGGAACTGAGTCTGACGGGAGGTAGTTATAATGAAATTCAATATGAGAAAACTCAAATACGGCTCCGCATCCGTCATCTTCACGGCGCTCGTCATTGCAATCGTCATTATTCTCAACATAGTCGCACAGATCGTTTCCGACCGCTTCTCACTTAAGATAGATATGACGGAGGAGGGCCAGTTCTCCCTCTCCGAATCGACTCTCAAGATGCTCGACGGAATCGAAGGAGAGATAAACATCTATATTCTCTCGACAGAGGTGAATATGGAAAAATATGACCAGTCGCAACGCGCACTCGAAATGATCCGCCGCTACAACACGCATTCGGGCGGCAAAGTCAAATATCATTTCATCGATCCGAACAAGAACCCTCAGTTCTTCGAGAAATATCAGAAAGCTATCGGTGCGCAGCCGAGAGCGCTCGTCATCGAAGGTAAGGAGCGCTATACGGTCATCGAAAGTCAGGAATTCGCCTACTACTACGGCGATGGCTCGCAGAACGAGGCAAACAAGATCTATTATCAGTCTGAAGAGCTCCTCTCAAGCGCAATACTCTATGTCTCCTCGCTTGAGACCTCAAATGCAGGCTTCGTCACGGGGCACGATGAGGAGCAGCTCTCAACGCTCAAGAATATATTCAAGGGCAACAACTTCGAGGTTTCAAACGTAAGTCTCTTGGACGGAGTTTCCGCAGAGATAAACAACCTCGTCATCTCCGCTCCGAAATCCGATTTCACGGCGGATGAAATCACCGCGCTTGACAACTATCTCAAGATAGACGGCAACAATCTCTATGTCTTCTGGGCATTTGAAACGCCGACGCTTCCCGCGCTTGAACGCTATCTCGCAGAATGGGGCTTTGAATTCCCCGCCTATCTCGTATGCGACGAGAGCGCATCCTATGCGGGTCAGCCCGTCTTCGTCATTTCCGAGCTTCCGATGACGGACCTCACGAAGGCAGGCGTCATCAACCGCGAGCTTCAGGGCGATAAGGTTCTCATTCTTCCGAGAACGCGCCCGATCAACCTTCTCTTCGACAAGAAGAGCTTCAATCAGGTTCTCCCGATTATGGAGACGGCAAAATCTGCCTACGGCAAGCTCATCTCGGCAGACAATCAGCTCAAGACCGTCAACCGCGAGAGCGGAGATATCCCCGGCCCGTTCGTTACAGGTGCAGTCGGAATGCGCGCCCTCGGCTCGGGCGGCAACGAGGGATACGCACAGGTCTTCGTCTTCGGCTCCCAGGGCTTTGCGGCAGACGAGATCATCGAGCTCTCCCATGCTTATAACGATGAGCTTCTCACAGAGCTCATCACCTACGCAAACCCCGACACAAGCGTTATGACGATCAAGCCGAAGGTCACGAACAAATATGACCTCAACGTAACAACGACCGAGGCAAGAATCTTCTCGATCCTTCTCTTCGTCTTCCCCGTCCTTCTCCTCATTGCGGGAATCGTCGTCTTTATCTTAAGGCGCAGGAAATAAGGGGGCAGATGATATGAAACAATTCAAACCCGTTCTTATAACGGCAATTGTCCTCATAATCGTTGCGGCGGCCGCGTTTGCGACGATAAAGCTTCTCCCCGAGGATAAATCGATCGAAAACTATCAGCCGTCAGCATCATCGGATGTCTCGAGCGGTCTCAACAAGATCGTCGACCGTTCTTCAAAGGATGTCGCCTCCGTTGAGATTACCGCCGATGACGGAGAAACCTTCACCATCGAATACGGTGAGGACTCGATCGGAGCGCAGACGGCAGTTATGAAGAATGCAGATCCCTCTCTTCGCTACAGCGAAAGCGATATGACGACGCTTTCGGGCTTCGTTGGTCTCCTCGTCGCGCTCGAAGAGGTCGGAGAACTCAAAAGCGGCGAAGAGGAGCTCTATGGCTTTGACAATCCGCAGAGAATCATCAAAGTCAATTTCAAGGGCGGCGACCCCGTCACCCTCATTATAGGAAAAGCAACGCCGCTCGGCACGGACGGAGTCTATCTCCGCCGCGCAGACCGCAACATTGTCTACACGGTCGGCGGAAGCACGACGCAGATTCTTCTTATGAAGATGTCTGACTACCGCGACTTCACGCTTTTCGATCCGATCGCGTCGGCAGACCTTCTCTCAAAGGTCACGCTCTCGCGCCCGGGCAAGGAGGATATCGTCGTTGTCCGCAAGGCGGATGCTGACGAAGCTCCCGCAGACGAGACGGAGGCTATGCTCAAATCGAGCTATGAGCTCATCTCGCCGGTTCAGCGCGACGCAAACGTCGACAACATCAATTCCGCGCTTCTTGACAAGGTCATCGCAATCAAGGGCACAAGCGTCGTCGAGGATTATCCGAAGGATATCTCGAAATACGGCCTTGCGAATCCGACAAAGCTCCGCTTTGAGACAACGACGGGTCAATCCGTCTCACTTCTCATCGGTGCAAAAACGCCCGAGGGCGGAAGATACGTTATGCCCGAAGGCTCGCCGACCGTCATTGCGACGGAGAGCGATATCGATCTTGACAATCTCAACTACGCAGATATCATAATGCAGCTTCTCTGGTTCTATAATTCAGAGGATATAAGCTCAATCGACTATGAGCTTCCGGGCGAGACCCATAAGATGACACTCAAGGTCACCGAGGATGCGCTCATCGGAACTTATGACGGAGTTGAGATGCAGAACAAGAATGCGACGAATCTTTTCCTTCGCACAGTCCGCTTCACAATCGGCGGTGAATATACAAACGATATGAAAACCGGAGAGCGCGCAATCCGCGCAACTATTACTCTCCGCACCGGAAAGAAGACGACGCTCGAGCTCTTCCCGATAAACGAAAGGCAGTATGCCGCATCGGTAGACGGAGCAGCGCCGCGCTACTATGTCGGAGTCGATGAGGTTTCCGAGCTTCTCGAAAGCTTTGAAATTCTCAAAAAAGGCGAAGATATTCCGGATATGTTCTGACAACAAACTATGAAGAGCCTTGCTCTCGCAAGGCTCTTCACTGCGGGATAAGGGATAGCCCCGCAGTGTATTTTCCGATGGTGGAAACAAGACATCGGATTTTTGGTTTGTCATTTTGGAGGATGTTTATTTTATGTTTAAAAAATCACGCAAGGTACTGATGAGTATTATTCTGGCGGCGGCATTTTGCTTCAACACCGTTTCGGCGGCAGAAATTGACGTTATCACAGAAGGACCCGCAGCCATAGCAGAGCAGACAGAATTGACCGTTACCGCAGTACCCGAAAACGTTGAAGCTATTAAGGAAGAGCCGAAGGTTTCGGAAATCTTCTCACAGATACAGACGACAAAGCCCTCGCCCTACACGGGCAACGGAACAGAAGCCATCATCTATGAGTTTCTCATGAACAAGATGGGGCTCACAAGCGCGGCCGCCTGCGGCGTGCTTGCCAACATTCAATATGAATCGGGCTTCATGCCCACCAAGCTCGGCGACCATGGGACAAGCTACGGCATCTGCCAGTGGCACAACGGCCGCTATTCAAGACTTCGCAAATACTGCTCGCAAAACGGGTTTAACTATAAAACCGTTGAGGGTCAGCTTCAGTATCTCAAATATGAGCTTGAAAAGTTCTATCCGAAGGTGCTTGCATATTTAAAGAGCGTTCCGAACACATATTCGGGCGCATATGATGCGGCATACTATTGGTGCTATAACTTTGAAATCCCCTCAAACAGAAAATACAAATCGGATGAGCGCGGCCGCCTTTCGCAGAACGCATACTGGCAGAACTACAATAAGCCTGTCGCTCCCTCTGCAAGCCTCAGCGCGGAAACGCTCTCTCTCCACTATTCGGAGAAGAATTCCGCAGGAATAACGGTTTCGCTCGGCGGAAATCTCCCGAAGAGCTATAAGCTCTCGGCGAAGGTCATCGGCGAGGATATCGCAGTCTCCATCGGTGCTCCCAACGGTGCGCACTTCCCCATCAACGTCTCTCAGAAGACGAACACGCAGAAGACACACGAGATTGAAATTTATCTCATAGATGCCGCAAGCGGCAAAATACTTCTCACAAAGAAGCTTACGGTTTCGACCGAAATGGAATATACTCTCATAACGAAGGATGCGGACGGCTCCGGCTTCATTATGGCAATGGCAAGCGCAGAGACTCTTGCCGCGCCGCAGAACAGCGAAGCAGGCCTGCACAGCTCTGACGGCAGCTCACCCGCACCGACTCCCGATGCACCCGCCCCGGCAAAAGTCGGCGGCGATGTCCTTCCCCCTCAGGGCAGAGAGCCGCTGAATCCGGGAAGATCGGGAAAGGCCAGATTGTGATATAATTTGTTTGTGATATAAACCTAATACTGTTTTTTCGGACGGTCATTGATCGCCCGCTTTTGGCGTATGCAAAAAAGCTCACCCGAAGGTGAGCTTTTGAAATTGAAGGTTGAAAATTCAGCCCCCTGTCATCTCGACCGAAGTGGAGAGATCTCCCGATGCGGCTTCGCCTTACTCGAAATGACATAAGCTTGCGCAAACCTTGCAGGGGACTTACGCGTTTGTCCCGCGGGCGATTCCTGAATCGCCCCTACGACGGTTTGATAAAAACGGAAATGAGTACCGTTCACCACAACGTAACGTACGGGATGACCTCCCCGACGTCCCGCATTCAACAACAGATTTGCGACCACTGCCTTTTCATTCTAAAATGCCGTGGTTCTCTCTTGCGGAGTCGGCGGAAATATCTGCGATTTCCTTTATATAATCCCATTTATACGCAAATGATTTGTCATATAATCCGACAACCTTGAAGCCCGCATTTTTCGCCGTTGTCGCGGCGAGATAGGAATCCTCGAAAACCGCGGTCTCATTCGGCTTCGTGCCGAGAAAATCCGCCGAGGCAAGGAATATATCCGGCTTTTCCTTTCCGACTCCGACAGAGCGGCTCGTGAGTATTTCTCCGAAGAAATCGCGTATGCCGAGCCTTCTGAGCGCCGCATCCGCCATATATTTGTCCGTTGCCGTGGCGACGCACATCCTGACGCCGAGCCCTTCAAGCTCTTCGAGAAGCTCCCGGACGCCGTCTTTAAGCGGCACTTCCTCGAGATAGCGCTTCTCAACGGTTTTATTTATCGCATCCGTTATCTCATCGCGCTCGCCCTCGATATTATATTCGCGCTTCATGAAATCCACCGCTTCATAGACGCTCATGCTGCAAAAGCGGCGGTCAACATCATCCTTCGGCTCTTTTCCTATGCTCTTTAAAAACTCGCTTCCGACGGTCTTCCAGACGTGCATTGAGTCCGTCAGCGTCCCGTCCATATCAAAAATCGCGCCCTTTATCTTCATTCTTCACTTCTCCCTATGATTTTTCTATTAGCATTATAACTCTTTTGCGCCCGAAAAGCCATTAAAATTCTTTTAAATCCTTGACCTTAATTTATATTTGAGATATAATTGTTAGGTTGTTTATAAAAAAGAAATCAGCGATTTCAGAAAGGTGAAACTACATATGGAAGAAAACAAGAATATGATGCCCGAAAACAAAATGGGCACTCAACCAATTGGCAGACTTCTCATCGGAATGGCTGTTCCGATGATGCTCTCAATGCTCGTTCAGGCGTTCTATAACGTCGTTGACAGCATATTCGTCTCGCAGATATCGGAAAACGCGCTCACCGCGGTTTCCCTCGCATTCCCGCTTCAGAACCTTATGATAGCCTTTGGTGCAGGTACTGCGGTCGGCATCAATGCAATTCTCTCGCGTTCTCTCGGCGAAAAGAGGCAGGATCTCGTCAACCGCTCGGCAGGAACGGGAATCTTTCTCTCAATCGTGAGTGCAATCGTCTTCGCGCTTGTCGGCGCATTTCTCTCGCGCCCATTCTTTATGACACAGACGGATATCCCCGAAATTATTGAATACGGCGTCAGCTATTCACGCATATGTCTCATCTTCTCGATAGGCATCTTCTCTCAGTTCTGCTTTGAGAGACTTCTTCAGTCCACCGGCAAGACAACTCTTTCAATGGTTACGCAGATGACGGGCGCGATTATAAATATCATCCTCGACCCGATTCTCATCTTCGGATATTTCGGCGTGCCGAAGCTCGGCGTCGCAGGTGCCGCATATGCGACGGTCATCGGTCAGATCATCGCGGCTGTCTTCGCAATCATCCTCAACATAAAGGTCAACCGCGAAATCAACCTCTCCTTCCGCTATATCCGTTGGGACGGTGACATGGCGCTCCGCATCTATAAGGTCGGCTTCCCCTCGATACTCATGCAGTCCGTCGGATCGGTTATGAACTTCTTCCTCAATCAGATCCTCATCGGCTTCACGACAACGGCAACGGCAGTTTTCGGCGCATATTTCAAGCTCCAGAGCTTCATATTCATGCCGATATTCGGCCTCAACAGCGGTATGGTTCCGATTATTGCATATAACTACGGCGCAAAGAATCCCGACCGCGTCAAGAAGACCATACGCCTTGCGCTCATTCTCGCGCTCTCTATTATGGCGGCGGGCGTTCTCGTTTTCGAGTTCCTGCCCGAGGTTCTTCTCTCCTTCTTCAATGCATCCGAATCTATGATTGAGATCGGCGTTCCCGCGCTTCGCACCATTGCGATATGCTTCCTGCCCGCAGGCTTCTGCATTATTTCCATCTCCGTATTCCAGGCTATCGGAAACCCGATGCATTCGTTCTTTATTTCGCTCGGGCGTCAGCTCGGTGTTCTTATCCCCGTTGCATGGCTTCTTTCGAAAACGGGTGTCCTGAGCCTCGTATGGTTCGCATTTCCGATTGCGGAGATCGCATCGCTCGTTATGTGCGCAATATTCCTCGTCGGAACAATGAAAAAGGTTTCGGCTCTCACCGAGGCGTAAATTCGAAACATTCATTTAAATTCGTAAGCACAATTCATATTGCAAAAGGCTCTCTCTGCCGAGGGAGCCTTTTTTGTTTCTTACCACGGCGAGGCGGGACGTCGAGGACGCCGTCCCCTACATTGGTTTGAGCGAGCCTTGTCTTTTCACACCGTAGGGAACGACCTGCGTGTCGTTCCTCAATTCTGCATTTTGCATTCTGGATTCTGCATTAAAAAAGGGAGGCATTCGCTCCCTTTTTTATTCAGCCGTCTTTGAGCTCCTTTATGCTTTTTATCTCTTTTGCGGGAGCTTCGATATATTCAAAGAGCTTATCCGTGTCCTCCGTCATACAAAACAGGTCAAGGCAGGATTCCTTAATGAAGCCCTTTTCAACTGCGCTCTTCATCGCATCGACCATTTTATCATAAAAACCGCCTATATTATATATCGCAATCGGCTTGTTATGGCGGCAAAGCTGCTTTGAGGTCAGAATTTCAAAATACTCCTCGTATGTCCCTATCCCGCCGGGAACGATGATGAAGGCATCGGAATTATCCTCCATTGCCTGCTTGCGCTCGCGCATCGTCTCCGTCCAGATGAGCTCATCGCAGAAATCGCAAAGATGCTCGACCGTATCCTCCCTGAAAAAGCTCGGAATGACGCCGAGTATCTTTCCTCCGCCATCGCGCACTCCGCGCGCTGATGCGCCCATAAGTCCGTTGCCGCCGCCTCCGAAGACGAGCGAATGCCCGCGCTTTGCAAGCTTTTCTCCCAAAGCCTCAACCATTTCTATGTATTCCGCATCGATCGTCGGCGATGCCGCGCCGAAAATGCATATTCTCATTTGAAACACTCCTTTCCTCATTTATATTATCATATTATGAACATCAATTCAATATCACGGATTTTTTGTAATTTTTACTGACATTGCGAAAAAATTGTGGTATACTATCATATACATCAACATTTCGGAGGTGCGATATGAATCTTTCACCCGAAAGGCGAAAGCTCGTCTCAAAATGGATAATCGGCATCGTTGCCGCCTGCATACTCATATTTCTCGGAGTCCAGAATATCGGCATAGTCGCGTCCGCGGTCTCGTGGGCGATGAATCTCGTTATGCCACTGATTCTCGGGCTCATCCTTGCGCTTATTCTCAACGTCCCGATGCGGTCGCTCGAGGCGTACCTTTTCAAAAAAACAAAAAAACCGTTTTTAAAGAAGCTTCGCCGCCCGATCGCGCTCATAATTTCATTTATCCTCATTATCGGAATCATCGCGGGCATCGTCTCGCTCCTTATTCCTGAGCTTGTCAAGGCAGTCAAGGTCATTATCGAGGGCGCAATAAACTTCGCGGGCACGATAAGCGCAATGAGCGCCGAAGAGCTTGCGGCGCGCCCGCTCGGAAGCCTCCTTCTCAATATCGAATGGGATAAGCTTCTCACCACGATGCAGGATTGGTTCAAAAACCAGAGCGGAAACATTATGAACACCGCAGTCGGAACCATCGGCAGCGTCGTCGGCGGAGTTTTCGATTTCTTCATCGCAATCGTCTTTGCCGTCTATATCCTTTTCGGCAAGGAAAAATTAAAGAAGCAGATAGTCCGCCTCATCCGCGTCTGGATTCCCGAAAAGAGCGGCAAGTGGACTCTCCACGCCTGCTCCGTCATAAGCGAAAACTTCCGCAATTTCATTCTCGGTCAGTCGCTCGAGGCTGTCATTCTCGGCTCACTCTGTATGATCGGTATGCTCATTCTCGGCATCCCCTATGCGCCGATGGTCGGTGCGCTCGTCGGCGTCACGGCTCTCATACCCGTCGTCGGCGCGTTTATCGGCGCGATAGTCGGAGCCTTTATGATACTGACGGTTGACCCGATAAAGGCGGTCATATTCGTCATTTTCCTCATAATCCTTCAGCAGCTTGAGGGCAATATCGTCTATCCGAAGGTTATGGGAAGCCGCGTAAATCTTCCCGGAATGTGGATTCTCGCGGCGGTAACGATAGGCGGCGGCATCGCAGGCCCTGTCGGAATGCTTCTCGCCGTGCCCGTCGCATCGACGGCATACGTCCTCTTCCGTGAAGCCACGGCAGAGCGCGAAAAATCGCAGAAAAAAGAGGAACCCACGGAGGAATGAAACTGTCGGGCGGAGCTTCGGCTCCGCCCGTAATTTTTTTATCCCCCTTGACAAATCCAACCCCATACACTACAATAAAATTGACAAATAAACAACAAATGAGGTTATGCGAAGAAGAAATAAACCAATAAGAGGGTAAGAGGCAAGACGGAACGAAAAGCGCAAAACTAAAAAGAAGAAGGAAAAAACAGTAATTGGTAGTAGTTTATGGGGACGTGCATTTTTTGCCACTATTTCGGGGCGGTGGTAATGCCGCCGTCCTCCGTGTCATTTCGAGTAAGGCGCAAGCCGCATCGAGAAATCTCATGAGATCTTTCCATTCCGCTTCGCTTCAGTCGAGATGACAAGGCTCGGGAGTCTGCACCATCCCTTGTAGGGGACGGCGTCCCCGACGTCCCGCACCTCCGCAACCCATTCCGCTACAGCGGCGAATACTACGACGAAGAAACCGGCTTTATCTACCTCCGCGCACGTTACTACGACCCGACGATAGGACGCTTCATCTCGGAAGACCCGATACGCGATGGGTTGAACTGGTATGCGTATGCAAACAACAATCCAGTTATGTTCGTTGATCCGAGTGGCTATATAACCGAAAAAGAAAAATTGGCATATCAAAAAGGTGAATTGAGCCAAGATGTATATAATATACTTATTGATCTAACTGATAGATGGGAAAAAGCAGAAACAGCGGCTGCTAAAGCAGAAATACACGGTTTAGCAGAAGCATTTAGGACAAACCAATATCAGTATGAAGATCTAACAGAGCAGGCTAATCAGCAACTTTGGGAAAACGGACAATTGGTAAAGAGTATGTTAGATGAAAAATCTGGTATTGTAAACCTAGCAAAAGTAGGTATCGCATGGTATAATCTCGTTGAAAACAATGCTGTTTGGGACTATAAGAAACAACCTGCGAAATGGATGCCAACGAACCAAAATTATTTTATGTTTTATGATAAATTGATCTCTTTTGCAGATTATGGAAACATAAACTATGGATATACAGGAACAATTCTAGGATTATCCCCCAAAACTATATATCAAGGAGCGGGTTATGTGCAGAGTGGTGTAATAAATAAAGAAGCAAGTCAATATTATGGTGATTCCGAAGTTGATTACTACAATGTAAAACGAGGGATAGAGTGGGCGAATTCTATAGAATATAATGGATCTATAGTACTACCATTAAAGCTGATTTTCAAAATTATGGGAGGATGATATGAAAAAGATGAAGGTTTTGTTAATAATTTTCATAATTGTTTTGATATGCACAATCTGTTTTATGTTTTTTTATAACACTGCAAGATTTTATTCAGAAGGTGAAATCATTGACCTGTTTAAAGAAAACAGGAAAGAGTTTATTGATTCCTCATCAGTGTTGATAAAATATAGAGGCTTCTGGTCTATTAGAAAAAAGACGTATGGAACGGAATTTCGAACAGATTGGGAAGATGTTGAATTGGGTAACGGCATTCATTTTATCATCCATGATAAGACATCTCAAAAAACGGATTTGTTAAAGTACGAAATCGAAAGAAGTGAAAGTATAGAAAGAATATTAGAGGGTTTAAATTTTAAAATAATTACAAGCAATATGAGAATAGATGAAGTCTGTATATATTATATCAAACAGACCAGGCGGGCATCTGAAGCAGGAATAATATATTGTCCTATCGGTGAAAAAATTGAAAATCCATATATAACAAAACTTATTCCAATAGAGTCAGCATGGTATTATTATGAATCAAAATAAAGTCAAATAAAAGCCACACAAGACAAGGGGTCGGTTCTGTTGTCTTGACGTTTCAGGGCGGTAGCAACCCTGCCGCCCTCCGTTCGTCATTCCGGGCAAGGTTGATACCCTTCAATTTGATAATAAATATCCACCCGCATAGCGGGTGGTTTTTCATTTTCGGGCATAGCCCTAATAATACAGGCAACGCACAAGTGCGTCTTTTATTGGCCTGCCAGCCACGCATAGGATTACTTGCTACCCGTAAACGGGTCTCTTGGAT